>NZ_CP047656.1:3961730-4290640 GCF_009906955.1 Paraglaciecola mesophila
TAAAAGGACGTGTAACGATACCCACGAAGTATCGTCAGTCTTTGCTGGATGATTGTCAGGGCCAACTGGTGTGTACTATTGATACCCAGCAACCTTGTTTGTTGCTTTACCCACTGGCTGAATGGGAAGAAATCGAGCTTAAACTGTCTCGCTTATCGAGTATGAACCCTCACGAACGCAGATTACAGCGTTTGTTGCTCGGTTATGCGACGGAAGGCGAGATGGATAAAAGCGGTCGTTTCTTACTGACTGCGCCATTGCGTGAGCATGCTCATTTAGATAAACAAATTATGTTGGTTGGCCAGTTGAACAAATTCGAAATTTGGGATCACAGTGTCTGGCAACAACAAATACAACAAGATGTTGCGACTGAGCAAGAAGCAGCCTTTGAATTAACTGAGCGCTTGCAGGACTTCTCACTCTAATGACTACGCAAACATCACACTTATCTGTACTTCTGCAAGAATCTCTTGAGGGCTTAAGTATCAAGCCTGATGGGGTCTACTTAGATGCTACATTCGGCAGAGGCGGCCATAGCAAGCAAATATTGACGCAATTGTCAGACAAAGGGCGTTTAATTGCACTTGATCGCGACCCATCTGCTATTGAAGCGGCGAAAGTGCTTGCTGACGACCCACGTTTTAGTATTCATCACTGTAACTTTTCTGAGATGGAAGACGTTCTCACCTCCCTTGAATTGCATGGAAGAGTCGATGGCATTCTGATGGACTTAGGCGTCTCATCACCTCAGCTAGATGAACCAGAGCGCGGCTTTAGCTTCATGCGCGAAGGGCCGTTGGATATGCGTATGAACCCGACGAAAGGACAAAGCGCGGCTCAGTGGTTAGCCCATGCAGAAGAACAAGATATTGCGCAGGTCATCAAAGAGTTCGGCGAAGAGAAATTTGGCAAGCGGATCGCCCATGGCATCGTAAATGCTCGCCAACAAGTGCCTATTACCACAACGGCTCAGCTGGCTGAAATCATCGATATTGCTGTGCCGGTTAAAGACAAATTTAAGCACCCAGCCACCCGCAGTTTCCAAGGGATCCGCATTTATATCAACAGTGAGTTAGATGAGATCCGCACAGGATTAAAATCCGCGCTGAATAGTTTGAATTCAGGTGGCCGTTTGTCTGTGATTAGCTTTCATTCGCTGGAAGACAGATTAGTTAAGCGCTTTATTCGTGAACAAAGTCGTGGTTTGCAAGTGCCTCATGGCTTACCCATCATGCAGTCAGAAATTGATTCTCATAAAGCCTTAAAAGCGATCGGCAAAGCAATTAAGCCATCTCCTGAAGAACTCTCGCGCAACGTACGTGCCCGTAGCTCTGTACTTAGGGTGGCCGAAAAACTATGAGTACCCAAGAGACTAACTTCAAACTTGTCGGTTTTTTACTTGCCGACCTAGCCCGCCATCCCGTGCGGGTTTTGTTGTTTTTGTCACTGTTGGTTAGTGCAGGGGCGGTGATCCTAAGCGCGCACCATAATCGTCAAGCATCTATCGCCCTGGAGCGCTTAATGCAAAAGAAAGATTTGCTTGATGTGGAGTGGCGCAATCTGATCTTAGAGCAAAGCGCGTTAACCGAGCACAATCGAATTGAAAACCTTGTATCTAAGCAATTAGATATGCGTCGCCCCCAAGCTGAAGAAGAAGTGGTGGTGAGAATAAAATGAGCCGAGTCAGCAACAAAAAACGCAACCAACAAGCGAAACAAAATGTCGCGCCTACTGCTTTGCATTGGCGTTACTTGCTTGTGATCTGCGTCATTATGTTGGTGTTTGTTGGGCTATCAGCGCGGGCGGTTTATATTCAGGTAATCGACCCTGACTTGCTGATACAGCAAGGGGATAACCGCACATTACGCACGCAAAATATGCCAGTTCATCGCGGGCTTATTACCGACAGAAATGGCCAAAATCTTGCGGTCAGTGTTCCCGTTCGTGCTATCTGGGCAGACCCTAAAACCATAGTGGAAAATGGCTCATTGAATGACAAACGTCGCTGGCAAGCGCTAGCTGATGTGTTAGGCCAAGACTACGACAAATTGGTTTCTCGGGTTAAAAACCCCAAAAAACGTTTTGTATATATTCAGCGTCAGGTTTCACCTGCGATGGCTGATTATGTGGATCAGTTGTCTATTAACGGTGTATATCTGCGTGACGAGTCTCGTCGGTATTACCCTACAGGGGAGGTATCAGCGCAACTGATAGGGTTTACCAATGTTGACGACCAAGGCATTGAGGGAATCGAGAAACTCTACAACCAGTGGCTGAAAGGCTCACCTGGCAGTCGTAAAATCCGCCGCGATGCCAAGGGACGCCAGGTCGAAATTCTAGAGCAAGAGGCAGGTGAAGAACCGCGCGATATTCAACTTACTATCGATCAGCGCATTCAGGCATTTGCTTATAAAGAACTGAAAAAAGCGGTGCAATATTACAAAGCCACATCTGCTTCTGCCGTGGTTGTCGATGTGCAAACGGGTGAGATATTGGCCATGGTCAACAACC
Source organism: Paraglaciecola mesophila (assembly GCF_009906955.1). Classification (GTDB taxonomy): domain Bacteria; phylum Pseudomonadota; class Gammaproteobacteria; order Enterobacterales; family Alteromonadaceae; genus Paraglaciecola; species Paraglaciecola mesophila_A. The sequence goes on from NZ_CP047656.1 coordinate 3,964,242, forward strand.
CGTCTTATAACCCTAACAATCGTAGTGGTGTCTCAGGGCATAGAATTCGTAATCGCGCGATTACTGATGCTTTTGAACCCGGTTCTTCTATTAAGCCTATCGCAGTATTAAGTGCCTTAGAGTTTGGTTCAGTTGAAATGGACAGCGTTATCGATACTTCCCCAGGTTGGATGCGGGTCGGTGGGAGTATGGTGCGAGACTCGCGTAATTATGGAGAGTTAGATTTAACCGGCATTATTCGCAAATCTAGCAATATGGGCACATCAAAACTGGCCTTATCAGTTCCCAAGCAATTTCTCATCGATCAGTATTACAACATGGGATTAATGAGTGACACAGGCTCGAATCTTATTGGTGAGAGTAGTGGTATTTTTCACGATCGCAGCCGTTGGTCAGAGTTTGAACTCTCAACATTATCATTTGGATATGGTCTATCTGTTACCACAGCGCAGCTGGCTCGAATGTACAGTACACTTGGCAGTGGCGGGATTAAGCGCCCATTGAGTATTATTAAAAGCGAACAGAAAGCGCCAGAAGAGCGTGTATTGAGTGAAGATATCGCTCATGAAGTGCTGACCATGATGGAAAGTGTGGTCAATGAAGGTGGCTCAGGCACTAAAGCCCGTGTTCCCGGCTATCGAGTCGCGGGTAAAACAGGTACCAGCCGTAAAGCTGTGGCGGGTGGCTACGGCGAAGAGTACGTGAGTATTTTTGCCGGCGTGGCACCGGTTTCAGACCCGCAGCTAGCCGTGGTAGTGCTTATCAATGAGCCTAGAGGCGATTTATATTACGCTGGGGATACAGCTGCTCCTGTGTTTTCAAAAATCATGTCCAATAGTTTGCAAATGTTAAACGTTCCCCCTGACGACAAAACCGTGTCTTCTCTGGCTGCAATTAGGGGAGATTCAAATGCAGGTTAAGCAAAACGTTCAACTTAATACGACGCAAAGCATTCAGCCTTTGTTAGCTAAGTTTGGCATTGAAACCGCTGATATCATGGTTGAATCTTTGGTGCTTGATAGTCGTGAAGTCGCTATTCATAGTGCGTTTGTCGCGCTTAAAGGGCATGTACGAGACGGACGCGATTTTATACCGCAAGCGGTTAGCCTTGGTGCGAAAGTCATCATTGCCGAGTGCGACACTCAACAAGAGCACGGGCAAACGAGTATGCGCGAGCAATCGTTGATTATTAGCTTTTTCAACTTATCAGCTCAGTTGTCAGCACTCGCTGCCGCGTTTTACAAATATCCTGCAACCGAAATGCTAATTATCGGTGTCACGGGCACCAATGGCAAAACTTCGACCGTACAATTGACTAGTCAATTGGCCGCTTTACTCGATAAACGTTCAGCTTCAATCGGTACTTTAGGTTCAGGCGTGATAAGTCGCGCAGGAGAATGTGCATCTTTCGGTGAAACCATCAATACCACACCTGATGCTATTACTATGCATAAGCTGATGGCGCAATTTGCACAAGATAATGTCAAGCAAGTTGCCTTAGAAGTGTCATCACACGCCTTGGTACAAAAACGCGTTGCGGCCCTTAAAATGGACGTGGCTGTGTTTACAAATCTTACCCGCGACCATTTAGATTATCACGGAACGATGCAGGCTTACGCGCAAGCAAAGCGTGAGATTTTAGCTCAACCTGAGCTCAAATTTGCGGTTTTAAACGGTAATGAAGTTGAAAGCAAGCAATGGCTAGCGCAGTTACCGCACTCTGTTACACCTGTGGTTTACGGGATGGATGATGAAAGTTTACTTTTGACTGATGCGCACCAAGTGTGCCTAGCTAAAGATGTTGAATACAGCAGTCAGGGGTGTCGTTTTTCCTTGGTGTCGTCATGGGGGGAATGCGAAATACAGTTAAGGTTATTTGGGCGTTTCAATATCTTCAATGCGTTAGCGGCAATAGCGTCACAGCTATGTTTAGGTAAAGGATTAACTGACATCGCTACTGTGGCCCGCCAACTCGTGCCTGTTGCTGGGCGGATGGAGCGCTTCAGTGATGAAACGTCCCCCACAGTGGTGGTGGATTACGCCCATACCCCTGATGCCCTTAAACAAGCATTGCTGGCGCTACGTCAGCACAGTGAAGGTCGCTTATTCGTTATTTTTGGTTGCGGTGGCGATCGCGACAAAGGCAAACGCTCCTTAATGGGCGAGGCAGCTGAAACCTGTGCTGATGTGGTAATGATTACCAATGATAACAATCGTTCAGAAGACCCTAATGCTATTGTCAGCGATATTTTAGCGGGCTGTATTCACCCTGAAAAAATCCAGGTAGAGCTCGATCGTAAACGAGCTATCGCGATGGCTGTTGCTCAGGCCACCCCACAAGACATCATATTAGTGGCGGGTAAAGGTCACGAAGATTACCAAATTATTGGCAGCGAGACAGTTGCTTACAATGAACGCGAATACGTAAAACAAATGTTTGAGAGGAATATCACATGATCCCGGTGTCATTGACGTGGATAGCACAGCAAGTGCAGGGCGAGCTAATTCGCAGTGAAAATAGCATAGCTGCTAACGCCATCATTCAAGGCGTGAGTACTGACACACGTCAAATCAACCCGGACGATTTATTTATTGCTTTGAGTGGCCCCAATTTTGATGGGCATAAGTTCATTGATAAAGCGCAGCAAGGTGGCGCTGTGGCGGCAATAGTAAGTCGAAAGGTTGACACGGAGCTTGCACAGATATTGGTTAGTGATACCAAAGAGGCGCTAGGCCGTTTAGGCCAAGCCATTAAGCGTGAGGTGGCACCTAAAACAGTAGCAATCACTGGTAGCAGTGGCAAAACCACAGTCAAAGAAATGGTAGCGGCCATTTTGTCGCGCCGAGGAAAAGTATTGGCCACCAAGGGCAACTTTAACAATGATATTGGCGTGCCTCTTACCTTGCTGCGTTTAGAAGCTGATCACGAGTTTGCTGTCGTGGAGCTTGGCGCAAATCATCTTGGCGAAATAGCCTATACAACCGAGTTAGTAAAACCTGATGTGGCTACGATTGTGAACGCTGCCGCTGCACACCTAGAAGGTTTTGGTAGCCTGTTAGGCGTAGCTCGCGCCAAAAGTGAGATATTCAAAGGCCTAGGCAAAGATGGCTTAGCCATTTTTAATGCCGACAGTCAATTTTATGCGTTTTGGCATGGCAAGTATGAGCACCTACGCAATCAAGCGTTTTCCACTAAAGATGAAGTAGATTATTACGCCCAAGATGTGGTTTTGGGGTTAAACGGTTGTGCCGATTTTTTGATGGTTACACCGCTGGGGAAAGTGTCTATTTCATTACCCCTACCTGGTATTCACAATGTTAGTAATGCCCTTGTATCTGCTGCCTTAGCTATCGAAGTAGGTGCTAACTTACAAGACGTGCAAGATGGGCTTCAATATATGGCGCAAGTCAGCGGCCGCTTGCAGGTTAAGCAGCTAAGTGGGCAGGTTAAAGTACTTGATGATACCTATAACGCCAATGTGGCGTCAGTCAATGCTGCTATCGATTTACTGGGCAGTTTCGCTGGTCGAAAAGTTTTAGTGCTGGGTGATATGGCAGAGCTGGGGGAGCGAGCGCGCTTTTATCATCAACAAGTGGGTGAATACGCCAAAGAAAAGGGCGTCGACGATTTATACACTTTGGGTGTGCTCAGTCAAAGTGCCAGCGATGTATATCAAAAAAGCGGATACCATTTTAGTGATAAAGACAAACTAGTCGCGGCGCTAGCCGAGAATTTAGCAACGGAGAAACGTGATATCAGTATTTTAGTGAAGGGCTCCCGTAGTGCCCGTATGGAGTTGGTTGTTGAAGCTTTGGAGGCATCCCCCGTGGGAAAGTTTGAACGCTTTAGGGAGCTAATTGCATGCTAATGCTATTGGCCGATTGGCTACAACAGTTCGAGCCTAGTTTTCGAGTATTCTCGTATCTGACCTTGCGTGCCATTTTAAGCACGTTAACCGCGCTATTGATTGCGGTGCTGATTGGTCCGCGCATGATCCGCTGGCTGCAGACCATGCAGATTGGCCAAACCGTGCGTGATGATGGCCCGCAATCTCATCTTGCGAAGTCAGGTACACCAACCATGGGTGGCTTACTTATTTTGGCGGCCATTGTAGTCAGTGTGTTGCTATGGGCAGATTTAACCAACCGTTACGTTTGGGTCACATTAAGCGTGGTTGTGGGGTATGGCATTATTGGTTTTATTGATGACTATCGTAAGGTCGTACGCAAAGATCCCAAAGGATTGATTGCTCGCTGGAAATACTTTTGGCAATCAGTGATTGCCATTGCTGTCGCTTTATATTTATACGCGAGCCAACAAGACCCTGCTGAAACGGCCCTATTGGTGCCATTTTTCAAAGATGTCATGCCTCAAATGGGGCTGCTATTTATACTCATGACGTACTTCGTCATTGTCGGTACCAGCAATGCGGTAAACCTTACCGATGGTTTAGATGGCTTAGCGATTGTACCAACGGTCTTGGTGGCAGGTGCGTTTGCCATTTTTGCCTATACCACAGGCAACATTAACTTTTCGGCTTACCTGAATATTCCCTATTTACCCTTAACCAGTGAGTTGGTGATTGTATGTACTGCCATTGTGGGGGCGGGCTTAGGCTTCTTGTGGTTCAACACATACCCAGCAATGGTGTTTATGGGTGACGTAGGGTCATTGGCATTAGGTGGAACGCTGGGTGTTATTGCCGTGTTAGTTCGTCAAGAAATTGTATTGGTGATCATGGGCGGTGTGTTCGTGATGGAAACCTTGTCGGTTATTTTACAGGTTGGGTCATTCAAGTTACGTGGCCAACGTATATTCCGTATGGCGCCAATCCATCATCACTATGAATTAAAAGGCTGGCCAGAGCCTCGCGTTATTGTGCGTTTCTGGATCATTTCGATCATTTTAGTCTTGGTTGGCTTAGCCACCTTGAAGTTACGTTAAAGGTATTTGGTTTACATGGCTGCAAATCCATTAGCAAACAAAAACATCATCGTTGTCGGACTCGGTTTGACCGGTTTGTCCTGCGTGACGTTTTTACTGGCTAAAGGTGCCAACGTAAGCGCTATGGATACACGTGCTGATCTCAATGTCAGTGTGGATGCGCCGGTATTCTTAGGAGAGCTTGATAGCACACGCTTGTGCAGTGCTGATATGTTGGTCGTAAGCCCTGGGCTGAGTCTACAAACAGCCGCTATTCAAGACGCTATCGAAGCGGGAGTGCAAGTTGTTGGGGATATCGAGCTCTTCGCTATGTTCAATAACACACCCGTATTAGCGGTGACCGGTTCAAATGGTAAATCCACCGTCGCGACACTTGCCTATGAGATGTGTATAGCGGGGGGAAAAAAGGCCTTACTCGGGGGCAATATCGGTACTCCGGCTCTTGAACTTCTAGAAAAAGACGCAGATGTCATTGTTCTTGAGCTATCTAGTTTTCAACTTGAAAGCACCCACACGTTACGCCCTTTGGTCGCGTGCATGTTGAATCTTAGCGACGATCACTTAGACCGGCATGGCGACATGTTGAGTTACCAGCGTGCTAAGTTACGTATATACAAAGATGCACGTTTTAGTGTGTGCAATCGCGATGATGCGGCTACATGGCCCATGACAATTAATCCGGACGTTATGTTTGGGTTAAGCAGTAGCGAGAGGGGGTTAAGCTGGGACAAAGACACAGCTCAATTGCTGCTCGACGGTAAACCGTATCTTGATAGCCAAGCATGTATGCTGGTGGGCGAGCACAACATGCTTAACATACAAGCCGCCACAGCAATGACGATGCTGGCAGGCATTGAGCTAGAGGCGATCAAATCGGCGGCGATGAACTTTGCTGGTTTAGCACATCGTTGCCAAACCGTTGCTATGAGCAGCAATGTCCGCTGGATCAATGACTCAAAAGCCACCAATGTCGGTGCAACAATTGCTGCGATTGATGGGCTTGCGCCTACCTGCAAAGGCAAATTGATCTTAATTGCTGGTGGCGACGGGAAAGGCGCAGATTTCAGCCCATTGGAAGATCGTTTTAACCATCAAGTGAGTGAACTGATTACCTTAGGCAAAGACGGCCCCAAATTAGCCAAATTAAAGCCAAGCAGTCATCAAGTGGTAAATTTAGAAGACGCTGTTCAATTGGCCGCAAGTCTGGCCAGTAAAGACAGTACAGTATTGCTCTCGCCAGCCTGTGCTAGCTTAGATATGTTTAAAAATTATCAACAGCGCGGAGAGCTATTCGAGCAAGCAGTGAATAACCTTGTATCTAAACAAGGTGGTCAGCGATGAATACGTCAACATTTGTTACGCCCCTTCGCGCCATGTTTGCTCAGCGTCATGATGCAGCACCTGCGGTTGTGCGGCCTTATGATGTGAGTTTAATTTTACTCGCCCTGTCGTTGATGGCTATTGGTTTGGTGATTGTGACTTCTGCATCCATGCCCGTCGCGTCACGTTTGTTTGACAACCCGTTTCATTTTGCTATTCGCCACGGGATTTATTTAACCTTAGCCATTGGCGCAGCATTAGCAGTTATGCAAATTCCGATGCAGTGGTGGCGCACTAGCAATGCGTGGTTATTGTTGTTGGGACTCGCGTTACTCGTTGCTGTGCTATTGGTAGGGCGCAGTGTTAACGGCAGTACTCGCTGGTTAGCAATAGGCCCAATAACCATTCAGGCTGCTGAACCTGCCAAGCTTTTCTTCTTCTGTTATTTAGCGGGATATTTGGTCAGGCGCTACGAAGAAGTGACTGAAAATATTAAAGGGTTTGCTAAACCCCTGGTGGTGTTCTTTGCCTTTGCATTTTTATTACTAATGCAACCAGATTTAGGCACCGTGGTTGTGATGCTATGTACCACCATAGGCTTGTTATTTTTAGCGGGGGCTAAATTGTGGCAGTTCTTTGGTTTGGCGTTCGCTGGCGGTGCTGCCGTAACCTTTTTAATTATGTTCGAAGAATACCGCATGAAGCGGATTACGTCGTTTTTAGACCCTTGGGCTGACCCTTTCGGCAGTGGTTATCAGTTAACACAATCACTAATGGCCTATGGTCGCGGCGATCTATTTGGTCAGGGGCTAGGTAACAGCTTACAAAAACTGGAATATTTACCAGAAGCGCACACCGATTTTATTATGGCTATTTTAGCGGAAGAGCTTGGTTTTGCCGGCGTACTGACAGTACTCGCTCTAATGCTAGGCATAGTCCTTAAAGCCATGAAAATGGGCAGCAAAGCGCTGCAGAATGAGCGTCCGTTTGATGCCTATCTTGCTTACTCCATCGGTATTTGGTTTAGCTTTCAAACCGCGGTCAACGTTGGGGCAAGCGCAGGTATTTTACCTACCAAAGGGCTGACTTTTCCACTGCTGAGTTACGGTGGCTCAAGTTTGATTATTATGGCCGCAGCCGTTGGATTATTGGTGCGTATCGACTTTGAAATGCGCGTAGAAGGTATTCAAGCTATTAACCGTGGTGGTAAAGCAAAGCCCAATCGCGAGAAAAGTAAAAGCAAAGCCAAAACTACCAGTAGCGCAGGTAAGAAAAAAGTATCTACGGTTCTTGATGATGTGGCGTACGCCGTTGTCGATGAAGAACAAGAAATGAATGCATTCATGGATGATTTTGCTCATGATGATTCAGCTTCATATGCGGATAATCATCAAGGTAAAACAGCGAATAAGCGCAGTAGACGCACAGCGGCTAATGAGCAGGAGGATGACAACAATGTCTAATCCGACTGTGATTGATTCTACCATGACGAATACCTTGCTAGTAATGGCCGGTGGCACAGGTGGTCACGTGTTCCCTGGTTTAGCCGTAGCGCAAGCCTTACAAGAGCAAAATTGGCATATCCATTGGTTAGGTACTGCCCAGCGGATGGAAGCTGAACTGGTGCCAAAAGCCGGGTTTGATATCAGTTTTATTGATATTGCCGGTGTGCGCGGAAATGGACTTGTTCGATTGCTCGTAGCGCCATTCAAAATTGTTAAAGCGGTTTTGCAAGCAAGACGCGTAATTAAACAAGTCAAGCCTGATGTAGTGATAGGTATGGGTGGCTTTGCTAGTGGCCCAGGTGGCGTAGCGGCTTGGTTGATGGGCAAACCTCTGATATTGCACGAACAAAATGCTGCGCCAGGCATGACTAATCGCTTGTTAGCTCGCATCGCGAATAAAGTGCTGACCGGTTTTGCTGACACATTTGATGCCCAGAAAAAAGCAAGCGCTACTGAACAAGATACCAACCTAACTGATAAATATCAGTGGGTGGGTAATCCAGTGCGAGCTGGTTTTGCCGATATCCCGCCCAAGCAGGTCTCTGCTACTCATGGCCGATTAAATATTCTTATTCTAGGTGGAAGCTTAGGCGCTAAGGCATTAAATGAAAATGTACCTCTAGCGTTGGCGAAACACGATAATGTTATGGTACGCCATCAATGCGGTAAGGGGCATTTGGCCTCAGTCATTGAATTATACAAGAGCCAATTTGGCGAACGCGAAACATGGCAAGTAACCGAATTTGTTGACGATATGCCCCAAGCCTATCAATGGGCAGATCTCGTTATATGTCGGGCTGGTGCCTTAACCGTTGCCGAAGTATCTGCAGCAGGTGTGGCGGCTATTTTTGTACCTTTACCTCATGCGGTGGACGATCATCAAACCAAGAATGCGCAAACGTTAGTCGAGCAAGAAGCGGGCTATTTGCTAGCGCAAAATGAACTAGTCAATGGCGGACTAACCCCTTTGTTAGAAAACTGCCTTGCACAACCGAACATGCTAGTGGCTATGGGCAACAAGGCCCGTGCCTTAGCGAAATTAGATGCAGTCCAACGAGTCACTCATTGCTGCCAGTTGTTAGTGGAGAAAGCGCAATGATCGCACCCGATAAAATTCATTACCATGTGCCAGAAATGCGCCGAATTAAGAATATTCACTTTGTGGGTATAGGCGGTGCAGGCATGGGTGGCATTGCCGAAGTGTTATTAAATGAAGGGTATCAAGTATCAGGTTCTGATCGCCAAGCCAATGGTATGACCAACCGTTTAGCGGGCTTAGGGGCGACTATTTTCTTTGGTCATCAGGCGTCAAACGTCGAACAAGCCAATGTGGTCGTGGTATCCAGTGCGATTGACCCAACCAATCCAGAGGTAAACGCAGCAAACGAAATGCGTATTCCTGTTATTCGCAGAGCAGAAATGCTAGCTGAGTTGATGCGTTTTAGGCATGGTATCGCCATTGCCGGAACACACGGCAAAACGACCACCACGAGTTTGATTGCGACTATCTTTGCACAAGCAGAGCTTGATCCTACGTTTGTGATCGGTGGCTTACTCAATAGTGCTGGCACCAATGCAAGACTGGGTTCAAGCCAGTATTTAATTGCCGAAGCGGATGAAAGCGATGCGTCGTTCGTGCACCTACAGCCTATGGTGTCTGTTGTCACTAATATCGAACCGGATCACATGGAAACCTACCAAGGTGATTTCGATAAGATGCAAGACACCTACATAGACTTTTTGCACAATTTGCCGTTTTACGGCTTAGCCGTGCTATGCATTGACGATCCAGTCATTACTGAGTTACTACCGCGGATAAAGCGTAAGTACCTGACGTATGGTTACAGCGAAAACGCAGATGTGCGCGCAACTAATGTTAAGCATAGGTTCAATCAAAGCGAATTTACCTTAATACGTAAAGATCATGACGATATACAGGTGACTGTTAACGCGCCGGGCAAGCACAACGTGCTTAACTCATTGGCTGCAATCGCGGTCGCAACCGATGAAAATATCGCTGATTCAGCGATCAAAGCAGCATTAGCGAATTTCTCAGGCATTGGTCGACGCTTTGAAATGCTAGGTGAATTTGCCACCGGTGACGGTGATGTATTGTTAGTGGATGATTACGGTCATCACCCTACTGAAGTGGAAGCGACTATCGCCGTTGCACGTAATAATTGGCCGGACAGAAGATTAGTCATGGCTTACCAGCCACATCGTTATTCTCGCACGCGAGATTTGTATGAAGATTTTGTGCGCGTGTTGTCTCAGGTCGATGTGCTGCTATTGCTTGATGTTTACTCTGCTGGTGAAGAGAAAATTGACGGTGCAGACAGTAAGTCCTTGTGTCGAAGTATTCGTCAGCGCGGCCAACTTGAGCCCATATATGTCGCAGATAAAAACGAACTACCTAAATTGCTGGCAGATAATTTAACTGACCAAGATATTTTGCTGACCCAAGGTGCGGGCAATATCGGGCAAATTGCCAAACAACTGCAAGATATGAAATTAGCGAAAAGCGCGCTACGTGAAGGGTGGTCGAAGTGACATCAATCAAGGCAACAAACACAAATTCAAGAAACGTAACCGCAATGGATAACAAAGACCCAGCTGACTTTGGAAAAGTCGCCGTTATGTTCGGCGGTCGCTCTGCTGAGCGAGCGGTGTCATTGCGCTCAGGTCAAGCGGTACTCAATGCACTAGTCGGGGCGGGGGTGAACGCCCATGGTTTTGACCCTGCAGATCGTCAGTTACATGAATTAGTGGAGCAAAAGTTTGACCGCGTACTGATTATGTTACATGGCCGAGGTGGTGAAGATGGCTCGCTTCAGGGAGCTTTGCAGCAAATGAATATGCCTTACACCGGCACAGGTGTGTTGGGTTCAGCCTTATGCATGGATAAAATACGCAGTAAGCAAGTTTGGCAAAGCTTAGGGTTACCTACTGCCAATTACGAAATTGCTGACAAAAGAGACTTTAATGCAGCGAACTGCGGGGATATAATGACCCGCTTAGGGGATCTGGTTATGGTTAAGCCCGCGCAAGAAGGTTCGAGCATAGGCATGGCCAAGGTTTCAAATGCGCATCAACTCTCTGCAGCAATTCAACAGGCTTTTGAGTATGACGATAAGGTTTTGTTGGAACAATTCATCCAAGGTTCAGAGTATACCGTTAGCCTATTGAATGGCATAGCGTTGCCCTCAATCAGCATGTCGACTCCACGAGATTTTTACGATTACGAAGCAAAGTATCAGTCGAATTCGACGCAATATTTTTGCCCTAGTGGTTTATCTGATGAGCAGGAAACTGATTTAGCACAATTGGCATTGAACGCCTTTGATGCTGTTGCGGGTTCAGGGTGGGGAAGAATTGATTTTATGCAAGACGCACAAGGTCAGTTTTATTTGCTTGAAGCCAATACGGTTCCCGGCATGACAGAAAAGAGTTTGGTGCCATTAGCTGCTAAGCAAGCTGGTTTAAGCTTTGCGCAGTTATCACTTGCTGTGTTAGCGACGGCAGGTTAAGCGAAATGACCAGCGAAGCGATGACAGATAAAGCTAAGCCTAACTTCCGATTTATCGGTGGAATGGCGTTTTTGCTGATATTGCTCGCTGGCATTGTGTATGGCGCTTGGGCGATAAAAAGCTGGGCCGAAGATGAACAAAAATCACCGGTACGAGAAATAGCTTTATCCGGGGATTTGCGCTTTGTGAGTCAAAATGATGTTGAAACTCTGATACGTAAAACACAACCTGGTAGTTTTTTTGAACTCAATGTAGAGCAAGCACACCAAGATATTGAGCAGTTGCCATGGGTTTTTCGTGCATCTATTCGTAAGCGTTGGCCGAATAGTTTGAAAATTTATGTTTTAGAACAGACACCAGCAGCAAGGTGGAACGATGATCTGATTCTCAATCAATACGGAGATGCGTTTGAGGGGGCAGTTGCCAAAGGAATGACACCTCCACAATTGCCTAGTTTGTTTGGCCCTGGGGGCAGCGAACATACCGCGCTTGACGGTTATAACTCAATGCAGGCGCTTTTGGTCAGTGCTGGAATGAGCATCGATGAATTGTTTTTAAGTGAGCGATTTGCTTGGCATTTAAAACTGGTCAATGGCATCAGTTTGAATTTAGGTCGCAATGAATACATAGCGAGGTTACAACGATTTATCGATTTGTATCCTTTGCTCAAGAAAAATGAAAAAGCCGTGGATTATGTTGATTTACGCTATGACACAGGTTTAGCCGTGGGATGGAAATCCCCTGAGCAACCTTCACAAGAGAGCTAATGAAAGTGAGAGCAGCACAGTATGTCTAAAGTTACAGATAGAAAGCTAATTGTAGGCTTAGACATTGGTACCAGCATGGTAAAAGCCGTCGTAGGTGAGTTACTCGACGATGGTGGGATCAGTGTGATTGGTGTCGGTAGTCACCCAGCGAAAGGGATGGACAAAGGCGGTGTGAATGATCTGAACCTTGTCGTTCAGTCAGTGCAGCGCGCCATGAGCGAAATGGAGTTAATGGCCGATTGCCGCGTGTCGTCGGTATTTATGTCGATTTCAGGGCGACACGTACAGTGCCAAAATGAAAGCGGTATGGTGCCCATTAATAACAAAGAAGTGACCCAGGAAGACGTTGATAACGTGATTCATGCCGCGCGTTCCGTGCCGATTGCCGCCGAGCGTCGCTTGCTGCATGTATTACCGCAAGAATTTACTATTGACGTGCAAGAAGGTATTAAAAACCCGATTGGTATGTCAGGTGTTCGTATGGAAGCGCAAGCACACATAATTACCTGTGCTGATGATATGGCGAAGAATTTAGTCAAATGCGTAGAACGTTGCGATTTGACCACAGATCAACTGATTTTTTCATCGTTAGCCTCAAGCTATGCAGTATTGACTGATGATGAAAAAGAACTCGGCGTATGTGTTGTGGACATAGGTGGCGGGACGATCGATATCGTTATTTATACTGACGGGGCCATTAGGCACACCGCAGTCGTGCCTGTGGCGGGCAATCAAATTACTAGCGATATTGCGAAAATTTTCCGTACGCCAATTAGCCACGCAGAAGACATCAAAATTAACTATGCCTGTGCCCTAAAAGACATGGTTAGCATGGAGGAAAACATTGAGGTGCATAGCGTAGGCGGTAGACCATCTCGCGCTATGTCGCGCCACACGCTGGCAGAAGTGATTGAGCCTAGGTATCAAGAGTTATTTGAATTGGTACAAAAAGAGATACGCAGCAGTGGCTTTGAAGAGCAAATTGCAGCGGGGATCGTGTTAACAGGTGGCACGGCCAAAATGGAAGGAGCGATTGAATTCGCTGAAGAAATTTTTCAAATGCCTGTAAGAGTAGGTGAGCCCTTATCCATAAAAGGGTTGTCGGAATATGTGGAAGACCCAACGTTTGCTACAGCAATCGGGTTATTGCAATACGGCAAAGAACACGTAGCAGCCAAAACAGCTGCAAAAACCAAATCGTCAGAAGGCGTTTGGGAACGAATTCAAAGTTGGTTTAAGGGTGAGTTTTAAACCTGCTTTTAGATGAACTTAAAAAACTATAGGCCGCAGACTATTTTGTTTGCATGTCTTAGCGCAAAAACCGGAGAGTAAATATGTTTGAATTAATGGATAGTCATAGTGAAGAAGCCGTCATTAAAGTTATTGGCGTCGGCGGTGGTGGCGGTAACGCTATCGAACACATGGTTTCACAGTGCATTGAAGGCGTTGAATTTATTGCTATCAATACTGATGCGCAAGTCCTACGTAGCTCGTCTGCCAACGTAACCTTGCAAATTGGTTCTGGTGTAACCAAGGGTTTAGGAGCAGGAGCTAACCCTAATATTGGCCGTGAAGCAGCAGAAGAAGATCGCGAAACCATTCGCCAATCTCTTGAAGGTGCCGACATGGTTTTCATCACCGCTGGTATGGGTGGTGGTACGGGGACAGGCGCTGCGCCTGAAGTAGCAAAAATTGCTAAAGAGTTAGGCATTTTGACCGTGGCTGTTGTGACCAAGCCTTTCCCATTCGAAGGCCGTAAACGTACTGATTTTGCTGAGCAAGGTATTGAAGAGTTGTCTAAATACGTTGATTCATTGATCACGATCCCGAACGAAAAATTACTAAAAGTGATGGGTAAAGGCACACCTTTACTACAAGCATTTAGCGCAGCTAACGATATTCTAAGCGGTGCCGTTCAAGGTATCGCCGAGCTAATTACCCGCCCAGGTTTAATCAACGTGGATTTCGCCGACGTAAGAACGGTTATGTCTGAAATGGGTACTGCGATGATGGGCAGTGGCAGCGCAACAGGTGAAGATCGTGCTGAAGAGGCATCAGAGGGCGCAATTGCTTGTCCGTTGCTTGAAGATATCGACTTGTCTGGCGCACGTGGTATTTTGGTTAACATCACAGCTGGCCCTGACTTTTCTATCGATGAGTTTGAAATCGTGGGCAACGCAGTTAAAGCATTTGCTTCTGAAAACGCAACTGTGGTTGTGGGTACTGTTATCGACATGGAAATGTCTGATGAGCTACGAGTAACCGTAGTGGCAACAGGTATTGGTGCAGAACGTAAGCCTGATATCTCTTTGGTATCGAGCCGTAGTTCAGCGCGCGTACCAAGTGAGCAGCAAGAAGTACGTATTCAAGCCAATGGTACTGACAATATGCAAACCAGTGTGACTACTGAAAGCAGCCGTACTGTGGTAAATGAAGAGCGTACAGACTCAGGAAATGATCTTGAATATCTAGATATTCCTGCATTTTTACGTAAGCAAGCTGACTAAAAAACGGTCTGTTAATTATTTAAATTAAGTGTTTTCGTATTGCTTTACGTTACTTTACAGTGCGTACGGTACAATGGGGTTGAAAATAGTGAATGTGACACTATTTTGACAATAGACACATTAATTTATATAATACGTGCCGCTTTTTATTAGGTTAACTAGAGCCAAGAAATAAAATGATTAAACAACGTACCATTAAACAATCTGTTCAAGAGACTGGAATTGGTCTGCATAAAGGTGACAAGGTCACTATGACTCTCCGGCCTGCGCCGGCGAATACAGGTATTGTATTTCGCCGCGTTGACCTTGAGCCTCATGCGGATATTCCAGCTCGCGCCGAAGCGGTGGGTGACACGATGTTGTGTACGTGTATAACCAATGCCGACGGTGTGTCTATTTCCACCGTTGAGCACTTGGCTTCAGCACTTGCTGGCTTAGGCATCGACAACATTATTGTTGAAGTCGATAGCGACGAATTGCCGATTATGGATGGTAGCGCTAGTCCGTTCATTTTCTTATTGCAATCTGTTGGTATCGAAGAGCTAAACGCGCCTAAGCAATTCATTAAGATCAAAAAATCGATCAAAGTAAAAGATGGCGATAAGTGGGCCGAGTTAAGACCTCATGATGGCTTCCGCGTGGATTTTCGGATTGACTTTGATCACCCTGCGATCAGCCAGACGCGTCAGCATATGGTGTTAGATTTTGACTCATCTTCTTATGTAGATGAAGTTAGTCGAGCCCGTACATTTGGTTTTATGAAAGATCTAGAGTATATGAACGCGAATAATTTAGCCCTTGGCGGTAGCATGGCAAATGCAGTTGCTTTGGATGAATACCGCGTGCTGAATCCTGAAGGGTTGCGCTACAGTGATGAATTCCTTAAGCATAAGATTTTGGATGCTATCGGTGATTTATACCTAGGCGGTCACAGCATTATTGGTGAGCTTGTCGCTTATAAGACAGGTCATGGTTTAAATAATAAATTGCTTAACGCTTTATTACAGAACCAAGCTTGTTGGGAATTCGTTAGCTATGATAATAGCGAAGAACTACCGATCAGGTTTGCATCACCCATTTTAGCGAACTAAATCGAATGAATACTGAAATGCCGCTTTAAGCGGCATTTTTCGTTTATAGCGAATTGATTTTGTATATCAAGATCCCTTTGTTAAACTGCACCTCATAAGAGATGTAAAGCATCCAAACTTTTGGGAATCCGTTCAATAATGAGTCTGACACTACTGTATCGCAGTAAAAAATCACGTTTCGTCTACCGGCCAACTAAGCGCCAGGTATTGACGTGCTTTATTGCTATATGCGGTGTCTTTTTAATTTCGAGCCGTTCAACGGATTTACCCAACGAGAATTTAGCCCGTTTGTCGTTAGCGCAATCTGGCTTACATCAACAGCAAGCCCAGCTTGATAAGTTAAAAAACAGCACAGAACAACGGTTAGCGACGTTGTTACAAAAGCTTGCGGAAGCAGAAAGTCGTTTAGTCAGTGTGAATGCATTAGGGGCTAGGTTGGTTGAGCAAGCCCAGTTAAACCCTGATGAATTTAGCTTTTCGCAGCCCGCTGAAGTTGAACAGGTCACGCCACAAAGTGCTAATGATCTCAGTCAATATAATGTGGTTTCACGTATCGAAATCATGCTCGACGAGTTAGAAGATAAAGAGAAGCAGTTAAGCGCGCTTGAATCTATCCTAATGAGTCACCATATAACCGAAGAAAGCGCCTTAGCTGGGCGACCTATTGAAGCCGGTTGGTTATCATCTTATTACGGCATTCGAACTGATCCATTTACCGGTAAGCCCACAATGCACAAAGGGTTGGACTTCGCCGGAGCGGAAGGTGAGCCGGTGATTGCGACCGGTGCAGGCATCGTAACGTGGGCGGCAAGCCGCTATGGTTATGGTGAGTTAGTAGAAATTGACCATGGTAATGGCTTGGTCACACGTTATGGGCATAATAAGTCTCTCAATGTGAAAATTGGTGACGTGGTGACCAAAGGGCAGTCAATTGCGCTAATGGGCAATACTGGCCGTTCAACTGGTGCTCATGTACATTATGAAGTTATTCGTCAAGGGCAACCACAAGACCCATTGCCATTTGTGTACCGTGATTAGCTACTTACGCGTTTAGCTAATACAGGGCTATCAGTTTGATGAGCCCGACGAAACATTTTTCGTTATTTATTGGCAAGCTGTTCAGTACAGAACAGTTTGTTTTATTTTAGTCATGATTTTTATACCCTTGAAGGATATAAGGTCATTCATTTATTAGATTGGAAGCTGTAAATCCATGTTTTCGAGTATTCTGACCAAGGTTTTTGGTAGCCGTAATGACCGAACTTTAAAAAAACTAAATAAAATTACTGAGCAAGTTAACCAGTTGGAAGCGGAGTATGAGGCGCTTAGTGATGAGCAACTCAAAGCCAAAACAGGCGAATTTCAAACGCGCTTAAAGGACGGTGAAGACACTGATAGTTTGCTGCCTGAAGCTTTTGCTGTCGTACGCGAAGCCAGTAAACGCGTGTTCTCTATGCGTCACTTCGACGTGCAGATGCTTGGTGGCCAAGTGTTACACACAGGGCAAATCGCTGAGATGCGCACCGGTGAAGGTAAAACCCTTACCTCAACCTTGCCTGCGTATTTAAATGCCCTAAGTGGAAAAGGTGTACATGTTATTACCGTCAATGATTATCTAGCGAGTCGTGATGCCGAGGGTAGTCGCCCATTATTTGAATTCTTGGGGTTAACCGTTGGTTGTAACATTCCAGGGATGAATCACGCTCAGAAAAAAGAAGCCTATGCAGCGGATATTACCTACGGTACTAACAACGAATTCGGTTTTGATTACTTGCGTGACAACATGGCGTTTAGTCCAGGGGATCGTGTACAGCGCGATCTCCATTACGCCATTATCGATGAAGTCGATTCAATCCTAATTGATGAAGCCAGAACGCCACTGATTATCTCTGGTCAAGCAGAAGACAGTTCAGAGCTTTATCGTAAAATTAATACCATTATCCCTCAGTTGGAATTACAAGATAAAGAAGACGAAGAAGGCAAGAATGGCGACGGTGATTACACCATTGATGAAAAAGGCAAGCAGGTACATTTGACCGAAAAAGGTCAAATTCATGTAGAAGAGATCCTTAAAGCCAGTGGTATTTTAGGGGAAGACGAATCCCTGTTTGCTGCAGCGAATATCTCTTTGCTTCACCATGTCAATGCCGCGTTACGTGCGCACAAATTATTTAGCCGTGATGTTGATTACATAGTGAAAGGCGATGACGTGGTTATCGTTGATGAACATACAGGCCGTACAATGGAAGGGCGCCGCTGGTCTGAAGGCTTACACCAAGCGGTAGAAGCAAAAGAAGGGGTAAACATTCAAAACGAGAATCAAACGCTCGCCTCTATTACCTTCCAGAATTACTTCCGTCTTTACGAAAAGCTTGCAGGTATGACGGGTACAGCGGATACCGAAGCATTTGAGTTCCAAAGTATTTACGGTTTAGATACGGTTGTTATCCCGACCAACAAGCCAATGGTACGTAAGGATAAGGCTGATTTAATATACCTGACGGCACAAGAAAAATACGAAGCAATCGTAGAAGACATCAAAGACTGCGTGAAGCGTGGTCAACCTACATTGGTGGGTACCGTTTCTATCGAAAACTCCGAATTAATTTCATCGATTCTAAAGAAAGCGAAAATTCCCCACAAAGTACTTAACGCCAAGTTTCACGAACAAGAAGCAGATATTGTCGCTCAAGCAGGTAAACCTGGAGCGGTAACGATCGCGACTAACATGGCGGGTCGTGGTACGGACATAGTGTTAGGTGGCAACTGGCAAGTTGCTGTTGAGGGAATTAAAGATCCTAAACCTGGCACAGTAGAGAAAATTAAAGAGCAATGGCAAAAAGATCATGATGCGGTCATTGAAGCGGGCGGTTTGCATATCATAGGTACAGAGCGCCATGAATCACGCCGTATCGATAATCAGTTGCGTGGTCGTTCTGGTCGCCAAGGAGATGCAGGCTCTTCACGATTCTACCTTTCACTTGATGATGCCTTAATGCGTATCTTTGCCTCTGAAAAAATGGGCAACATGATGAAGCGCTTAGGTATGGAGCGCGGTGAAGCGATTGAGCACCCTTGGGTGACCCGAGCAATCGAAAATGCACAACGCAAAGTAGAAGGGCGTAACTTCGACATGCGTAAGCAATTGCTTGAATTTGACGATGTTGCCAATGATCAGCGTAAAGTGATTTACGAACAGCGCAACGAGTTGTTAGACGAAGGCGATATATACTCAACTATTGAAGCGATACGCGTTGACGTAGTCGACAGTATTATCAGTCAATATATTCCACCTCAATCACTTAGTGAAATGTGGAATGTCAGTGGCCTAGAAGAGCACTTTAAAAGTGAGTTTTTATTGGATATTCCATTACAGCAATGGATTGATGAAGACGACAAATTATACGAAGAGAAAATTCGTGAGCGTATCCTAGAAGAAGTCACCAAAGGGTATAAGGCCAAAGAAGATATTGTTGGGCCTGATGTGCTTCGCCAGTTTGAAAAAGCGGTAATGTTGCAAAATCTGGATAGCCATTGGAAAGAGCATTTAGCGGCAATGGATCACCTGCGTCAAGGCATTCACTTGCGTGGTTATGCCCAGAAAAATCCTAAGCAGGAATACAAGCGCGAATCGTTCGAGCTGTTCACTGAAATGCTTGAAGCATTGAAAGTGGAAGTGGTCACGGTACTAAGTAAAGTACAAGTGAAAGCGGAATCTGATGTTGAAGCGGTAGAAGAGCAACGTCGTCAAGCGGATGGCCAGCCTAAACAATACGAGCATGAAACTGCCAGTGCGACACAAGCACCTGAGCAAGCGCCAGAAGCGGCACCTGCTGCTCGCCCCGCCAATGCTCTGCGTGAAGGCCCTAAAGTCGGCCGTAACGATCCTTGTCCTTGTGGGTCAGGTTTAAAATACAAACAATGCCATGGTAAATTAAGCTAGCATTTACGCTATAAGCTTAATGCCATAGGCAGTAAGAGCGGGCTATCCCTTAGGGAGCAGCCCGTTTTTTTTGAGTAACGGTATGGAATGAATATGAAAGTAGTCGATGTGGCGGTAGGTGTTATCAAGCGCGGACAGGAAATATATATCAGTAAACGAGCAGACGCCTTACATCAAGGCGGTAAGTGGGAGTTTCCTGGCGGTAAACAGGAAGCAAATGAAACGCCAGCCCAAGCTCTAATAAGAGAGCTTAAAGAGGAAGTCGGCATTGATGTTACTCATGTAGATGATTACATGCAGATAGAACATGATTATGGGGATAAGTGTGTACGGTTACATATTCATCTGGTAGAACGCTTCAATGGTGAGCCTACACATCTTGAGGGGCAGATTGGCCGTTGGGCTCACCTTGCGCAATTAACCGATTATGCGTTCCCTGCGGCGAATGTGGATATCGTCAAAAAACTACAAGTAGATTTTCTTTAACAGAGCCCAAATGTAGCAGCTTATGTCTAAGTGGAAAGCTCAGTACAATCAGTTAACCTCGGCTGACAGTGCGCAATGAGCGAAAAGCGGAAATTCACTGAGATTCGATCAAATCGGCGCCTTTCACTGAAAGTGGACATTTGCGACGTTTCGTTTGTTGCATGTTTCTATACCCATCTATATTGCCGCATGTGGCAGCGAAGTGAAATTACCCGCGAAGTAAAACAGTAATCCAGGTTAAAAAAGTATGCGTATTTCTGCTGTCAAAGCTGTGTTTATCAGGTACGTAGTAACATAAGTCAGATTTGACGGGTAAGGTTCCAAAGTGCTGTAACAAATTAGCGTTTAGAAGTCGCCTCGTCAGGATTGT
Organism: Paraglaciecola mesophila; assembly: GCF_009906955.1. GTDB lineage: Bacteria > Pseudomonadota > Gammaproteobacteria > Enterobacterales > Alteromonadaceae > Paraglaciecola > Paraglaciecola mesophila_A. The sequence goes on from NZ_CP047656.1 coordinate 3,984,703, forward strand.
CGAGCAAAACACCAGACTGTTTTCAGACATGGCTTGTTGTATACCGAACAATTCCTGGTCAAATTTTTTGAATATAATATTCGCTCCGTCTAAGCCATTAGCTGCCAGCCAGGCAGTTAGTGGTGGCGTCGGCAAGGTGGCATTTTTCCATTCAGTGGTAAAAAGTACGACCGGTTCAGTAGACCAACTTGGATACTTCATGCTACTAGCACCAAATACGTCGAACTTCTCATGGCTGAGAATATCGCCAGGCGCAACGACTGTGGAGTCACCGTAGCGAATAGGAATGATATAGGGTTGGTTCACCACCGCTTCACCTGTTGCCACTTCAACAGGTATAGTCGGATAGGTTTGCGAAAATTCCTGCATGGCAGGGATTAATAACATTGCGGCAAATGACGATGTAGTTGTTACCCTTACCACGCTACCTGCTGTTTCAACTTCTGCCAACGCGTTCTCAATTTTGCGAAAGCCATCTGATGTTGCATTTGCCAGAACTCTGCCAGTTTCGGTCAGAACTACCAGCCTTGTCTGTCGATGAAACAAATTGACATTTAACCTGCTTTCCAGATTGCTGATGTGGTGTGACACCGCCGTTGGCGTGAGCGACAGCTCTTCTGCTGCAAGTTTAAAACTGCCTCGACGTGCTGCTGCCTCAAATGCTTTGAGTGCCTGTAACGATACCTGCAATGTCACTCTCCTGAATGATGATGTTTTACTAGGAAGCCTACCCTACAGATGATTTTAAATCATCCATTAGTGAATTCTTCTCGTTTGTACTTATGCATTGTTCAATACAATATTGCTTCGTTGATAACACACTTCTTAACTAATGAAGGTAATGAATATGAGCACTATATTACATATAGATTCAAGCGTCAGAGCAATTGATAACCCAAACCCGAACCATAATTCTATATCCAAAAATGTTGCGCTGAAATTTATTAACACCTGGCGGCAGATGCGACATACAGATGAGTATATTTATCGTGATGTAGGCATGAACCCGCCGGGTTTTATTACCCAGGAGTGGATTGGCGCAGTGTTTACACCGGATGAAAAAAGAACCTCGGCACAAAAAGAAATTTTAGTGTTATCTGATCTGTTGATAGCTGAGGTAGCCAAAGCGGACATCATTGTTATTTCCACACCTATGTATAACTACGGTATGCCAGCCCAGTTAAAATCCTGGTTCGATCAAGTCGTGCGGATAAACAAAACTTTCGATTTCGATTTAGCCCGTGGCGACTTTCCATTACGACCTTTATTATCTGGTAAGGTTCTAGTTACAGTTACCTCCAGCGGCGAGTTTGGCTTTGAAAAAGGGGGCGTCAGAGAGAGTTCCAGTCATTTACAACCTCACCTGCGCACGCTCAGTAAATATTTGGGAGTAGAAACAATCTATGAAATAGCTGCAGAGTATCAAGAGTTTGCTGATGAACGGCATCAAACTTCGGTGAGCAACGCCAACAACCGAGCACACAGCTTAGCAACAGAGCTTGCAAATTCCGCCTCAGAGGCATCATCAGCGCAGTGTGCTGATCATGTATAATACTGACCCGATTGCATCCCTTGCACAGCCGATAGAAAGAGTCATTGAATTGGCGATCAGTCATGTAACCGCCGGCGGTTTGCCGTTTTCCGCTGTTATTGTTAATAAGCTCGGACAGATTATCGGCGAGGGGGTAAATCAGGTTACCAGCCTGTTCGATTGCACCGCCCATGCCGAAATTCAGGCAATACGAAATGCATCAAAAAATGAGAAAAGCGTCTTATTGGAGGGTGCAACTTTAATAGCTTCAGGTGAACCTTGTGCAATGTGCTATATGGTAATGTTGATAGCAAAAGTTAATAGGCTGGTTATCTTATCCGATAGATATGAGGCGAAAGCCCTTGGGTTCGACTATTTATGGACTTATGAGCTTTTTAACAGTAACTCACTGAGTCAGATGACGGTGACAAAGTTAAATGTTGCAAGAGGCAACCTGCCGTTTAAGGTGTGTAAGGCTCGGATGGAAAGCTCCGGATTGTAGTGGTCAACTAATTTTGTCTGCATCATTGCAGCTTTTATGACACGCTCAACTCTCGAAAAAACGAGTTTCTACAATTAAGGCAAAGCAGAGATTCGTTTTTCCGAGAGCCCAAAATATGAACAGCCGCTTTCGCTCATAGCAGCCGTTAAAGTCGCAATGAGCCAACTTCCGCTTTACGTACATTGCTGCCGTTTAAGTGCTAGTCCGTAAACGACAGCAACTGGCACAGAATTGTAGGACGGCTATGAGTATTTATGTAGGTTACATTATTTAAGGTTACGGGTTTACTGCATATTCCGCTCAGACTTGAACGTCGTACCAAAATCCCTTGCACATCGTTCCAGAGCAGACAGCAAGTCAGAACCGTTTTATACATGGCGATGATGTCAGCGATACAAAGTAACCCCGTATTCAAGGAAACATATCAACGATTGGTCGCTGCGGGTAAGCCTAAGAAAGTGGCTATTATTGCCTTTATTAGAAAGATGATCGTTATCTTAAATTCGATGCTAAGAGACGGGGTCATGTGGGAAGCGCCAGAGGCTATAAATTAGCTATTGACGCCATAGTCTCTTGTTATATGTACTAGAGCATAGCTTTTATTGCCTTATCTATTAGAGCTTTATCGCACCCCTTCCTTTTGTAAGGAGCTAAATCTATTTTGTAAAAGAAATCAGATTTCCCTGCGTTAATATTTGTAATTACTCTAGCCGCAATTTCAACTGCATCTCCTTTGCATTCGTCGCTTTGAACATTGTAACTAGCTTGGGAAGATGAATTACTTGAGGTTGTTTGCTTTCCACAAGCAGAAATAGATAGTGCGATTGATAATACAATTAATCCTTTATTCATAACGTTTCCTTAATAGTTTAATTTTACACTCAACTTTGAATGTACATATAACGCCTCGTTCTAACGAATCCCCTCATAATTATGAGAAGAAACAATGATATAGACACGCATGGCGCTATTTGATCTAATAAATTTCGCCAAAAACTAACCAGATAACAACACCATGCGTGATATTCATATCTTACACGATTTGCTTAAAAAACAATGCCCTAATCTACATGCTAAACGTCTTTCCTCTTTGATGGTTGCCACCCAATCTTTGCTAGATGGTCAGCAACTGTCGTTGACCGAATTAGGACGAAACACGACTATACAGAGACACCCAACTTGACTATACAGAGACACCCAACTTTTAAGTCCTATAAAAACTTCCATGCTTAGGGGGACAATTGCCTTCTAAATGCGTCAAGGTACTTGAGGTCTGAGTGATTGAGGATTTTCACTGAAATATTGAGCGTAGAGGACTATACAGAGACACCCAACTTTTAAGTCCTATAAAAACTTCCATGCTTAGGGGGACAATTGCCTTCTAAATGCGTCAAGGTACTTGAGGTCTGAGTGATTGAGGATTTTCACTGAAATATTGAGCGTAGAGGAAGGAAACTGCGCGCAAGGTCAATTTTCGGGCAAGGGATTAGACTACAGGGTATGCATGATATGTAGTGTTCGAAATTGATTTAGGCGCGCTTTAACAGTGCTTTCGCTTTGCTCATTCCTCGTATTCGTTGATGATGGGTGTGGCGCTTGAACGCATTCATCATTTGCTCCGCACCTGCTGCGTAGCAGAAGTGTTTTTCAAACTCAGTGGTTAAGGCTAACCACTGAGCAGAGTCTAGTCCCAATCTTTGTAGAATAGGACTGTGAGTGTTATCTATATGACCCGCCTTGTCATCACGAATGCACCGACCTGTGGTATCGACCAGCTCAATATAGTCTTCGAGCGAATACGCAATACCTGTGGGCCTGTTTTCAGGATGATTTCCCACAAAGGGCATCAAAACGCTCGGTGGTGATTGCTGATTTTTAGCGGCTTGAATGCGTTTTTTAATACTGGTGTGCTTTGACGTTTCAGGTGTTTTTGCCATTTTTGCGCGAATGGGGTTTAAATCTACATAGGCCATACACGCCAGCACTGCACTTTCATCTAGTAGTGCTTGGGACTTAAATCGCCCTTCCCAGAAGCGACCAGTGCAGCCGTCTTCTTTATTCGCTTGACGAGCAATGTACTCATTCAAGTCACGCATAAACCAGCTTATGTCGTAAAGACGTTTTCGATAGGTTTCAACGGTTTCATCAAAGGTGAGTAGCTCGGCTTGGCTCAAGGTATCGCCGTTAACAAACTTCTGAGTCAGCAATGTGCCTCTGTGTAGCTTGTGATAGCGCCTCAACACTTCATCAGCATCCCACTTATCCGCCATAGATTTATCTACACATAGCACCACATGCGTGTGATTATTCATGACTGCATAGGCACAAATGTCGACGGAAAATACGGTTGCTAGAAATAATACACGCTCTTCTACCCAGCCTCGGCGATGCTCGTAACTTTGCCCAGTAAGCTGGTTCGAACCACATAAATAAGATTGGCGAACGCAGCGGGACACGCAATGGTAATAAGGCGTATCGATTAAACTAATTTGGCTTTTTCGAGATTGAGGCATAGCTCATCCACCTGTTAAAAATGTGACATGAATAGATTGTAGTTTAGCCCTGAAAATTGACCATTTTTATAATGGGTGTCTCTCTTTTCATGTAGGTTGTTATTACCAAGCAGCCTGTCGATGCGTTTAATATTGTGTTTCGGGGCCACGGAGCCTGAGATATTTCGTCTTAATTCGGTCAACGACAGTTGCTGACCATCTAGCAAAGATTGAGTGGCAACCATCAAAGAGGAAAGACGTTTGGCATGCAGATTAGGGCATTGCTTATTAAGTAAATCGTGTAAGATATGAATATCACGCATGGTGTTGTTATCTGGTTAGTTTTTGGCGAAATTTATTAGATCAAATAGCGCCATGCGTGTCTATATCATTGTTTCTGCTCATAATTATGAGGGGATTCGTTAGATGTGGGCGTTATGTTTCAGGGATGTAATCGTGCGGAATAAATTTGTTTGGCTTTCTTTTTTGCTGCTTGTCTCATATTCAATATTCATTTTGATGTCTCCGAGTTATATATCATCGAAGATTCTAATTCCTGAATTTAAAGAACAAACGAAGGAAAGAATGTTATTGGTTAATGAGATAATTGCTCGGTCAGGTGGATCAATTGACTCAAAGGTTGCTCTTAATTTAATTAGATTTGAGAACGAATCGATCGAAAAGCAGATTTCAACCACTGAGAATGTGCTTGGTTTAAGCTTTCAACAAGCATTAATACTGCCAGGGCTTTTACTCATTCACTTAGCGTCGTTGTTAAGGATGAGAAGGCTGGCAAATGAAACATAACAAAAACATCATGGTGGGAATTTTACTCGCTGAAAAAGCGCTCCTAAAATCCCCATATGTTAAGCGTTATGTGTAAAAGGAATTTTTAAATTATGTATTCGATCTTCAGTCTTCTGCCAATGTTATTTGCGGCTTCATTCTTGTGCGTATGGATAGCGTCACTTATAGCGCTTTTTAAATATGCGGGTTATTACAAGTCTGACGTAGAAAAAGATTTAGTGTTGTTTCCATTATTTATTTGGTTTTTAGTTGTATTCATAAGTGGCCCAGCTGGCGTCATTGCGTTTTGGTTATTGCATCATTCAACATTAAATCCTACGGTTTTTCGGCATAGGTTGTAGTATGAAGGATTTTACACATAACAAGAGACTATGGCGTCAATAGCTAATTTGTAGCCTTTGGCGCTTCCCACATAACCCCGTCTCTGAGCATTGAGTTTAAGATAACAACCATCTTTCTAATGCAGGCAATAATAGCCACTTTCTTAGGCTTACCCGCTGCGACTAATCGTTGATAAGTTTCCTTGAATACGGGGTTACTTTGTATTGCTGACATCATCGCCATGTACAAAACGGTTCTGACTTGATGTCTGCCACCTTGGATTTTCCGCAATCCCTTATAGCGCCCACTTTCTCGATTCATGGGAGCCACACCGACTAATGCAGAGGCTTGTTTGTTAGTCATGTAACCTAACTCTGGCAAGTTACTGATGATGGAAGCGGAGGCTATTTTTCCGATTCCTTTCATGCTCTGTAAGATGCAGTTTTTCGCTTGATAATCAGGGCAAGATTCTATGAGCGCGACGATTTTATTTTCAATTTTGGTTATCTGGTTTTTAAAGACGGTGAGAATAGGTTTGATGGTCATAGCGAGTTCTTTTGGTAGAATTTGCAGGCGGTTTTTTTCCATCGTTTGCATGACGAGCAATTGATTTCGTCTTGCAACTAAATCACTCATAGCCTGCATGGTATCTGGTTTTAGTTGAGATAATTTAGGCTGAATAGCCTCACCGTAATGCGCAATCAGTTGAGCATCTAGTTTGTCTGTTTTAGCCCGCTGACCTATCGCCCCAGCAAAGCGTTTAATGTGAATAGGATTGGCAACAACGAAGGGTAAATTAGCATTTGCACATGCGATAATAAATGGCATTTCTAAACGGCCTGTTGCTTCAATAATAATGCGCCCGGGTGCGTGTTGTTTGATTATTTTTATGGCTTCTTTAATGCCTTTTTCATCATTCGAAACGGTGAAAAAAATATCGAGAGGGCGGATGTAAATATCTAATTGAAACTTGCCCGTATCGACACCCACGTTAACGCTTTGATTTGTTTTTGTATTCATAATAAGCTAACTCTTGCTTGCATAATGCGGTCCGGTGACCGGTGCAATGAAAACCCAGTAGACTATTCGAGTGTTTTGCTTGGAGTCCTTTGTGGCGTTCTTTCTTGTTATCGGTCTCTCAACTGAGGAGCCATCAATCAATCGAACTACCACAAAAGAAGGCTTTAGTTGCAGCTAAAGCTTGGGTCTCACTTTACCTCACCCCGACTAAAATCAGGATGATTTACCTGAGTTATTATCCATACAAGTCAATAAATTAAGATTCGCTAAACATGTCATGCCATTTGCGGAGCAAATCGCCCGCCACATTTGGCTCACTTATTATTGAGGCGTTATATTTCAAGGGGGATTAAGTGAGACGTTCAATAAAAAGGAAGTTATTGTTCAATATCGTGCTTTTAGTGCTCGCAGTTTTAGTCAGTATTTGGCCTCTGACAATGATATCTAATGGCGACATTTCATTTGACAGACATGGCGGTTCGGTCAGTTTGTTACTAGGTTTAATATTTTTGGCTCTTCTTTGCTCTAAGAGTATTTTATTAATAATTGTGCGTCCTTTTGTTCGCAATAACCCTAGTCTTAAGGAAAGGTTATATAGCGATTGTTGGACACTTTTTTTAGGACCTGTAAGGAAATGAAATGTAACAAAAACATCATGGTGGGAATTTTACTCGCTGGTAAAGCGCTCCGAAAATCCCCATGTGTTAAGCGTTATGCCTTTCGGAAAATTGAAGCTTATGCGTAAAACAAAATTCGATGTTTATTTTGAAATATGCCAGAGGTTGGTTGCGGAGCTGTCAGATCTAGGAAGTAAAGAGGTACAACCATTAATCGATGGTTTTTCAAATTCTGTTAAGCAAATTAGTGTTTGGGTAGCAAACAATAATTTTCCAGCCCCTAAATCGGTAATTGCTACAGGACTAGAACAGGGGGTGAACGAGTTGCCCTTGTTCTTCGAGGAAATGAAGCCAAGCCTCCGTGAAACAGCGTTTCAAACTTACTACAGCACACTAAATGAGATAGTACCCAACTACCAGGAAAAGCTAAGTAGTAGAGTTCAGCGCATTATCAAGCGCGGTAAAATAAAATCGGAAAGCGAGTTTTATCTGCTGCGTAACCGTCTAGATCAAATTGAAGGTAGTGGCGTAAAAGAAGAGTTGGTAGTATCTGCGATATTGGGGCAATATGAGGGAGAGGCATAACAAACAACTGTAGTCGTTCGCTGGCGCTCACTGGGACAATAACACGTGGACTCCCGTCACTTCGTTCCGAATTTTAGCCCACATGTTATTGCCCCTTCTTGGGGTGTTAATGTCCACTTTAGGGTGATAGTTCAATTAAAATCTGAATGTCCCCAACGACTTCTTTTTGCACATAGACGACAGTTAGATTGAGCCGCATTTTGTTTAACGAACCTGACATTAAGTTAAGATTTCTTGAGTTCAGGTTGCCTAGATTGCGTTGCTGTAGATACTTGTTTTAAGCGACTTATTTCATCTTGAGCGGCTTTTAGTTCACGTTCCATTTGGCGACGGGAGTCGATCATTTCATTCGCTATTGCAGCCAAGTATTTGAACTCCGAAAAGCCCATGCTTTTCTCATCCATATGTTGATACTCTCGCTTGCAGCGATAAAAGAACATTACGAAATGACTAAACGCTCGTTGCAGGGTAAGAAAACTGCGAATGAGTAAAATTATCAAAACCGCAGACGTGACAAGCATAATCATAATACTGGTCATTTCAACTCGCCGCTGTGCATCGTCAACTTGCTGTTGAAGCTGTTGATCTAGGTTTGAAAAGTGCTGCTCTACTAAATGAGCTTGGTTGCGAAAGCGTCCTTGCAATCCACTCTCGTGATCTAACCCCACTTGGCGATATGCATCGACTAATTGCATAAAGTGTTGTTGATATTGGCTTAACAGGGGCATAAATTGCGCATGTACCTTAGCGGGTAACGCTTCAATACTTTGGCGTAAAGTGGAGTAGAGTCCAAGCTCTTTATCCACATATTCCATGTCTTTGCGCAGTAAAAAGTCTTTTTCAGCGCGACGCATCTGTAACAGAACTTGGTGCATGTAGAGCATATTAGCGTCAGCTATTTTCGCTTCTAACTTGTGGGTGGCCTCACGAAATTCACCTTGATAACCGATGTTCTCATTTAAGCCCATGGCAATGCGTGTTTGAACAAGCGTCGTAAACTGTTGTTGATATAAAGGAAAGCTATCTGCAAGTTGATTGAATATATCTTGGTTTAATACCGATTGTTCATCTGCTGATTGCACCACTGCTAGCTGCCTTAAAAACTGCTCTGCTTGCAGGTTGAACTTGTCTACGTAGGTTAAATCTAGGCGCAGCAAAAAGTCTTTCTCGTGACGTCTTAGTTGTAAGAAATCTTGGCCTAAGCGCAACAGCGATTTATTCTTATCGTTTAAATCTACCAGCTTTTGAGTGTAAAAAATTTGACTGGCGACTAACAACAGCATGCCAAATACACAAATGGTTATAATTAACACTAGGCGCGTTTTGATAGAATCTAGGTGAATTGACACAAAAAATGACAGTTAAATGAGTTGGTAGGCCAGTCTGCCATGGTTTTATGACGGTTTTGTGTACATTTGCGCACACAATTAACAGAGGAACACAGTAAAACCCCTCAGGATGGCGTTTTACTGTTGAACCGTCAGGGCTGGTATTTACTATTCGTTTACTTGAATGCCTTCGTCGCTACCGATGAGTACCACGTCGGCTCCACGCATGGCAAATAGGCCGTTGGTAACGACGCCAACAATATTGTTTAGTTGTCGTTCCAATTCAACGGGATTAAGAATGGTTAAGTTGTGTACATCTAAAATAACATTGCCGTTGTCAGTTACTACGCCTTGGCGATAAACGGGATCGCCCCCTAGCTTAACGATTTCACGGGCCACGTATGAACGGGCCATGGGGATCACTTCAACTGGTAGAGGGAATGCACCTAGTAAATCTACATTCTTCGTGTCGTCAATAATACAAATGAACTTTTGCGCGACAGCTGCGACGATTTTTTCACGAGTTAATGCTGCTCCGCCACCCTTGATCATATGACGGTGTTCAGTGATTTCATCTGCTCCATCTACATACACAGAAAGCTGGTCAACAGAGTTCAAATCAAATACTTCTATACCGAGTGCTTTTAAGCGCTCGGTTGAGGCTTCTGAGCTGGATACCGCACCGGCTATATCATTTTTTATTGGTGCTAAAGCTTCAATAAAGTAATTGACCGTAGAGCCTGTGCCAACACCTACAATCGAGCCTTGTTCAACGTATCTTACTGCCGCTTGAGCGACCGCTTTTTTCTTATCGTCTTGATTCATTTTTTTCTTCTGATGAGCGAGGAATGGGTAAATTATACCCAAGGCATTGATAGAAGCTAGGAATGTTCGGCTTTAAGGTTAAACGCAGTGATGGCGCGTGGTCAGTTTGCAAAAATGAGCAGGGTTACGAGGCGTTAAAGATGGATGAAGGGGTGATAATTTTTTGCATGGGAATATCCCACTTTTCATTCACTAAACCTTCATCAACCCTTTGGCAGTCATGGGCAACGCCATATACTTGTGGTGATATTTCATTGCGTATCATAGGGGCAAGCGTGCGGTCATAAAAGCCGCCGCCCATTCCGAGGCGCTGGGCTGAGTCATCAAAAGCCACTAAAGGTGTAAAAACAATATCAAGCAGTGATATAGGCACGATATCAGCCACATTGAGTTTGGGCTCGGGTATACCGAAGCGATTGGTAACCATCTTACTGTTTTGCTGATACTTCACAAACACCAAATGCCCTTTGCAAAAAGGGTGGAGTACTGGGAGGCACAGAGTTTTTCCTTGTTGCCACGCATCTTGAATGAGGAGTTCTAAGTCTATTTCGCCATCTTGTGCTAGGTAACAAGCGATAACATTTGCATTTCTATATTGTGTTAAAGCATTAATTTGCACCAGAATCCGTTCGCTGGCATCGAGCTGCTGAGTTTGGCTTAGGCTATTGCGCAGACTGCGAAAGTGTTTACGCATCTGACTTCGATTGCTAGGAAGTGTGCTAGGTGCTGACATGAGAATACGGATTGAAGTGCTGGTTAGAGAACATAATAATGAATGATCCCACAAGTTCATGGGTTACGTAAGCTTGATGCTGCATCAGGCATAGATGCAGCATCAATTTAACCCAGTACAGACTAATAGGTATCTATATACAGTTTAGTCAGACGCTCTTTGTCTACTTTTACCGCAACATCTATTTGTTGGGCCCCTAACCAATCTGGGCTGGCAGTGGTATTTTCAGGGGCAACAGAAGTTTGACCTATGTTAAGCGGGTCGGTTGATACACGGGCATGACCACGCACAATCTCGAACAGGCTGGGGTCAACTAAATGGGCGATAGGCATAGCATCGTGGAAGAAACACACGCGGTCTTCACGATTTTGCGAATAAAAGTCCATGTAGAACTGAGCTGCATCATGCACAAAGCCACCAAGTTTGGCGTTATTTTCACGCAGTGATTCTAAAAATGCCGGTTCGAATGGCACCGTCATGGTTACGTCTAAACCAAACATGGTCAGGTTCCAATCAGCAGCAAAAACGATTTCGGCTGCGTAGGCATCGTTCCAAATATTGGCTTCTGCCACAGGAGTTACGTTGCCGGGTACAAATGCAGCGCCACCCATAATAGAAACGCCTTTTAACAGTTTAGGTAATTCAGGCTCTAAACGCAGGGCTAACGCTAGGTTGCCCAAGGGGCCAATGGCCACTACAGTTATCTCACCAGGGTATTGACGCGCCATATCAACAATAAATTGTGCAGAAGAGCGTGGATCTAATTCACGTTTTGATGGCTCAGGACACACGTCGCCAAAGCCGTCGTTACCGTGCACGAAATGGGCATATTTAGATTGTGGGCCAACCCATGGCATCCCCACACCTTTACATACGGGAATATCTACACCCGCCATTTCACATAGGGTTAACGCGTTTTGTGCTGCCATTTCAACGGGAACATTTCCGTAAACTGTGGTTAAACCAAGTACATCTATGTCAGGAGATTGAAAGGCGAAAAAAATCGCCATTGCATCGTCGATACCGGGATCAGTATCAAGAATTATTTTATGACTCATAAAGTCCTCGTTGAAAGTGTATTAACTATGATGTTTAGCAAGAAAGCGATTAACTTGATCTTCATCTGGAATTGATTGGGCTGCACCCACTTGGGTAACAGCTAAGGCCGATGCAGCACAAGCTCGCGTGAGTGCAGTTTTCGCGTCAGTATGCTCACTATACGCGGAGAGAAAGAAACCAATGAAGGTGTCACCAGCGGCGGTTGTGTCTACCGCATCCACTACAAAAGCATCCACTTCAATTCTGCGCTCATTCTTGAGCATACAAACACCTGCTTTACCTAAAGTAATAATAATTTCGCAATTAGGCCAGTTTGTTTGGAAATATTTTTCCATAGCATCGATATCTTTGTGACCAGAAATTTCTTCGGCCTCGACTTCGTTGACAATCAGTAAATCGATACAGTCTACTGGTAATTGTTTAACTGAATCGGTCATTGGCGCAGGGTTGAAGGCGACTTTTAAACCGGCTTCTTTTGCTTGCTTGAGCACTTCGTCTATTGAGCTTGTTTCATTTTGGGTTAACACCCAATCACTCGACTTGGCACCATCAAGGGCTGCCATCACATCTTTCGGTGATATTTCATGATTCGCGCCGCCGAACAACACTATGGCATTTTCGCCGGTGGGAGTGACTTGAATAATGGCATGACCCGAAGGGCTGTCAGTACAGGCTACATACTTACAGTTGATATTGTGCTTGATCATGACTTGCTTGAAGTTAGCATCGGACTCGTTGATACGTCCTACATGACGTACTTCAGCTCCCGCTTTAGCAAGTGCAATAGATTGATTCGCACCTTTGCCGCCAAGTAAACATTGATAATGTGTTGAGGCTAGGGTTTCACCAGGCTGCACAAAGTGATCTACCTGATAAACATGGTCCACATTAATAGAACCAAAGTTAATAACTGCCATATAGGTTAATTCCAAGAGTTAGACTTATTTTGGCGTTATTCTAACCGAGAATGGTCTTAGCTGTCCTAAATAAGTAACAAAATGGGCTTATTTTTCATTTCAGAAACGGGAAAATTCGTTTCAGTAATGGTTTTGGTGAAACAAATGGCTCTTGGCTGACCATAAATAAGCGCACAGATACCGTTGCCCCGTGTCCCCAAGGCCACCACGCCAACATAACATCTGGGTGAGGAGTATTTGCAGGATAATATAGTCTCTGCTTTTTGCTTAAGACGGCATATTTCCCTGCTAAGTGTTTCATCAAATCGGGTGCTTGTTTGACATTTTTAGCGTGCCATTCCACATCATAATGCTCTTTCACAATCGCATTGACGTAGTCTGCCTTGTCAACTGAAAATTCAGCCAAAAGGGCACGATTAAAATCGTCATATTTCCATTTCACCACGCCATTCAAAGCATCAACGATAACGGCACCTCGCTGGCGTATTATTGCTTCTTGATTCATGAAAGCCACTTATAAACGTAATTGAAATTAAACGTAGTTGAGTTTAAACGTAATGAAGTTGAACGTAATAAAGTTAAACGCAATGAAGCGCATATTTTTTCATCCTTGAAGTCAAAATGCACTAGGTAATAAAAATAAACATTTCATTACACATGATATGAAGGGTGTCTCCCAAAATGCCGCTGTTCGGTGTTCGCCCGTGAACCGAAAGTTCAGGGCGGAAGTATCATCATTGCCGTAGGCGTCTCGATACGAGCCGAGCTTGCACAATAGCGATGGAATCAACTTCCTAGGTAAAAAGCATCGGCCAGGGACATTACTGAACTGGCAAACATTCCAGGAGACCTTGTACATACTCATTGTTGAGTATGGTTTAAACGAAAATCGTTGGTTTTTGCTGCAATCGCACTCATAACCTCGATTTCGGCGCCATTATAGTATGGGACGGGGGGCGCTTGTCCAATTTCATTTTGATGTGAGGTATGAATTACTCTCGTGCTTTGCATGACCTAAATTAACCATGATGTTAGAATTAAGCCATTAACCAAATGGGATAACGCTTTGAATACTGAAGAACAAAAATACGAACAGATTACCGCAGCGCTGCAGCGCAATAATATTTTGGCCAGTGCCGCAGAAATTCAAGGTGTACTGTGCGGCATGCTAGGTGGCGGAATGCCATTAGAAGCCCAGGACTGGGTTGAAGCCATAGCTGATTTTGTTAACCAAGGAGAGCCCTTAGCAAAAGAAGTCCAAGAACAATTAGGCCATTTGTATAATCAGACGTGCCAGCAATTGGTAGAAAGCGATTTTTCCTTGGTACTGTGCTTACCCGATGACGCAGCACCGATTAACGAGCGTGGCCAAGCGTTACTAGAGTGGGTGCAAGGCTTTATGCTCGGCTTTGGGTTATTTCAAGATGATTTAACTAAGTGCTCACCTGATGTAAAAGAAGCATTAGAAGACTTTGCTGAAATTGCGCGCATGGATGAAGAAATGGCTGAAGGTGAAGAGTTTGAACAAGCACTTTTTGAAGTCATTGAATATGTGCGCGTTAGCGCCATGCTGTGTTTCAACGAATTAGGCCAGTCACCAGAAGAGCAGCAAAGCCAACCTAAAACGGTGCATTAGGCTCACTTATTCTTATGACAGCGTTTGATAAAAATGAATTTGCACAAAGACGTCATCGCTTATTGGCGCAAATGCAACCTAATAGTATTTGTGTTGTGCCAAGTAGTACGCTGGTGACCCGCAGCCGAGATACTGAATTTCCGTTTCGCCAAGATAGTTATTTCGAATATCTGAGTGGCTTCCCAGAGCCTGATGCTTATTTGGTACTGACAAACTCATCTGAATATCCCAATGGGCTCTCTGTGCTTTTTTGTTTAGACAAAGACCCTAATATTGAAATGTGGCAAGGCAAGCGCATTGGACCTAGGGAGGCCAAACGCACATTCGGCTTTGATATTGCCTTTAATACCGAAGAACTGGATGAGCGCTTAGTGGAATTAATGAATGGCCATGAGCAATTGTATTTTGCGCTAGGGCACAATCAAGACTGTGAAGAGCGGGTGCTTGATTGTGTCGAGCAACTGCGTAGTGCGCCAAAGCAAAGTCAAACGGCCCCTTCAAGTATTGTTGACAGCCGTTTACTGCTCGATGAAATGCGTTTGATAAAATCCCCATATGAACAAAAGATTATGCGCCAAGCTGGGCAAATTAGTGCCAAAGGCCATATGCGGGCAATGGCATTCGCTCGGCCTGGGCGATTTGAATACCAATTAGAAGCGGAACTGCATCATGAATTTGCCATGCGCGGGGCAAAACACCCAGCGTATAGCACCATAGTGGGCAGTGGAGAAAACGCGTGTATTCTCCATTACACTGAAAATAATGCTGAGCTAAAAGAAGGCCAGTTGGTATTGATAGATGCGGGTTGTGAGTTACAGGGATACGCCGCTGATATCACTCGCACGTTTCCCGTGTCAGGGCGGTTTTCATCACAGCAACGCCAGTTGTATCAATTGGTGCTTGATGCACAAAATGCTGCCCTCGCGTGTATCATGCCAGGGAAGACTATCGGTGAGGCGAGCAAAGCCGCGATTAAGTGTATAACAACAGGGTTACTCAAGTTAGGTTTATTGTCAGGCACCCTAGAAGAAAACATCAACGGACAACATTATCGAGCGTTTTTCATGCATGGTTTAAGTCATTGGCTCGGGCTTGATGTGCACGATGTAGGTCATTACAAAGCATCCGATGGTGACAGGCCATTGATGCCGGGGATGGTACTAACCGTAGAGCCCGGTATTTATGTGGCTAAAGATGCGCCTGTTGCCCAGTGTTGGCGTGGTATCGGGATCCGTATCGAAGATAATGTGCTTATTACCGACTCCGGGCATGAGATACTCACTGGCGATGTGCCCAAAGAAGTTTCACAGATCGAAGCGTTAATGGCCGAATCGTTTATTCATTAACAGGGTTAGCGTATCGCTCAATCAAGTAGGACAGCAACAAATGCAAAGTTATGATGTAGTTATCGTCGGTGGTGGCATAGTGGGTTTAACCGTGGCGTTAACATTGGCGACGGGCGAGCTCAATGTCGCTGTTGTTGACGCCCAGAAGGGCGGTCAAGCCCTGGGCGATAAACCAGAACTTAGAGTCAGTACTTTTACGCTTGCTACTCAGACTGTGATGGAAAACCTAGGGGTTTGGCCTTTGCTAGCGCATAACCGCTTATGTGCGTATGAAAAAATGTCAGTGTGGGATCAAGATAGCTTTGCACGCATTGGGTTTTCTCACGATGAAGTGGGCCAGGCCTACCTTGGTCACGTGGTCGAAAACCAAAATCTAGTCCGAGCCCTATGGATGAAAGCCGAACAAAGCGAGCACGTTACCCTGTTGGCGCCTAATAAAGTAAGAAACATGGTATTTGGTCAGCAAGAGAGTTTCTTAACCTTGGATGACGAAACTATGCTGACCGCTAGGTTAGTGGTGGGCGCTGATGGTGCAAATTCTATGGTGCGCCAAAACGCGAATTTACCCCTCACGTTTTGGGATTACGAGCATCACTCCATCGTTGCCACGATTAAAACTGAAATGGCTCACGATAACACAGCTCGACAGGTCTTTACCCCAACAGGGCCATTAGCCTTTTTGCCACTGTGGGATGAACATCATTGTTCTATTGTGTGGTCTCAGCAAGAGCCCGAGGCTGCAGCTTTGTTAGCCCTTAGTGAAGAGGAATTCGAAAAATCACTCATGGCTGCTTTTGATATGCGTTTAGGCAGATGTGAGTTAGTCAGTGAACGTAAAAGCTTTCCTTTAAAAATGCGTTACGCACGCCAGTGGGTGACAGATAGAGTTGCCTTAGTTGGCGATGCTGCGCATACCATTCATCCTTTAGCAGGGCAGGGCGCTAACCTAGGGATTATGGATGGAGTCGCTTTAGCCGAACAGGTCATTAAAATTGCTGAGCAAGGCAAAGACATCGGTTTGACTAAAAGTTTACGGGCGTATGAGCGCTGGCGTAAAACAGAGACGGTGAAAATGATTGCCACCATGGAATCATTCAAACGTCTGTTTGATGGGGCAAACCCAGTACAAAAGTTAGCCCGAGATATTGGTCTTAGTACCATGAATCATTTGCCCAAAGCTAAACAGAAAATTGTTCAACATGCAGCCGGTCTAGGGGGGGAGTTACCCTTGTTAGCGCAACATAAATTGACGAAGCAAGCCTCTTAGGTTGAACGTTAACGGACAAGGACAGTGTCACTATGACCCCAGCGATTAATTTACTGCTCAAGCAAAAAATAGCCCATGAAGTGTTGCAGTACGAGCATGATGCCAATGCGGAATCCTTCGGTTTAGAAGCAGCAGAAAAACTCAATCTAGCCCCTCACTTGGTGTATAAAACCTTGGTGGTTAAGTTAGATTCTCAAACCTTGTGTGTAGCGATATTGCCCGTTGAAAAAATGCTCAGTATGAAACTACTGGCTAAAGCCGCGGGCGCCAAAAAAGCGCAAATGGCAGATAAAGCCGAAGTAGAACGGGTAACCGGTTATGTGCTTGGTGGGGTGAGCCCTCTCGGGCAAAAGAAGCGATTGCTGACCTTAATCGATGACACGGCCAAAACCCTATCAACCATGTACGTGAGTGCAGGTAAGCGTGGCTTAGAAATTGGTTTATCACCAAGTGTGCTGGCTAATGTGTTATCCACTCGCTTTGCTCCTTTGTGTCAATCATAGCGATGCTGCCGCTATTGATGAGTAGCGGTTGTAAAGTCACTGGCTAAGATGACATAGGTGAGAACAAAGCGCGAAATTGCTGGGTAAAGCCGTGTCTGGTCGTTCATGGCTGAGCATAACCTTTGCTTTGTTGTCGCTAGTTTTGTGTGCCTTTAGTCATACATGAAGTTCTCTTCTTTTTAACGCTGATTGGCGCAATTTCGCCGAAGCTAGATACATTATCTCACACTTATTCTTCGCTAAACTGGCCTTAATCGTGCTATCTTTCACAACTAACAAGATCTTTGAGGAGTTAATTTTCGCCGTCTAATTTTGTAACACCTTTCTTTATTGTTGGGTTAATATTTAACCCTAACTCCATGACTTTTCTCTTGTAGGAGCCATATGAGCGAATTAATACCCATCTTCATTTTTTTCTTTGCCGTTATCGACCCCATTGGTAGTGTGCCCGTATTCATCGCTACCACCACAGGTTTTGACGCAAAAGCCAAGCGTCATATAGCGTATAAAGCGATTATCGCGGCAGCGGGCATTTTGTTGTTTTTTATTATTGCTGGTGAATATGTGTTATCAGCTATGGGGATCCCGCTTTCAGCTTTTGAAATTGCTGGTGGCATAGTTCTGTTTTTATTTGCATTAACAATGATATTTGGTGAAGGAAAAGCCAGAAGTGAATTGCGGATGGCGAAAACAGTCACCGAAACCGCTATTTTCCCATTAGCCGTGCCCTCTATCGCTAGCCCTGGTGCGATGCTAGCGGCGGTGATGCTCACAGAAAACGACCGTTATAGCCTAGTAGAACAGGCAACGACAACGGGTATCATGTTATCTGTACTGGCCATTACGTTGATATTGCTGTTAGCCGCAGCGCCGATCCATAAACTAATTGGTAATGGTGGGGCGAATATTGTCAGCCGTGTTATGGGACTTATATTAGCCTCTGTAGCGACTGCCAGTATTTTAGAAGGGATCAAGACCTACTTCGCCTTGTAAAACTCACTAACTGGGTAATGCTACCCAGCGAGTACTTTCATTCATCTCTTCGTCGTCGTTTGTTATGACGTTAAAGCAAACGACGTGCTATCCACAATAGGCTCAATAAAAAGACTAAGCAGGCAAAAAGCAGCCCTTTGTTAATCGGCACTTCAGTTGTATCGACTTGGCGCTCGCTTGACAGCGCGGCCACTGATTTACTGGCGTTATGTTTAGATGCTTGTTGCTGAGCAAGCCAATCTGTAGCAGGGTATACATAGCGGTATTGCTCAGGGGTTAGCAAGGGAGCGTTTGTGGTTTTTAGTGATGAGATTTGCTGTTCATTCAAATTCCCTTGTTGACCTTTTAATGATATCCGCAGCCAACCTGGAGAGGATGGCCAGTAATGTGTACACCAAATGTTAGGCTGGTCAGGGCGTTGATTTAAGATCAGAGGTTGTTGCGCTATCTCGCCTGATTGCTGATCAATGTATTCTATTACTCCATGAGCGCCTTGCCTAAGCTTGCTGGTACGCAGGCAGGCTTGGCTTTGCTTGTTAGTAAAAGTCAGCTGGTTATTTTGTTCTTGTAACCAGAAATCATCTTGTGTGTTTCGGGCTACTTGTTGTGCTAAGTAATGCCACAATTGCTCATAGGCGCCGTTCGTTTGGTTTAATTTCCATTCGTAGGTGCGAGGCAATAACGTCACCGCGACGTGGCCAAGGCCAAGGGGTTGACGTTTCACTAATGGGCGGCCGTTGGGGGCGGCTAACAGCGTATCGCCTTCGTTACCATCAAACCGGATGGCACTTGTGGTTAAGGTGGCATCAGTGCGGCTTTGTGCTGACGAGTTAGGATAGACGATGGAAAACGCATCTTTTGCTTGTTTATCCTCACGTAATAGCGGCAGGTGCAATGCTTCAGTTAATGCAGTGTTCTGATTAGCGACTAGATTGCCATCAGCAAGTATTAGCAGCCCAAGGCCATTGGCAACAGCTAGGCGTAAGCGCGCTCGCTGCGAAGACGATAACCTAATTAAGCCGCGACCATCGATAAAAAGCAGATCAATATTGTCCAATGTACTGGATTGATAAAACGGATCGCGGTTTTGATTCTCTGTGCCTGTATCGGGTTTAGGTTGGTTAACATACTGGCGCTGATAAGCATCTTGGCTTATTTGACTGACGACTGTGACTGGGCTACCTGTTGCACTGGCCCACTGCTTTAAATGCTTGGTTTCAAAAGAAGGGGAAGATTGCCAAATAGCAAGTCTCGGCGTATTTACTTGTAGCTCGTCCGGTGTATCGCTGGGTGTGTCGTCGGGTAAGCTGTTTTCACTAATCGATATGGCAATATCGCTTTGTTCTATTAAAGCTTGGGTGCGTTTGTCTTGTAATCGCAACTCATAACGCCATTGCCCAGCAGCTTTGGGGCGTGCCTTTAATGTAAAAGGTTGGCCGCTTTTCAGCGTCTGTGTTTGCTCTACCTCTCCGCTTGGGGAGATGAGTTGCAATAAATAGGATTCAGCCGCAACTTGCCCTTGCTCATCTGCACTTTGTAGCGTCCCGCGAATAGACAATGTATCGCCCATGGTAAGCTGTTTTTGCCAAGTTAATTCCCCTATGCCCACCGCTTTATTGCTGGGCACAAAGGTGATGGCAATGTTACTTTGGTTAGGAGAGCCCCAGTTTTTAGCGGCGGCAAATAATGATTGCCATTGAGCTGGGCTTAGGCCGTCTCCGACTACGATTAGCTCGTTTAATTCGCCAATCGCTCGTGGCAATAAAGATGCAGAGGGTAAATATTGTGCTTGCTCAATGGGCAAGTCAGTTAGCATAGTAAACCAAGATGTGTTGGCTTCAATATTAATGCTTTCCGGGGCTTGGTTTTTAAGGGAGTCCAGTAATTCTGGTGTGGCGCCCTTAGTGACTAAAACAGCGCGTATTGTTTGTGTGCTAGTGCTTGTAATATCAAGCAGGGTTCCAAGTAAAAAAATAAACGCCAAGGTATTTATACTGAGCAATAAAGTGGCACGAGCACCTGTAAACAGCGACTTCTCACTAGGGGCCTTTGGTGCCTTTTTGAGCATGAATAAGCTGCTAAATACCCATGCAAGCAGCAGTATAGCGCCTAAAAGCAAGCATAAACCTAACGGCATGCCGTCAGGTGTGTTAAGCGTGTATGGGCCTATATGGGCTAGCTGCCAATTCATTGCGCCTCCTGTTGCTGTTTAAATTCAGCAAATTGCTTGATGGCAGGCTGAGTATCACTATAGAGCTTTGTAGGCTGTTGCACTTGATAACGCGGCGACGGCAGTAAACGCCAAAGTTGCCCAGTTAAGCGTGGCAAACATGAAGAACATTGATTAGGGTTACGCCGATTGCTACGTTGAATTTGCGTCAAAGATGCCAAAGCGTCGATGACCTCAGGCGTTTCAGCTAGCAAGCTATTTAGCAGAGCTTCTGTTTGGGATAGCAGCGCTTTTTCTTGTTCGTTGAATGGAGTATTTGCGCGTAGGGGCGCGTTTAAAACCGCAATCGTCTTTTTCAGAGTGCGCACATCTGTATCGTTTGTGACGTTTGGCGTATGTTGAGCGTCAGTATTAATATCTGTTAACTCACCTTGGTAGCGGCGTTGCTCGCTAACGGGTGGTGGCTCAAACCCTAAGCGTTTTACGTAAATTCGCTCCGCTTTTTTAGCGCGGTTTAACCATATTAATGCTTGCTCTTCAAAGGGCAGGGCGTCTTGCGGACGATTTAAACGCAACTGGCCTTCAGCCTGCCACATGTAGGCGATCGCGCGCTTCATCATTACTCTTGGGTTTTGCTCTATGCCACCAGGGGTTTTAAAAATGGCCACATCAGTTTCACCGTGGGCATGACCAAATTGCTCAATAATGCTTTGATAACCTGATTTATCTTCAGTCAAGCCATGCTCACCTTCATGTTGATGAGCTTCGTGGCTACTTTCGGCCGGTTCTTCATGCTCGCTGTGGTCTTCGTGCGCCTCTTCAGCACCATGTCGATTATTTTGCTGCTGACTTGCGCCATCTTCCATTGTACGGGTGATACCACTGACTTCATCTCCAACAAACTGTCCGTATTTGTGTTTTAAATCAGCTTGAGCCACGCCTAATGCCTGGGAGGTATGGTTAAACTCCTGCTCGGTTAATGACAAGCGCTGTGCAATAAGTGCTTTTGTGTCGATGATGATCTGTCGCTGACTTTTAAAATATGCTGGCATGTTGTCAATGACGGAGCCCTCACTGAACACCGTATCAGTGTCTTCACCGAGCCAGCGGATAATTTTCGTTGAAGATTGTGTTAATTGGGGCTGATTTCCTCGGTTGTCCCAAGCTTTAACACTGAAATACAACTCATCTCCTGGCTCCATACCTAAAGCGGATAGGTCCCACTCTTTGCTATACACCTGCTGTCCATCAATGGTGTTGATGGTATCAAACGCAAAAATACTGTCGCGAAATTTAACCGACTCCCCCGACCCTTTGGCGACTGACGCTAATATTTCCACTTTACTTAATGCAAAGTCGTCGCTGATCACGACTTGGGTAGAAATACTGGGTTCATTGTTATCACTTTGGCTTTTAACTTCAGTGATGGTCGTTTGTGGGGCAACAAAACGGATCTTTGGCGCTTCATCAGGGACAACTTTGATGCTATGCACAGCAATCACTCGTTGTCGTGGATCTAATACCTGATACACCGCAGCGTGCATGATCACTGTGCTGGCAGTATGCTTACCATCTGGCGTTTGCTCTAAAGGTAATTGGGTATTGTTGACTTGGATTGAATAGGGCGGATTTTTTCCTTGTGGAACATTGGAAAACGCTAGCTGCCATTTTACTTCGCTGCCAGCAAGCACCTGCATATCTAATGTTTGAGTCTGATTACGCTTAAAACCATTAAAGCCAATGGCGTAGTTAGGAGGAGTAACAACGACCCTTGCATCAGTGATTTTCGACAACGCATCGTTGTCTAAGCTATCGGTTATCTTTTGTGTGCTGCTAATGGCGAGCTCTTCTGTTCGGGGGGGGGGCGCAAAGTTGCAGATGAAATTTGCCGCAAAGAGGCAAAGCAGGGCTGTCACGAGGTTAAGCACTAAAGCTGTTTTTAACGGATAGCGGGGAGCGAGTGGCGTATTTTTATCTTCAATTAATTTATCCAGTGCCTTTGCACTGCGCTGGTACTGTAAGCGTTGTAATACGCTCAGGGTGTGTTGATCTTTTACCAGCACAAGTTGACAGCTTTCCTCTAATGAGGGAAACCGCCGATTGAGATCCTTGGCGACATTGTGTGGGGTAATTGCTCTGTAAGAAGCGCGATAAACTCCCGCGAGTAAACACAGCGCTAAGCCAATAAAGAACAGTGAACCAATGACAAAAGGCTGCAAAATAAAGGCAGTGCTATCGACAAGATAAAGGCCAGCTACTAATAGCAGCATAAACAGCAGCAAAACGGGTAAGCAGTACAGCATGTGTTGGATGAGTTTGCGCCTTTTGCTGGTACGAACTACCTGCTGTAGGGCGTTTATTTGTCGTACCTGTTCGGCATTTGGGGCAGGTGATTTATGACGCTGAAAATGGTTTGCCATTAGCTTGTCCCTGCGCCCTTCGTTTTAACGGCGTATTCGCTGGCAATGCGCTCAAGACAGAACGCGCAAACGAGCAGAGTGAGTAACCAATAATGGGTTTGGTGGTCGCGCTGAGAGTTAATGGGCGTGACTAGGCTTTGTACAGGCTCGTTTTCATCTTGCTGCTGTGCTTGGTTATTACTATTGGCTTTTGCCGATTTTGTTGCTTCCTCACGCGCTATTTGCGCTGCATGCAAAGTCACCTGCGCTTCATACGTTTGCTGATATCGGGACTCGTTCATGAGTGCATCTAGGGTATATGGAAAGTCCAACTGAGTTACCCAATTGGTCCAGCTAGGTTCGAAACGGCTGTTAAACGCTAGAACTTGACCCCTGTGGTGCCCGTTGCCAGCATGGTTAGTTGCCGTAGTTTCGGTGGTGTTGGCTATTATTCTTGTTAATAAGGGCTGCTGATCGCTTGTTTGCCAGATGACTTGAGAGTTGCTGCTGGTGGGCGATTCGTCTTCGCTGGCGGTTATGTCCTTGGCTCCTAGAGCTACAGCGCCTACTTTGCGAATGGTTATCTCGTTATACCGCAGGCCGCTTTGCTTGATGAATACAGAGTGTTTGCCTGTGCTGACAACCTGGTTATTTGCTGTGATGAATAAATTTCCGCCTTGTTGTACATATAGGTTGAGGATCTTTTTCTGAGCCGAAGCCTGTACTTGCTCTAAGTTGAACTCAGCATCAGCTAGATAAAATACCCAGTCGTATGGCTTGAGTTGCTCAAGTGAAATCGGTGTCGAAGCGGGTAGATGAGCCACTGATAGTTCACGGTTCGCCTCACGATTGAGTGCGTCAAAAGCGGCCGTTAAATTTTGTGTTTGAACATGACTTTTCGACGATGTTAGCACCAATATCTTCGATTTTTCTTCCGTGAGAGTTAAATTTTCTGCGCTGATAATGTGCCAACTTAAGGTTTCAGGAAGGTTTACTTTGTCGTTATTGAACTGAGAAAATCCATTGGTAGTAAAAATCTGCACTTGGCTAGGCGACAGTGCTGGATGAGTGGCGATAAAATCAGCTACTTGCTGCCATATTGTCGTTTGAGGCAGAGAAGGTTCAGCGTTGTTTTGAGCGTTTAATTCAGCGTTTTCGTTGGCTGCAGTAATCTGCGTTAACGTCTCGAGAGTTAATTTGTTACTGCCATTGATCGCGTACTCACTTAACGCTTCTGGCTGCTCATTGCTCAGGTTAGCGTTCAAATTATTGCTCGCATTAGCGCCAAGAATAACCAACCTGCTTGAAGTTGCATCTTGGGTTTGATTGTAGGTTTCTAGAAAGCTTTGTTTATCATTTTCGCTGGCATGAAGCAGCCAATCTTGGCTGACTAAAAAATACCGTGTTTCACTGTTCTCGGTTGGCTGCCGCATACACTGAGCCAGCGCCAAGCTAAGTAGTACGATTATCATCATGCGTAACAACAGCAGCAGCCACTGACTTAGGCGCAACGCGTTGGGCACACGACTTCGTTTTGCGGGGATAAGTGCGTATTGAGCAAATGAAATGAGCGGCGCTTTACTTTTACTGAAAAAATGGATGGCTAAGGGAATAATGACAGCGAGCATACCCAACAACCATAGTGGAGAAAGCACAATATTGTTTAGCGCGTTAAACATTGCCCCCATGGTTATTTTCTCCCCGAGCGGGACGCCAAGTAGGCGTGCACGCTTTTGTCTAAAGGTTCATCAATATTGGCCCTAAAAAGCGCAATGTTGTGTTGCTCCAAGCGACTTTTCAATGTGGCTTGATGCTGCGCATAAGCCGCCAAATATTGCGCTTTCACTTCAGAACTTGAAACTAGACGTTGCTCCTTAGTTTCTGGATTTTCGACTCTTATAGCGCCTTTATAGGGAAAATTAATCTCATCATCGCAAACTAATTGCATGGCGACGACTTCATTCTGGCCGTAATTTAGTGGCTGTATAAAGTCTAAGATCTCGGTTTCTTGTTGCATAAAATCACTGAGCAAAAATATCAAACCTTGGGGATGAATATTTCCCAGGGATTCCGTTAGCCTTGCCTTATTTGGAAATTGCTTGCCCACAGTAAGTTGACTCAGAGTCAACATGAGTTTGTGCCAGTGTTGTTGACCGGTTCCACAAGGCAGTATATCAATTCGCTCATCAGATAAACCGATTACGCCTACAGCGTCACCTTGCTGCTGAGCAATGTAAGCGATAGTCGCTAAAAAATAGCGGGCGTAGTCTAATTTATGCCAGCCGTTTTGCGCTTTACTGGTGGCTGATTGTTGCAACATCGAGAGGCTGGTATCTAGCATTAGCCAAATTTGCGTATCGCTTTCACGCTCGGCTTCGCGGACAAAATATTTGTCTGACCTAGCAAAGAGTTTCCAGTCGACTTTACCTAGTTCATCACCAGGCTCGTAGCTACGATATTGGCTAAACTCAACTCCCGAGCCTTTTTGAACACTGGTATGCAGACCGTGTAGCACACCTTCGGCGACGGTTTTGGCGACTAAAGGCATGTCTTTCACGCGTGAAAGCGTGAGCGGGTCAATCCATTGCTGCATGTTTAGCCTGCGTTACTAGATGATGTGTTTGTAACCAATGGGCTTTCAGGGGGAGGCGTATGGTTAATCAGATGATCAATTACGCTATCTGTATCCATGTTTTGTGCCTGAGCTTGAAAGTTAAGCAATATTCGATGGCGCAGCACCCCGTGAGCCACACTACGAATATCCTCTAAGGTCACAGCAAAACGTTGATTTAACAAGGCATTGGCTTTGGCGCACAATACTATTGCTTGGCCTGCGCGTGGCCCTGCGCCCCAACGTACAAACTCTTTCACGCTTTGGTTCCCGCTAATATCTGGGCGAGTATCGCGCACGAGTTGACTGATGTATTGCAGTAGCTCAGATGCGATGTCCACTTGGCGCACTAGGCTTTGCAATGTCAGTATTTCTTCCGTATGCAGTACTTCTTTTAGCGTAACGCTTTGGGTGCCTGTGGTACGGGCTAGAATTTCAATTTCTTCTTCTGCACTTGGATAACCCACGCGCACAAACATTAAGAAGCGGTCGAGTTGTGCTTCAGGCAGGGCATAGGTGCCTGATTGCTCAACGGGATTCTGAGTAGCCAAAACAAAAAAGGGTTTTGGTAACGGGTGAATATTGCCGGCATAGCTGATGGTGCGCTCTTGCATGGCTTCTAGTAGTGCTGCTTGGGTTTTTGGTGGGGTACGGTTTATTTCATCTGCTAATAAAATATGAGTGAAAACGGGACCTTGTTTGAATTTAAAAAAGCGCTCGCCACTGTCGTGGTCTGTTTCCAGTATTTCTGTGCCTATGATGTCGCTTGGCATTAAATCCGGTGTAAATTGAATGCGTTTGTAATCCAGCTCTAGGGTCTTGGCTAAAGAACTGACCATTAAGGTTTTAGCTAATCCTGGGGCGCCTTCTAGTAAACAATGGCCACCAGCTAGCATAGCCACTATCAATTGCTGAACAACGCTGCGCTGGCCAACGATCACTCGGCCAAGTTCATCAGTCACATCGGCCAGCTTGGAAAGTAGCTGTATAATATCTTGTTCACCAAGGGGGAGGCTCTGTGGTTGAGAGGGCAAACTGTTCGTGGTACTCATGAGGTTACTACCTTAATTCTTATTGGTTGGCCGACTATTCTTCGTGCTCGATTAGCACGCTGTTCTTGTTTATATAAGCTCAGGCGGTCATGGCATAAAGTACGATATTCACCGCGAATTTTGTGTTGTCTTCTTTGAGCCAACGCTTGTTACGAAAATCATAATCCCATTCGCAGCCTAAGTCTTTATTGCTGTATAGCACCGCAATTTTGCCGTTAACTATGATGGCTTTCAGGTAGTTGTGAACCAAGTCATCACCCCAGCCATTGAGTTCAATAGAAGTACGTGGTGGCCCGTCAAAGGTAAAAAAAGCACTGTAAATTGGATGATCATTAGGGATCTTTTGCAATGCATCTTCCCCAAACAGGCTGCGCATTTGTGCTTCAAAGGTTTTGGCAAACATTCCATCAATATCGTGGTTACAATCATCTACAAAAACAAAGCCACCATTTTCAACGTATTGCTTAAAGTTCTGGGCCTCGGCATCACTAAATTGCACCAATCTGTGCCCAGCCATATAACAAAAAGGTGCGTTAAGCATGGCGGGATCTGACAGGGGAATAATGCGCTCTTTTATATCCACCCTCAGGCTGGTGTATTCAATCAATGAGTTAAGCACATTGGCAGGCATCCGTTCATCTACCTCCCAATCACCGGATTCATAGCTTAATCGAGTAAAATAGAAATCGTAATCACTACTCTGCGCCCATGCATTAGCGCCACGAAAAAACGCCTGTGCAGCGAATGCTATACATGCGTTTTTAATAAATTTTCGGCGGGGCATACTCATGGTTTGGCACACGTTCAAAAATGTTGAAGATGAGTTCAGGCTCCTACGAGCCTGAGACAAAGCGACTTATACTGCGTCAGACAAGCTGCTAAACGTAAAGTCACGAATTTTCATAGGCGGTATCATGCAGCCTTCAATCCGCTGTGGTTCACCCAGCGCCTCGATATTATTGAGCATAATGATCGGACTTTCATTGAAACGGAAGTTTTTGATCGGGTATTTGATCTTGCCGTTTTCAATATAAAATGTGCCGTCGCGGGTCAAACCTGTATACAGCAAAGTTTGTGGATCAAGGCCGCGTATGTACCACAAGCGGGTGACTAGTACGCCCCGGCGAGTATTCTTGAGCATATCTTCAAGAGACTGATCACCACCGTCCATAATAAAATTACGATTGGCTGGTATATAGTCACTTTTCGTATGTTTTGCCCAGTATGGCGAGTTGGGCATGTTTTTAATCGTACCGTCTTTTATCCAATCGATTTTATTCAATGGATAACCATTGCCAGCGAAGGGCGCGCTTGGGGCGATTGCATGCTGAGGATCAGAGTGAATATGGACACGTTCGTCAAACATTTTCTGGCCCAATTTGTTTTTCGGCGCATTTTCACCTTTAGACCCTTTGGCTACTTTATTACTTAAAAAACTACGTCCTTCATCGGCAGAGCGTTGATCAAACGCACGCATCATATTTTGAATCAGACCCACACTGGCTGCAGGTTCAAGAATAACCGTATACTTACCGGGCTCCATTTCTTTAGCATCTGCTGAGCCTTTCGATTTTTGAATGGCAATAGAGGACAACTTAGCAGTATCGAGCAGCTTCACGTCACTGTAGTCTCCTGATGCCCAGCCCGATCCTTTACCATCTTCGGTACGAATAGTGACAGAAAAATCTACCTGGGTAGCTGTGTTGTACGCGAACAAACCTTTGCTGTTCATAATTGCGCTCATTTCTACGGCGTCTTCTAAAAAGCCTGCCGCAATAAGCTTGTTCTTTTTAGATGGTTCAATACTATCAAAAGCGGCTTGAGCGCGATCCTCTGGGGTTACATCGGCAGTAGATTCAAAGTAGGTATTTGCTTTAGCGTATTTTTGTTTGCCAAATACAGGCATAAACTCTTCGTTTTCTGGAGCAAGTTTGGCTAACTCTTCCGAGCGGCGTACCACTTTTTCAAGGGAAGCATCGTCGAACTCATTAATGGTGGCGGTGCCTGTGCGCTTACCAAAGGTGGATTGCACGATAAGTATAAGGTCGCTTTCTTGACCTGAGGTTGACACAGTGTTGCGGGCATAGCGAATATTGCCACCTACTTTGCTTTCTAAATTGCATTCACATTCATCGGCTTTTGAGAATGTTAGGACTTTGCTCAGCAGCTTTTTGGCGTGTTGTTCAGTAATTATGGTCATTATATTTTCCTTCCTAGTGAGCTGCTTAAACGTTGCGCGCTGTGTTAATCACGTTAATGTTGTCGAATCTCGTGGTTGGGCAACCATGAGAAACCGCGCTCACTTGTGAAGGCTGGCCTTTACCATCAAAGAACGAACCGCCTACTCTATAATCAGATTTACCTGCTAACTGACTACAGCTATTCCAGAATTCTTGGGTGTTAGATTGATATGCCACATCTTCAATTTGATCGACAATTTTGCCGTCTTTAATTTCATAAAATAACTGCCCACCAAATTGGAAATTATAACGTTGCTGATCGATAGAGTAAGAACCGCGACCAGCAATATAAATGCCTTTTTCAACGTCTTTAATCACATCATCAGCGGATAAGTCTTTTTCATTTGGACGAAGTGACACATTCGACATACGTTGGAACTGCACATCGCGCCAGCTTTGTGCATAACTGCAGCCGTGTGACTCTTTTTGACCAAGCATATGTACTTGGTCTCGGGTGGCTTGGTAGTTGACCAAAATACCGTCTTTGATCAAGTCCCATTCTTTGGTTTTAACACCTTCGTCATCGTATCCTACATTGCCTAAGGTGTTGGGTTGGTTTTTATCTGCATAGAGATTGACTATATCTGACCCATACTGGAAATCACCGCTTTTCCATTTGTCTAGGGTGGCAAAACTGGTACCAGCGTAGT
Organism: Paraglaciecola mesophila; assembly: GCF_009906955.1. GTDB lineage: Bacteria > Pseudomonadota > Gammaproteobacteria > Enterobacterales > Alteromonadaceae > Paraglaciecola > Paraglaciecola mesophila_A. The sequence goes on from NZ_CP047656.1 coordinate 4,014,307, forward strand.
TTGCTTCGTAGCCCAGTACGCGATCTAGCTCCAGAGGGTGTCCGACGGATTCGTGTATAGTCAGCATTAAGTGAGCTGGGTCGAGCACGAGGTCGTATTTGCCGGGCTCTACCGATTTCGCTTTTAATTTGGCTTGTAGTTGTTTACCAGCGGCTGCGGCATCTTCTACCATATCGTAGGAGTTATGGTAGCCAACGTTTGCCCCTTGAACACGCACTTTGTCTTTCTCTAAACCGTCTAAATATTCATACCCCATACCCACGGGGTTACCTAAAGCAGAGCGCTGTTTGAAGCCGTCTTCCCCTACAGCTGTGGCGGTAAAGGGGGCCCATAGGCGGTGGATATCTTGATCGATGTAGGATCCATCAGTAGAAGCGAAATATTTTTGCTCATTCACTAGGAATAAACGTGAACTGATAAAGCTCGCGCCGTTTTGCATCGCCGCATCGTTTACTGACAATAGTAAATCGACCTTGTCTTGAATAGGGACTTTCATGGCATTCTTTTTAATAGGTGTTTGCCAACTGACTTCACCCACCCCTTTCACAGGAGCGAGTTGTACCGGTGTAGTTTGAAACTTTGAATTTGCCATAGCGACGGCGACAGCTTGTTCTGCTGCTTTGGCTACGCTGTCAGGCGTCATATTTGAGGTTGATGCAAAGCCCCATGTACCGTTAGCAATAACACGTACGCCAATACCCGCAGATTCAGTATTGGTTATGCTGTCGACGCGGGTTTCACGTGTCGTCACAAATTGGTTTAAGTAACGGCCAATACGGGCATCGGCATAGGTCGCCCCTTTTGCTTTTGCGGCGTTTAATGCGATATCAGCCAACTTCTTTTTATAGGTTACATCCATGGGTTTATCGAGAAGCTGATCGGCCGAGATAGCCACTCCCGATACTGGTAGCATAAGCGTGCCCATTCCGGCACTACTTAGCTTAATAAAGTCGCGTCTTTCCATATGTTCTGTCCCCTAGGTTAGGTGTTGTTATGATTATATTTTTATGACTTTCTATGAAGTTTATTTACGCTAATGCGGTTAGGGCTCAGTGTAGAGTATTGCGCGATCCACTCAAGTCGGTGAGTCGCGCTTTTGTTACATTTTGTCAGACAATGCTCAGTAAAACGTAACAAAACTTATCTAGCTGTTATTCGTCGTGTTTTAACTGTGTTTCAATCCATTGATTGACACTGTCTTCAAGTACGGCCATAGGTAAAGAGCCTTGGCCGATAATTACATCGTGGAACTGGCGTATGTCGAACTTTTCTTTCAAGCTGGCTTCTGCTTTGCTGCGAAGTTCACGTATTTTTAGCTCGCCAATTTTGTAAGATAGCGCTTGCCCTGGCCAAGATATATAGCGATCGATTTGATCTGCCGTGGCTTTCTCGGTCAGTGCGGTGCGTGAACCCAAATAATCAATGGCTTGTTGGCGGCTCCAGCCGAAGGCATGAATACCCGTGTCTACGACTAAGCGCACCGCGCGCCACATTTCGTAACCCAAGCGACCAAAGTCAGAATAAGGATCTTGATAAAAACCGGCTTCTTTGCCTAAGCGCTCAGAGTACAAGCCCCAGCCTTCTGAAAACGCTGAGTGGTTTAGTGTGCGGCGAAATTCAGGTACATCTAATTCCATGGCAATAGCGTTTTGTAGATGATGCCCAGGGACAGCCTCATGCAGGCTAAGGGCTTCTAGGTTGTATAGTGGTTGCTGGGCAGGATCAGAGGTTAAAAAGTATGTGCCGGGCGTGCGGTTATCTGGTGGCGGCATATAAAACGCACCGCGTGTAGCTGAGCCCTTAATGGTGAACGTATTGCGTGGCAAAGTAGCGAAAAAGCTGGGTAACTTGCCATACATTTTTTGGGTGATAAAAGCGGTTTTCTCCATCACATCCTGACGGTCTTGGGCGTAAAAACGTGGATCTGTGGCTAAAAATTGCAAAAACTCTGCATAGCTTCCCTTAAAGCCCACCTGCTGAATAATCTCGTGCATTTCTTGACTTATACGTTCCACTTCATCCAAACCGAGTTGGTGAATCTGCTTCGGTGTTAAGTCCGTAGTGGTGTAATAGTTGGCGGTGTAAGCATAGTAGTCAGCGCCCCCTTTAACACTAGAAATACCCGGCTCTTGGCGGCAGTGGGGCATATAGTCATTTACAAAGTAATCGTTAAAATGCACATAGGCGGGCACTACTGCGTTTTTGATAAGCTCGGCGCCTTTGCTGGCATAGCGTTGTTTTTGCTTTTTCGTAAATTGAGCCGGAAAACGGGTAAATGGTTCGTACAATGCACTGTCTTTGGGATTTTCAACGATGTGAGCTGTGATGGTTTGTTGATAGTGTTTGAAGGTTTCACAGTGCTGCACAAAGCCCGTTTTGACCCCTTGAGCGAGTAAATCAATATTTTCTTGATTAAAGCGCGGGTAGTCTTCAAGGCTAATCAAGTACTGATCGTAATCTTGCGCAGTTAGAAATGCCATGTTGGCAGGGGCCTCAGCAAAATAAGTATGCCAACCGCTTAAAAAGTTTATGGGGAAATAACGGTCTTGAAACTCATAGCTTTTGGCTTCGGTTTCACGCTCATATTTGAATAAGCGGTAACTGACCTGTTCATCCGTACTCAGTTGTTCAACGTCAATCTGAGCCAACTTATTAAGCATCGTTTGGTTAAAGGCTTCACGGCGCTCGAACCCCTGTGGGCTGAAATCTGCCAATTTTCCTTGGGGCTTCCATGCATCTGGATCGGTGCGAAAGAATATTTTCTCTTTTTTCGCTTCTTGCCAGTGGCTATTAAGCAAATCGTTAAATTCTTCGGTGGCATCCGCCCAAGTGTTCCCTGACATCGCCAGTAATGTGAGCATAGCAAGGGGTTTGCCGATTGCATGTGAAAGTGTGTTTTTAATAATGCTGATTTTCATTAATGTGATTCTTATTTTAATAAAAGGGTGTTTAAAGCACGGCTAGTGCGCCAATCGGGGATTCTAGGCTATCAGGCGGTGTGGTGAACCAGCGTGGGCCCTTGTCGGTCATGTAAATGCAGTCTTCTAAACGTACCCCAAATTCCCCAGGTATATAAATACCTGGTTCATCAGAAAAGCACATGCCCGCCTGCAGTCGCGTTTTTTCTTGATGCACGAAGTTAACGGGTTCATGACCTTCCATACCAATGCCGTGACCGGTGCGATGAGAAAGCCCAGGTAATTGGTATTCAGGGCCTAAGCCTTGGCGTTGATAATAGGCTCGCACTGCGTCATCGACGGCACCAGCGGGTACGCCAATTTGGGCATTTTCGAAAGCAATTTGCTGCCCTTTGCGTACAGTTTGCCAAATCTTCTGTTGTTTTTTGGTTGGTTCGCCATATACAAATGTGCGGCTGATATCAGACTGATAACCATGCACCGCACAGCCACAATCCATTAAAACAACAGAGCCATTGTTAATGGTTTGAGCCTGCTTGCTGCCATGGGGATAGGCACTGGCTTCGTTGAATAAAGCCATAGTCCAAATACCGCTGCCTCCCAACTGGGCCTGAGCACTGCTCATTAGCTGGTTGACGTCTTGTTGGCTCATCCCGAGCGCAAGGTTGGCGTGCACGTATTGGTATGCCTTGAGGGTGATTTCATTTGCTTTATGCATAAGAGCGATTTCGTGATCGCTTTTAAACATGCGACAACCTTGGGTAATCGGATCTGCAGAAGTGTGTTGCATCTGACGCATTAGGCCCATAACCCCGTCGAGCACGAAATAACGTACTGAATGTTCGAAGGCCAAGCGTCCCTTTTTTACATTACGATCGTTCAAAATCTGCTGTACTAACACAAATGGGCTTTCATGTTCCTGCCAAACGCGTACGTCGTCGCCAACTTTGAGAGATTCACGGATACTCGGCTCTTCAAAAAATGGGCATAAAACAGCAATGTCACCTTCGCGAGGAATGACCACAGCGGTTAAACGTTCGCTGCGCCACCACTGAATCCCGGTAAAGTAGTCCATTGCGGCACCAGGCTCTAAAATCATCGCTGCCACATTGGATTTCGCCATTAATGATTGCGCTTTTTTGATGCGCGCTTTACGTTCATTGACTGTGATAGGTCGGCTAGATGCCGTGATATCGGATAATATCGCTACTTTATCTGTGGCTAAAGAGGCAGAGCTATTTGCTGCAAATACCGATTGAGAAAGGGGGAGGGTGGCTACCGCTGCAGCACTGGCTTTAATAAAGGCTCTTTTTGTTATTTTCATCAGGTTCATTCCATATGACACTTGCCAGCAACATTATTACAAAACGTAAAAGAGTTATAGCCAAGACATAAAATTCAACAATATAGGGTGTAAGGAATTTAACCCAGTTGCGGGGGGCACAATTGCTTGGAAAATATTTCGATCACTTGGCAATTCGTGGGACAATAACGTGTTTTTTGCTGTACGCAAATATTCATTTCCAAGGTTTCTTTTAACCCAACAAGCCATACAAATACATGCCAAATAACGCCCGAGACGATTTTAATTATGCCCACAGGCTTGAGCAGCTAACTTATTTGTTATCTGAACATAAAGCTCTGTGGCAATTTGCGACGTTTAATCAATCTGATTTGCCATGGCGTGAAAACTACCCTGAGTTGTGTGATTGGCTAGATTCCCAATCCGTGACCGACCTTTTATCTGACGATACCCAAGCGCGAATCGGCCAATTTTTACCATTTGTGTCACAGATTGTGGCATTGACTCAGCTTGATGACTTTACGCTTGGTGGTTTAACCCCCAGCATGGAAAAAGATACCGCTGAATTTACCTCGGTTCCTGTGCATTTTAGCCATGGTATTGGCGGGCGAAAATGGCAGCAAATTAGTGCTTTTTTTGCCGCCCTTGGTCCTGCAAAAAAGGCTGAAAACTATCTTGAATGGTGCGCGGGTATGGGGCATCTAGGACGCTTGGTAGCATTAAAAACGTCCTCCAGTGTACACAGTTTAGAATGGCAACAGGCTTTATGTGATAAAGGCCGCACGCTTGCCCAAAAGGCGAATGTACAACAAGGTTTTGTGTGCGATGATGCGCTCGCTGCCCAAAGTGCCACTCACTTAACAGGTAAAGACTGCGCAATAGCCTTGCACGCATGCGGAGATTTACATACCGCTCTGCTGCGAGCGGCAGGCAAGGTTAAAACGCCCCAGGTGGTTATTTCACCTTGTTGTTACCACCTTACTCAAGATGCTCGCTACGTTGGGCTTTCCCAATTCTGCCAAGCTAACTTGATTCAATATGGGCTTGAGTTAGACAAAGACGACTTAAAACTTGCGGTTAAACAAGTCGCGACTGCTGGTGCAAGAGAGCAAGACTTACGCGAGCTTGAGCTAACTTATCGGCTTGGTTTTGACACATGGTTACGAGAGACACTAAACGCCGATAATTACATTCCTCTTCCGTCTGTGAAAAAAAGCCAGCTGAACCAAGGATTCGAAGCATTTTGTCACTGGGCCGCAGAGCAAAAAAATCAGCTGTTTAATGCCACAGACGAACAGATTGCTCAGTTTTTAGCGATTGGCAAACAGCGCCGAACCTTGCTTGCACGCTTAGAGGCGGTGCGCAGCTGCTTTCGCCGGGCTATGGAGTTGTGGCTCGTGCTTGACCGAGCACTCTTTATGCAAGAGCAGGGGTATCAGGTTGAAGTCGGCCTATTTTGCGCAGCACAAATCACTCCGCGTAATTACATGTTACGGGCGGTATTCGAAAAGTATGTAACAACCGAGTAATGCCATTCTACTTATTAATGTGGATTGGTATAGGTATCTGGAGTGACGGTTAATTCACTTGTAATTGCGAAGATGTGGGCAGAAATTATTCCCCTCAGTCTATATTAATATTTATTGTAAATTATCTTGAAAAAGTTTGGCATACTGCCATTGATGTTATATTATAACGTCCGAATTTTAGAGGGTTAACCAGCAATGCAAGTAACAGAAGATAAATCGCTATTAGATAGACTAGGCATATGGGCCTCCAGTTTATGTGCTGTGCATTGTCTTGCTTTGCCCATTCTGATCCCTTTATTACCCTTAGTTGGCGCAAGTTTCTTTGCCCAAGACTGGTTTGAAAGAACTATTTTGTCTCTGTCGATGATTGTTGGATTTTGGGCGCTATTGTCTGGTTTCTATCGCTACCATCGGCAGATTTATCCCCTTTATAGCTTGATGCTAGGTGGGATTATTTACTGGAATAAAGACATGTTTGGCGAAACTTACGAGCCATTCACGATTGCTACTGGGGCTTTATTGATAATAGGGGCGCACATTGTTAACTTGAAACTGTGCCAAAGTTGTCATAGCTGTGAGACAGAAAACAGCTGCTCTACTGATTAAAAGCGCTGCCAGCGCTTTTTTTCAACTTGCCAGAAATACTTTGGCTTTCCCCGGTCCGTTGCTAAACACACCATCGACTTGCCAATCAGCTAATTTCCTTAAATCGGCAGGTTGGTCAACTGTGTAAACAAAGAATTTTAAGCCTCTTTGTTTTGCATCAAGTACGAACGCCTCATCTACGAAACTCACATCGGCATTGACTGAATAAGCATTTAGTGCTTGAGCAAATGCAGCATATTCAATTGGTTTACTGGCGGTCAATGCGCCTATTTTTAGATCGGGATTATGCGCTTTGATACTGCGCAGCAAGTGATGATCGAAAGAAGAAACAATGAAGTGATCTAAGGTAAAACTGAGCTCGTGTATCGCGTTTTCGATGTTATCTAGTACCAGCTGTACGTCTGAAACACCTTTTATTTCAATGTTTAATAAGCAGCGCCCAGCGATTATTTCCATGACTTGCCACAGCGTAGGAATGCGCTCATCTAGTCCTGCATTAAGCTGTTGTAGTGCTTTAAAACTGTGGTCTTTAAGTTGCCCTGTGCCATTGGTTGTGCGATGAAGCCACTGATCATGAATGACCAGCAGTTCATTGCCGTGTTGATGCACATCGATTTCAATGCCATCACAACCTTGGTCAAGCGCTGTTTTAATGGCAAGTAGTGTGTTTTCGGGGGCATCAGCACTGGCACCGCGATGAGCAAAAACAAGCATGGTATTGGCCTATTTCTTATGTAACTTTTGAGTGTTAATAGTTTCGTACACAGCGGCCGAGATAACCAATATTCCGCCTAAATAAGTTTGCCAGCTTGGTTGTTCGTCGAGCACGATTATGGCTAAAATCACGCCATACAAAGGCTGCATACAGGCAACTAAAGAAAATGTTTTTGCCCGTAAGTGTTGCAGGCTGGTGGCTATGAGCGCGTGGGGGACAGCGGTAAAAAAGGTGCCAAGCAAGGCTAGGTAAATATAGGTTTTAGCACCGGCGTTGAATAAATCTGGACCAATGAAAAAGCTTAAACAGAAAAATATCACTAGGGTCTGGTAGGCCATAGCCAATGAGCCACTATAGTGAGAAAAGTACTTTCTGTGACATACATTGCGAAAAGCATAGAGTATGGCAGAACCGACGCCGACTAAGATCCCTAAAGTAACGTCATTCTTCAATGAGATCTCAGGAACAATCAGAAAGATACCAATAAATACTACCAACGCACTTAGAATATCTTGCCAAACCAGACGAATGCCTTCGAAGAAGGGTTCAATTAATACAGTGATCACCGGAAAGGTGAAAAGCGCGATCATGCCAACAGACACACTCGAGTATTGCATGGCAGCGAAATAACTCACCCAATGCGCAGCCATTAACAGGCCTAAACCAATGCCGATAAAGTAATCTTTTTTGCGCGAAAGAGTGAGTTTGCCGCCGCTCATTTTTACTAAGGTAAAAAGTGCTAAGCAGGCAACAATTGAACGACCGAACGTAATATCCGTCGCTGAAAGGGGGATTACTTTTGAAAAAAGTGCTGTCGCCCCCAGCAACATAACAGTGAGGTGTAGAGACCACAGGCTCTTTTTAACCGGATCCACAACTATTTGGTCAAGGTAGCGAAAACATCACCGAGGCGAGTGTCATCTCCAGCACTATAATCTGCTAACTCAACCATATCAGGCTCAAAACAAGCCACAATGGTTGAACCTAATTTAAAGCGACCTAATTCATCGCCTTTTTTAAGGAAAACCGCGTCCTCACCTTCACTTGGGTACTGCCAGTGCACCACATTTTTGCCTACCGGCGGTGAGACGGTGCCCGCCCAAACTGTTTCAATGCTAGCCACAATCGTTGCACCAACCAATACCATGGCCATTTTACCTTTTGGGGTATTAAATATTGCCACAACGCGCTCGTTTCGGGCAAACAATCCTGGAACACGCCTAGCGGTCAATGGGTTTACTGAAAACAATTCACCCGGCACGTAAACCATGTCAGTTAATTGGCCATCCATCGGCATGTGAATACGGTGATAATCTTTAGGCGCTAAATATACAGTGGCGAATTTACCATTTTTGAAAGGTGCAGCTAACTCTGGCTTACCACCTAACAAGGTCGTTAAGCTGTAGTCATGGCCTTTGGCTTGAAAAATACTGTCGTGTTTAATATCACCTGACTGACTCATCGCACCATCAACCGGCATGGCCAAGTCTTGCTCGTTAGGGCACATAACCCGAGCGTCATCTTTTAGTGGGCGGGTGAAAAATTCATTAAATGAGGCGTAATCAGCAGGATTTTCACGCTCTGCTTCAGCCATATTGACCTTATATTGCTTGATAAATAGTTTTATCAATGCAGTGGTTAAGCCACCTGCCTCTGCCGCCGCAAGTTTGCCAACTAGCCTAGAAATCAAATGCTTAGGCGTAATGTATTGAAATGCAATTTTTATCGAGTCGAACAAAATGAGAATCCTAAAACGAAAAGTTTTTACCGCCGACGATTGTACAGTAATATTTTATTGAGTGGGAATGATGATAAGCACGACTAGCTATATGCTAGTAAATAATGGTGAGAAATATTGAAACTGTGTATCGATGTGAATGCAATTTCTCACCCGTAGGCTCTTGATTTGAACTCTACACTTTACTGTGTGCAGGGCGCTGTTCGTCTAAATTAGACAAAATCTTATGGTAGCTTTCGTAACGCAACATACTGATATCACCTTTTTCAGCAGCGTCCCGAATGATACACCCTGGGTCGTCTGCATGCGTGCAATCACGAAACTTGCAGCCACCAATGTAATCTCTGAACTCTTTAAAGCCCCAGGTTAATCGTTCCATTGGCATATGCCATAGGGCAAACTCTCGGACACCAGGTGAATCAATTAAATCCCCCCCTTGAGGAAAGTGTAGTAACTTAGCCGTCGTAGTGGTGTGCTGACCTAAGCCTGAGTTATCTGATACTTCATTGGTAATCTCTTTGGCATCAGGCAGCAACTCATTGATTAGACTAGATTTACCCACCCCTGATTGACCGACAAATACGCTGACCTTGTCTTTTAAGCAAAGCGCTAGGTCGCTAATACCTGTGTGTTTTTTACAGCTTGTATACACTATACGATAACCAATATCGCTGTAAATTTTGAGCTGCGCCTCTACCTCAACTCGTTCTTCATCACTGAGCAACTCGACCTTGTTAAGCAAGATAACAGGTTCAATGCCTACATCTTCTGAGGCCACCAAATAGCGATCGATAATGTTCAATGACAATACGGGAATGACCGAACTGACGATAATGATTTGATCGATGTTCGCCGCTACCGGCTTTACTCCATCGTAAAAATCAGGACGTGTAAGCACAGATTTACGATCTTGTACTATTTCGATTACACCACTGATGCTTTCGGTGCCGTCTTTACCCGGACGAAATAGGACATCATCGCCACATACCACGCTGAGCACAGTACGACGAATATGACAGCGGTGAATATTGCCTTCTTTATCTTCTACATCAGCGTGTTTACCGAAACGGCCAATGACACGGCCAGATTGTTGTTCTGCCAGTTGGTCTTCGCTAGGGGTGCCAGCAGGTTCAGCTAATCGCTTAGTACGATTATGTGAAACTTGACGACGTTGTTTATGGGTAAGTTTGGGTTTTTTCGCCACAGGTGAATGTCTGCATTTGCTTCTAATATCTAGTATTATGGTAACGTTAGCTCGGTCGGAATTATAGCAATTCCGTTCAACAACTTAATTTAGCGCGATTTTAGGAGAAACCATGGCGGTGGATGCACAAAACCTTGTTTGGATTGATATGGAAATGACGGGATTGCATCCTGAAGTAGATGTGGTGCTTGAAATTGCTACTATCGTGACGGATGCCAACTTAACTATCTTGGCAGAAGGCCCAGTACTGGCCATTCATCAATCCGATGAGGTGCTCAATAGCATGAACCAATGGTGTATCGATACCCATGGTAAGTCAGGGCTAACCGAGCGTTGTCGCAAAAGCACAATAGATGAACAAACCGCTGTGGCTGAAACTATTCGCTTTCTTGAAAAGTACGTCCCTAAAGGTGCTTCACCTTTATGCGGTAATACCATAGGGCAAGATCGCCGTTTTATGGTGAAATACATGCCAGAACTGGAAGAATATTTTCACTATCGAAATATTGATGTGAGCACATTGAAAGAATTGGTCAAGCGCTGGAAGCCTGAAGTGCTAGATGGTTTTAGTAAAAAAGGCGTTCATTTAGCGTTAGATGACATTCGCGAATCCATTGCGGAGTTGGTGTATTATCGCCAACATATTTTTACTATCTGATTAGATGAAGGCTTGAATTGGGCTTTAATTCAACGCAATGTCGATAAACTGAGCACTTAAGCAAATCAATTTCACATAAATGCAAATTAACCCTTGCGTCCCCAGCCAGTTTTTGTAAAATGCGCACCCGCTGTTAATGACAGCGGATGATTTTGTCATAAATCATAAAGCGACGCGGGAATAGCTCAGTGGTAGAGCACAACCTTGCCAAGGTTGGGGTCGCGAGTTCGAATCTCGTTTCCCGCTCCAAAATTTGAAAGCGTTAAAAGTATCGGATAATTGTTACTTAGTATGCGACCCCAAAGGGTCACGACAACGTGGTTGCCGGATGCGAATCTCGTTTCCCGTAACGCGGTTAGCGCTCTAATTTTGAAAGCGTTAAAAGTATTGAACAATTGTTACTTAGTATGCGACCCCAAGGGGTCACGACAACGCGGTTGCCGGATACGAATCTCGTTTCCCGTAACGCGGTTAGCGCTACAATTTTGAAAGTGACAATCTTAGAAAAGACTTCAAAATACATACCAAGCACAACATCATTATGCGGGAATAGCTCAGTGGTAGAGCACAACCTTGCCAAGGTTGGGGTCGCGAGTTCGAATCTCGTTTCCCGCTCCAAAATTTAAAAGCGTTAAAAGTCTCGGATAATTCTTAGTTAGTATGCGACCCCAGGGATCACGACAACGCGGTTGCCGGATACTAAATTTTATAAAATCTTTTATCGAGACACCCAATATAAAAGTGGTTAATTTTCCCTCCTAAACTACACTTTTTGTGTGTTCCAATTTATTGAGTCGACTGTTATGCCTCAGTCACGAAAAAGCCAAATCAGTTTAATCGATACGCCTTATTATCACTGTGTGTCCCGTTGTGTTCGTCAGTCTTATCTGTGTGGCACAAACCAACTTACTGGGCAAAGCTACGAGCATCGTCGTGGCTGGGTGGAAGAGCGTTTACTGTTTTTATCGACCGTGTTCGCGATTGATATTTGTGCTTATGCAGTCATGAGTAATCATACTCATGTGGTGCTTTGTGTGGATAAGGAGTTGGCTGATAGTTGGAATGCCGAATCGGTACTAAAGCGTTATCACATACTTCATAAAGGCACGTTACTCACTCAAAAATTTATAAACGGGGATACCTTAACCCAAGGGGAGCTCATCACCCTTGATGACACTGTTGAAATCTACAGAAAGCGTTTATATGACATCAGTTGGTTTATGCGTGACTTAAATGAATATATTGCCCGTGAAGCGAATAAAGAAGATGACTGTACGGGTCGTTTTTGGGAAGGACGATTTAAATCACAAGCCCTACTAGATGAAAGCGCCGTGCTAGCTTGTATGGCCTATGTGGATTTAAATCCCATTAGAGCGAAAATAGCCAAAACACCTGAAACAGCAACACACACCAGTATTAAAAAACGTATTCACTCTGCTAAATATCATCAAGCTCAACCGAGTACGCTAATGCCCTTTGCGGGAAACCTGAAAGAAAACATGCCAAAAGGTATTGCGTATTCACTCAAAGACTATTGTGAGCTTATTGATACCACAGGTCGTTGTATTCGTGATGATAAGGCTGGTTATATAGATAACACTCAAAGCCCTATTCTACAAAGATTGGGACTAGACTCAGCACAGTGGCTGACCTTAACCACTGAGTTTGAAAAGCACTTCTGTTACGCCGCTGGGGGCGAGCAAATGATGAATGCCTTCAAGCGCCATACCCACCATCAACGAATTCGCGGGATGGGTAATGCAAAAGCGCTGCTAAAGCGCGCTTAAGATAGAGCTAGTCTGAGCTACTACATCTCAGCGAATACCCCTTATGCACCTCTCGTGAAGTAGACGCTTGGTTAAATTTCACTTACCTCATTCAGTCTTTTCTCAATCTCCCTAATATTCCACGAAAACCACCAAATGGTCAGTTTAGAAGTAGGGTTACTTTGTATCGCGTTGAATTCGTACGATCGAGAAATAATGTTAAAGCATAATTGAATCGGTTTATACGTTTATAGACATGGCTGTCTATATTACGTTTTTGGGAGCTCGTTTCCCGTAACGCGGTTAGCGCTCCAGACCTCTAAATCATCTTAGATGTAGCAAAAAGCTTTTGAGGTTTAGGTAGGGGGGCGGGCATTTGCGTGATCAAAATACCGTATTTCTATCATTTTATTTAACTTCGCTCTTGGTGCTTTTTACAATGCGCCAAAATGTGGCATTGCTGCCCTATACTGGTTACTTGTGCTTGGAACCGTATCAAGCTTAGTGCTGCTGAAATATTTAACTAATTGAAAATATTCCGCTTTATCTCGTTGGCATAGGATTTGTAACAAGCATTAAGGGTTCGGGGGATTTTGCCCTCTCAAACAAATTAATTCTGACGACGGCGTCTAGTGTTTCTGCTTATGTGGTGGGAAGACTGACGCCGTTTTTTGTTTGTTTGAAAGGACAAAATTTAAGTAATACCCGAACCACTTTTAATACTGGCTAAATACATTGACTTAAACGGGGTTCAAAATGGCTTATTTATTACCATCAGAGTTTGCCACCAAAATGGTAGACGCAGGGGAAGCAAAAATATTCATGTCCACACGAGATACCATTATTCGTGCTTACATGGCGGGGGCGATATTGGCCTTAGCAGCAGTATTCGCGATCACTATTGCTGTGCAAACCGGGGTGTTCTTAATTGGCGCAATCTTATTCCCCGTTGGCTTTTGTATGCTTTACCTTATGGGGTTTGACTTATTAACCGGTGTGTTTGTATTAACACCATTGGCTCTGCTCGATAAGCGACCAGGTGTCACCGTTCAAGGCGTGTTGCGTAATTGGGGCTTAGTCTTTTTAGGTAACTTCTGCGGTGCATTAACCGTTGCAATAATGATGGCGTTCATTTTTACCTATGGTTTTAATACTGATCCGGGTGCTATTGGTAAGAAAGTCGCATCAATCGGTGAAGCGCGTACTTTGGGGTATGCTGAATTTGGTACAGCTGGTTGGTTTACTATTTTCATTCGCGGCATGTTATGTAACTGGATGGTGTCGTTAGGTGTGGTGGGCGCAATGATTTCAACACACGTAAGCGGTAAAGTCATCGCCATGTGGATGCCCATCTTCCTGTTCTTCTTCATGGGTTTTGAGCATTCAGTTGTGAACATGTTCTTATTTCCATTCAGCATTATTTTAGGTGGTGATTTCTCCGTCATGGATTACCTAGTATGGAACGAAATCCCGACAGCCCTAGGTAACTTGGTTGGTGGTTTAGCCTTTACTGGTTTAACCCTTTACAGCACTCATGTGCGTACCGGTAAAAAGCGTGATTTGCCATACAGCAAAACACCTGATGTTGCTGCTAGTTCAGTCGCAGAGCATGCATCTCGTTAAGTGACATGCATCTAGCTAAAGTAGCCGTTGGCCAGCATTCAGTTGCTGGCCTTAAACCCATTAATCAGGACCATTGCGGCTCTCACTGTGTTCATGACGCCCAAAGTCGATTAAAGGGTCAAGTACTTGCTATGGCCGATGGCATTGGAAGCAGCTCAGTCAGTCAAGTGGCGAGTAAAGCGGCGATCAATAGTTTTTTACAAGATTACTACGCCACCTCTGATGCCTGGTCTGTTGAAACATCCGCGAAGCGAGTGCTGCAATCAATTAATGCATGGCTACATGGTTACACCAAGCAAAGCGAATTTCGCTACGATATTGAAAAAGGCTATGTGTGCACGTTTAGTGCGATAGTCATAAAAAATAACACTGCACATGTATTCCACGTGGGTGATGCTCGGGTGTATTTGCTGCGCGAAGGCGTTTTAGAGCAACTATCAAATGATCACCGACATTACGCAGCGCAAGGGCAAAGTTACCTCAGTCGTGCATTAGGCATGCATACTCAATTGGATATCGATTACTCGTCGATAGCTTTATGCCAAGGGGATGTGTTTGTGATGTGTACTGACGGTGTACATGAGTTTTTGCCTCCCACAGATTTACTCAATGGCTTGGCTTCTATTGCTAGCGTGCAACAGGAGCGAGATATTAACGCCCGTGCTCAGTCTTTAGTGCAAGCGGCGCTAGCTAACGGCAGCGACGATAATCTGACGTTACAAATCGCCTATGTTAGCCAGCTTATACCTTCCCAAGATAAGCCGGTAACAGACGTGATGACCGCGTTGCCTTTACCCCCAGCGCTAAAGGTGGGGCAAGTGTTTGATGGGTACCGGGTGATCCGTTCACTACACGTATCAGCGCGAAGCCATGTGTATTTAGTCGAGGATAAAGATACAGAGCTGCGTTGGGTTTTAAAGTGCCCGTCTGTGGACTTGTCTGACAATGAGCAATTTCTCGAACGTTTTTGTTTAGAAGAATGGATAGGGCGAAGAATACACAATACTCATGTATTGAGTGTGCCACCCAGTGAGCGGCCTAAACAGTATATTTACGTGTTGACTGAGTATGTTCAGGGGCAATCACTACGTCAATGGATGACAGATAACCCTAACCCAGAGTTAGAAACAGTCAGAGGGATTATTGAACAAATCGCTAAGGGTCTACAAGCTTTTCACCGACTCGACATGCTGCACCAAGATATTCGCCCCGAAAACATCATGATCGATGAGAAGGGCACAGTAAAAATCATTGATTTCGGCTCAACTACAGTGGCAGGGTTACAAGAAATTGGTCAAGGTTGTAGCAATAGTGAGCTACTAGGCACCGCTTTATACATGGCGCCGGAATATTTTCTGGGTGAGGTGGGAACAACTCGCTCAGACATTTTCTCATTGGCGGTATTGACCTACCACATGCTAAGCAGGCGCTTTCCATATGCCACACATGTAGCGAAAACCCGTACTCGTGCTCAGCAAAACCGCCTTATTTATCAATCAGTACGGGATGAAAATAGCGCAGTTCCAGCCTGGTTAGATGCAACATTAAGCAAAGCCTTAAAGATTGACCCTTACAAGCGATACGTAGAACTTTCAGAATTTATCCATGACATGCGCCATCCCAATGCGGATTTTGTGCGTCAATCAAAACCACCAATTATGCAACGAAACCCAGTGGCATTCTGGCAAAGTGTTGCGGGCATATTGCTCATCAGCAACCTTTATTTTTTATATGTACTGTTAAATTAACCAATCAAATCATTTTTACTCAGGAGAAACATAATGCAAAACAGAGAACAAGTCACTCAAGCTATTTTGGTGGCAAAAGTACAGAAGGGTATTACTTGGCAACAAGTCGCTGAACAGGTCGGTCAATCAAAAGAGTGGACCACAGCGGGATGTTTAGGCCAAATGACGTTTAACGCAGAACAAGCCGCCGTGGTGGCAAAAATTTTTGATTTGGACGAAAACGCCGAAGCCTGGTTGCAGGTTGTTCCATACAAAGGCTCATTTACTGAAGCGGTGCCAAGTGACCCACTTTTATACCGTTTGTACGAAATGATTAACGTTTACGGCTCAACAATAAAGTCACTTATTCACGAAGAGTTCGGAGACGGTATTATGAGTGCGATTGATTTCTCAATGGACATTCAGCGCGAAGAGAATAGTGCGGGAGATAGGGTAAGTATCGGCTTGTCAGGAAAATTCTTACCCTATAAATCGTATTAATAAGTGCTGAATGAGGTATTAACTTTCATCACGCAAGCGGTTTACGGTTTCGCTAACATGCTTTGCTCCGGTTAATACCTCTTCTATAATATTGGCGGCTTCTTCGACTTGCTTAGCACTTTCAAGCGACTGTTGATGAATACTAGCAATGCTGTCTTTCGCTTTTTGGCTCAAGGCACTGTTGTTGGTAACGAGCTGTTCAATACCCGCGGTTGAGCTCACGGTACGCGCTGCTAAGGTGCGTACTTCATCAGCAACCACAGCAAAACCTCTACCGTACTCGCCTGCTCTAGCGGCTTCAATGGCGGCATTAAGGGCTAATAAATTTGTTTGATCTGCAATGCCGCTAATGGTGGTGACAATTTTTGAGATTTCATCCGATCGTTTGTTCAGTTGTTCAATTAAGTCTGTCGAGGTCAGTGTACTGGTCACTATCGCGTTGGACGTGTCTACGCTGCGTTGCAAAATAACCGCGCCATCTTTGGATATTTTTGCGGTTTGCATCGATGTGTTATATGCGACTTCCGCCGCTTCTTGGGTGGCTAGCTGTTGCTGGATCCGCGCGGTAATGTTTGACGCAATCTTAACGACTTTAATGACCTTGCCTAGGCTATTGAAAACTGGATTATAGGTAGCCTCTAACCAAATGGTTTGTCCGCTTCGGGTCAGTCTATTGAATTGTCCACCTTTGAAGTCCCCTTGGGCAAGTTCAGACCAAAAATTGGGATTGTCACGATAAAAATCTTCTGTACAAAACATTTTATGATGCTTACCAATGATGTCGTTTGCACTGGTGTAGCCCATGGTTTGAATAAAGTTTGCATTGGCGCTAATAATTTCACCTGTTGGGGTAAATTCGATTAACGCATTCGAGCGATCAAGCGCTTCGAATATGGCGGTTTGGCTATCTAACCGAACCTTTTCAGCGGTAATATCATTGGCTATTTTGACGATACGAACAATTTTTCCATCTTGCTCAACTGGAAAATAAGTGGCTTCTAACCACAGGTCATCACCATTTTTACGTTTACGCAAAAATGTGCCATTCGCACTTTGTCCGCGCCCTAAGCTCAACCAAAACGCGCGGTATTCGGATGAGCTAGATTCTTCTGTTGTGCAAAACATACGGTGATGTTGGCCTTTTACCTCATCGATTGTGTAACCGACTGTCGATAAAAACAACGCATTAGCATCTAGAATGACCCCTTCAGGGGTAAATGAAATCGTCGCGCAATGTTGCGCAAGTGAACGAATGAAAGACGCTTCGTAATCGTCTACTTTAATAGAATCTTGTGTCGTTTTAGCGCGAGAAAAAAACATTCTAATCAACCTTTTTGATATCATTTTTGTGTATGGTAAATTATTTACCTATCACTTTTGGTGATAAAGTAGTGCAATGATATAGCATTACGCTCATTTTTAGTGGGTTTTTGATACGCCAAAGCATGCTTTTAAGTGGTTAACCAGTAGTTTGGTAGCTTATGCTGACAACATAAGTCGTATCTAAGATTAATCACTGTGGTATTGGTCTGTTAACAGGGAAAGTAGCGGCGAATATGGCTATTGATAGGCTGTTCTCACTCTTTAATAGCTGAGAAAAAGCTGCTAACGTGAGTTTCATTACATTTATGAATGGAGTAACAATGAAGATTACGCAATTTGCACTAGGTTTCATGCTCGCATCCAGCGCCTCGTTAGGAGGGATGTTGGCGAGTCACGCATTAGCTCAAGAAGCAACTGTGAAGCAATCGTCAGCTGGGTTTTATCGAACGCAATTAGGCCAATTTACCGTGGTAGCCCTAAGTGACGGCACAGTAGATTTGCCTATGGATAAGCTACTCCATCAAGACGCTGAAAAAACCAAGCAACAATTAGCAAAGATGTTTTTAAACGTACCTACTGAAACTTCAGTGAATGGTTATCTTATTGATACAGGTAATGAAGTGCTGCTAGTAGACACTGGCGCTGGCTCTTTATTCGGCCCGACATTAGGTAAGATAACAAGCAGTTTGCAAGCCGCTGGATATTCTCTTAGTGATGTAAATCACATATTGATTACGCATTTACACCCTGACCATGTCGGTGGTTTATCAAAAGGCGGACAACGCGTGTTTGAAAATGCCACGATACACGCCGGTCAGGCTGATCTCGATTTTTGGTTAAGCAAAGCTCAAATGGCAAAAGCACCAAAAGACAGTAAAGGATTTTTCCAGGGCGCCATGTCGTCGCTTAACCCTTATGTTAGCGCTGGTAAAGTCAAAGGTTTACAAGGTGATGAGCAGATTGTGCCTGGCATTCAAACTGATGCAACCCATGGGCATACGCCCGGCCATACCTCGTACGTGGTGAGTAGTGAAGGGCAGGAAATGTGGGTGATTGGCGATCTTATTCATGCTGGAGCTGTGCAATTTCCTCATCCTGAAACCACAATTGATTTTGATTCAGACCCTGAACAAGCGAAAGCACAACGCCTACGTGTTTTTTCTACTATCGCTAAGAGAGAAGCCTTGGTCGCTGGTGCCCATTTGCAGTTCCCTGGTTTAGGACATTTACGTAAAACCCAAGACGGATTTAATTGGGTACCTGCAAATTACCGCCGTCTTCGTGAGTAGGCTAGTAAAGGATTTTTATAGCGGTAATTTTTATATTTGTGGCCCGAACGGTTTTATGGCATTTATCAAAAAGCAGTTGCTAGAGCTGGGTGTTAAAGAAGCACAGATTCACTATGAGGTATTTGGTCCACATAGCGATTTATGATTAAAACGATGGGCAGCAGCGTGAGTCTTGCATCATTGTTGCAGCCCACTGCATTTTATAGCTGAATTTTTTGATAAAAATGAAGCGTGGTTTCTAACTCGATACTGCGTTTACTTGGCAATACATTGCTAACTATTTTCTCGCAAATTGGCAGCTAGAGTGGCTAAAAGGGATTCATTCTGGCGGTGATATCGCGCAGCAAATGATAGCTGAGCTTCTGAGCTTGTTTGGCGTTTAAATCAATCTTTGTTTTCGCTATCTTACTTTTGGCGGGCTATCTAGTGTGGCATACTTTACGCTAATCGCGCTTGTTTCCTGCTATTCATTGCCAAATTTCACAATTGGAGCCTTATGCCCGCCCTTAAACGTCTTGACCAACTGTTGAGTAATCTAGGCTATTGTAGCCGTAAAGAAGTTCGCTATTTACTTAAAGACAAACGCGTAACGGTACAAGGTCAATATGCAAATTCTCCTGCCCTTAAAGTTGCGCCTGAGACGGTACTGGTAGATGGCGAAGTGCTTGATACACCTGAAGGGATTCTTGTTATGCTCAACAAACCGTTGGGCTATGTGTGCAGCCACGATAGTGCAGAAGGTATGCGCATATATGACCTATTACCTGCACGATGGGAATCAAGAAACCCTAAAATCGTCAGTGTAGGGCGCTTAGATAAAGACACCACTGGTCTTATTTTGGTGACAGACAACACCCAGTTAGTCCATCAGTTGACCTCACCTAAACACCATGTAGACAAACTGTACGAAGTCACTGTGGATCGTCCTCTGCAACCTGACATCATCGATGCATTCGCCCAAGGGGTGGTACTGGGCGATGGCGCCGAACAATGCTTGCCGGCAAAAGTAGAGATAATCAGTGAAAATATCGCTAACGTAACGCTAAATGAAGGTAAGTATCATCAAGTGAGAAGAATGTTTGCCGCTTGTGGCTATCATGTAGAAGCGCTACATCGCCACCAGTTTGGCCCGTTTTCTCTGCAGGACTTAATGCAAGGTGAATGGCAAGCGGTCACGCTTCCTTGCTAAGTAAGCCGCAATAACGATAAACCAATCAGATTAGGATGTGAGTTGAAAATACTAGTCAACGAGCTTAACGCTCGTCGAAAAGACAATTTTAAAATTGGACCGCTTTTAGCTCACTTGTGCATACTCGCCTCAGGCTGACTTTCGCTTTGCGAATTGTTTAGTAACCGCGCATTCGTATGCTTGCTCAATTCCCGCGTATGCGGGGCCAAATGCCGCTAAGCCTTTCTCAGTAGTGAACTCTTTCGGGGCCGGTAAAATTACAACCGCCACATTGGCACCCACGCGGTGATGGGGGTTGGTTACAGGTATGTTTTTATCCAGATCCAGTATGCAGATTAAATCAGGAATGGTCACATCCACCACGCCATTTAGGCGCGCTACCATGTTCTCGTTTTTTACCTCAATAGAATAGATTGTGCCTTTGTATTCGCCCTGACCTTGGATATGAATTACCCCTAACGTGAATCCATCTTTGGTTTCAAAATGAAACTTTTTAACGTTACCGCGAAATGCCACAAAACCTGAGGCACATTCGGCAATAGCATTTGCGATATCATCCTGTGTTTTTGCAGCGCGTCGCATTGTTTGTCCGATGGTTAATGCTTTGCTAATCGTGCCGGGAATAACCGCGCCGCGAAGCCGCTCCACGGGCAGGGCGTGATCGATAGCTGCAATGTCATTGCGACTAACCATAGCAAGGGCGCGCACAACACGCTCAGCGCGTTGATCATCGGCAACGTTTTCACAGATAAAGCACTCGCCAAACTCATTGGCCGTTACGATGGGCGCAGCAGGCAAGCCATTGAAATAATAGGTTGAGTGAGTGATTTCAGGTACGGCGCGCCCAGCTGGGTCCGCATCAATAATATAACCGTCAGTCATGGCGGCTAAATAGAATGAGATCGCGGTATTTGAGCCACCTAGTTCACAACAAATAGTGCCGTAATAGTCGTCTTCCGTTAACGCTTTTAGGCGTTCATAGGCCACCAACATGGGAATAGTGTTCACTCTCGGTAGTTGAGCGTATTCACGTTCTTCTTCGCTAGAAATAGGCGTGAGCGCGCCTAGCATATAAGGTGTACATAGCTTTTCACCAGCAGGTACTTCATTTAGGTCTACCATAGTGAACGTTTTACCTTCTGCAAAGGCGGCTTCAATGTAGCCGAAACCCTCGCTAAGCTCCCCACCGCCACCTGTACCTAACACTGCGCAGCCGTGCAAAATATCTGATATGTCTAAACGGGTTAACACTTTCATTTTCAATCCTCTATTGCACTGAGTTTTAATTATTTGCGCAGTGCGAACTGTGTCTATAAACGCTTAATGTTAGCGATATGGCACAATTTATTTGTCGGCGAATCAGTGCGTTGCCCGCACAATTTGTTTGAATGCCTTTCGTAATACAAAAAGATATTTCGTCTTTGGTATTCAGCCCGAGTTAAATTTGCTGTGGGACACTGATCGTATTGCGTGATAGCAGATAGTAAGTGGGCAAGGTAAGCAGAACCGCATCAAACACCTCTATCGTGGTCAGGGTGATCCACCCTTGATTTGACGCCGTCGAGGTCGCTATCCCCACCATCCACGCGATAATCGCCCGTTTATTCACTTGTTTGTTGTGTTCTAAGAGCGCCAATGAGTATTTTTCACCACGCCTGACAATGAAAAAATCCACCACATAGATAGCGGCGACCGGCGTAAAAATGATGGACAAACCAAATAAGAAATTAGTGAAGTTGTCGAGTAGGTTAAATGAGGCGACCACAGTGCCTAAAAGCCCAGCAGCCACAATGCACTGCCACTCTTTACATTTAGGGAATATTGCAATAATTCCCAAGCCGCAGCTGTAAAGGTTAATCACGTTGGTAACGCAGCAGGAAATAAGCAGTAAGAAAAACGCCAAACCGCCCAAGCCTAACACCAGCATCACTGAGAGGATGTCACTGTCGGCCACCACAATGCCAGCAAACGCGGCGACAACATACACAAAGGAGTTGATTAATAAAAAGGGTAAAAATGAGGCGTACACGGTATCAATGGGTTTGGCCGCATAGCGGCTGAAATCCGGCATTAGTACCACGCTGACGATGAAGCTACCGACGACAGCAGACACCCCCTCGCCAAAGCTAAGTGAAGCGCTCACTTCCTCAGGCGTTGGGTTAGTGTCAGCATAGCCAAAACTACGCACCAATAAATACATAACTATGGCAAACAAAATTGGCACCAGTAAATTGGTAATACGCTCTATAGTTTTAAAGCCCCATATAGTGATAACCGTGATCAACAGGCCAAATAACACTTCAAGCTGCCATGCTTGTGCGGTTACCTCAGCGTGCGTGAGCAATAGTTGTTGACTCACTTGGCTGAATAAGTCCACGTTAATGCCATACCAACCCAGTAAAGAAAGAACAAAAGCGAGGTTAATAACGTTAGCGCCTGAGCTACCAAATACGAATTTAATGGTCATACAAGATGAAAAACGGTTATGCATACCGACCAATCCGGTGACTGTTCCAAGCACGGCGAGTGCAAAGCCGCCAAGTAAGAACGCGAAAATGGATTGTTTTAGCCCCAAGGCATCACCGAGTTCGATGCCGGTAATGAGGCCAGGCACGGCAAAAGCCAGCCCCCCATTTATCATGCCGATACCAACACCATTTACCGTCTCGCTTTGCGGAACGGGCGTTGTGGCGTAATCATTTAGTGAAGTGGTACTGGGTGATATATGTTCGTCTGTCATTATGATACGGCCTATAAAAAACAGCCTCCAAATAGAGGCTGTGAAAATGCTTAGCTTATTTCAGGGAGGCTAAGCATGTCGACACTAAAAGCGGTATGAGGCTTCCACTCCGTAAGAGCGTGGCTTATTTGGCTGCCTTGCAAACTCAGTTACCCCATCGTCATACAAAAAGATATCTTGAATAGCGCGTTCATCTGTTAAGTTATTAACGAACAGTTGTACCGTCCATTGTTCTGACCTCAGGCCGATACTGGCATCGATAAAACGATACTCAGAAGAGCGAATTTGCGGTTGGCTGATATCAAACGATTTTGGCCCGTCTATTTGCAGTGCCGCTCGTGAGGTTAACGTCCAGGTATCATTTAATTCTGCTTGGTGCGTTGCAGATAACGTCGCGTTATATTCAGGTACCCAAACCATAGTTTCACCCTCCAAATAAGCTTGCTCGTTAAAACGTTTTATTTCTGAGTCCACCCAACCGGCACTAAGACGAATATCTAGGTTTTCATTGGCTGCAAACCCTAGCTCCAACTCTAAGCCTTGAGTATCGACACTATCAATGGCGAGATTTTCCAATGTATAGGTATCCACATTGAATACAGTGACTTGGGCGTCTTCTTGTTCGATACGAAATGCCGCGCCGTTTAGGGTGACAGTGTTGTCAAACAAGGTGCTTTTAAAGCCCGCTTCATAACTATCGGAGACTTCTTTATCAAACGTGCGACTTATCCCTTCGGCAGGCTCGTTGAAGCCTCCACTTCTAAAGCCCTTGGAATAACTTGAGTAAATGAGAACGTCAGAAGTTGCCTGATAGGCAAGGGTAACTTTCGGTTGTGACTGACTAAAGGTTTTGGCCGCGAAGGTGTCGGCAGCAAAATTGGGGTCGAATGATTCGCGTTTATCTTGGTCAAAACGCAAGGCACCCGTAAGCTCCAATTTATCCGTAATATCATAGTTAATTTGACCAGATACCGCCCAAGCTTTGCTACTGTTTTCATCGGCGATAACCAAATAAATATCATCGTCGGTAAAATCACTGCGAGTGCGCGGGCTGTCGCCTACGAAGTCATCGAAAAAGCTCACTGCACTGTCTCGTTGCCTGTCTTGATAAAACAACGAGGCTGCCCAACGTAAAGGTTGGTCGCTTTGTGAGGTAAAGCGGCTTTCTACGGTAACAGACTCCACATCAAAAATACCCTGGGTGCCAAATGGAGCGCGAAAAAAGTCCTCTTCATCAATGAAAGTCGCGTCGGCCGAATAGTCGCCATCGTAAAAATGCGCATTTTCAGACTTACTGTAAGCAGTGATAAATTCGAAGGTGCCAAGGGCGTAATCTTGGCTGAGCCGTGCGCTCAATTCATACACATCTCGCTCGTCACGATTAGCAATGTTTTGCGATGTCTGTATGGAAAAATCTTCAATGGTGTCTTCAGTCACCCCTTGATAATAGGCGAACCCAGCGGTGCTGGTAGTGTAGCGTCCTTTTATGTTTAGGCTGGTGTCGTCAAATAAATCAAATTGCAACTGACCGAAAATAGAGTCTTCATCTAGCGCGTCGGCTTCGTCGTTTAAAAACCTATTGTCGATTAAGCCGTCACTGCTTTTGGTGTAACCACCCATTCTAAAATAAGCCGTATCTTCTTCATTTAATGAGCCTGAGAGCACACCACTTAGATGATATGCATTGCCATTGCTATAAGTACCCTTAATACTACCTTCAAAATCTTCGATAGGTTGTTTGGTGGTGATAAGTACCGCTCCCCCGACGGCTCCGCGGCCATACAGTGCCCCTTGCGCACCGCGCATGACTTCAATACGCTCTACATCGACTAAATCTTGGTTAATAAACTCAATATCTGATGCTGTGACGCCATCAACTACAAAAGCGATTGGAGGGTCACCCACCTGAGGCGTGATCAAACCCCTAATGGTAATACGCGACAGACCAGGGCGAAAATTATCTAACTGACTTAAATTAGGGGTCAGGTCGGCTAAATCTTGAAAGTTACTGATCCGTGCATTCTCAATCATCTCAGATGAAAATGCAGTAACGGAGTCTGGCACTGACTGAATCGATTCAGTGCGCCCTCTGGCAGAAATAGAAATTATTTCTAAATCGTTCTGCTGAGCTTGTTCCGAGGCGGTGGGTGAGCCAGTATTTTGCGCGTGAACGTCAGGAATAAGCGATAGACTGACGCAAAGCGCAAGGGTAGATTGAGTAAATGACTTTAGTTTGTTGTGCATATTAACGCCTCAGTGGGAGTTTATTTTTATAATGAACAGTTCCAACGCTGCTCAAATTTTGAGTCATTTAAGTCTCCATAATTGACACAAAATAATATTTTGTTGTTGATGCATTCAACAGGCATTATTTTTTGAACGCTTGACCACAAACGCACGTTTTTGTTTGAACCGGCTTTTCACGCCAAAAAAAGCGTAACCATCAGGTAATAAGATGAAAAAAACGATAAAAATCGATAGCTACAACCGTAAAATTTTGGCGACACTTCACTTGCAAGCGGATTTAACCAATATTGAACTATCCGAAAAAGTGAATCTGTCACCAAGTGCCTGTTTTCAAAGAGTAAAAGCGTTAAAAGATGCAGGCTACTTTAGAGCTGCCCATGCAGACGTTAATTTAGACCAATTGTGTGAACATGTACTGGCCTATATCGAATTTACCTTTGAGAACAATACGGCAGCTACTCGTAGACGCTTTACTGCCGTAATAGAAGAAATGCCGCACATTATGGATTGCATGCAACTTAGTGGTGATGTGGACTATATTTCTTTGAGTTGCTTTCCTGATATCAAAGCCTTGAATGCTGCCTGTAGTGAACTTAGCGATAATCCAGAGTTATCTATTAAGCATATTAAAACCCGCATCGTTTTGGACAGAGCAAAGTGGTTTCTGGGCTACCCTCTGGCGCACCTAAAATGGATTGACGAAAGTCCTGAGTATTAACACTAAGGTAGAGGTAAGGAAAACCGCTCAAGTACGCTATTTGATTTGATAGCGCATGCAAATACCAGTGACTTTCATTTTTCTGTAAACAAAGGAAAATATAATCCCGCGGTTTTACAACATGCCTACGACCGCTTCCGGCGACAAAGTAACGGGTTTTGGTCATTTTCTACTAATAAAGTCTAAATAATCGACGATATAACAAAAGAGTTTGTGTACTGAGTGTTCACTATGTCATTTATTTTTGGGTTTAGTGGCTTAATGTGAAATTGCACTTAGGTGTTAAGTATTTGAAATAGGATAAATCTTGGTACTATGAAAAAGTTAAGCTCGAAAGTCTTAATTGTGCTGGTGGTATTTGTTACGGTTCTCAGTGCTATTTCTGCATTAACAATCAATAATCTCAACTCCCATGTTGATAAATACAGCGACTTATTAGAACGAGATGTCAAAGCCACATTATTGATCGATACGATCAACCTGACTTTTAAGCGTCAGGTACAGGAGTGGAAAAATGTATTATTACGCGGCAAAGACAGTGCCAAGCGTGATAAATATTGGAACAGCTTTCTCGCTCGACACAAAGAAATCAGCCAGCATTTATCGGCATTTCAACATATTGAAGTAAGTGAGTCGGTACGTCAGCAACTCAACACCTTTGCCCGTCAGCACAGTGCCTTGCTTACTCAGTATCAACAAGGATATAGCGCTTTTATCAATGCAGGTTTCGATCCGTACGTGGGTGACAATGCCGTCACTGGGATTGACCGCGCCCCAACCAAATTGCTTGAAGCCCTAAGTGCACAAATAAGCGCTCATGTGATTGCGCAAAATGAATCACAAAATCGACAAGTCGCTAGTTCATTATGGTGGGGAAGCGTTAGTTTAATGTTGGCCATAGTGTTGGGTGTGGCTATTTTGTTGTGGTGTATTAAGGCTTTAGTGACAACACCGCTACGTCAATTGAGTGGGCATATTTATGCAGTGAGCCAAGGCAAGCTTGCAGCGCCTATGACCTTTGAGCGCAATGATGAAATTGGCCAAATGGCAGAATCGGTAGAATCCTTGCGAGTAGATTTATTGGAGATTTATTCTGGTCTAGGGGCAACTCAACACGACTTGGATAAAGTGTGTTTTAGTTTGGTGGATAGCGCAGGGGCAATCAGCCAAGGCGTTACCGAACAAAATCAAGGCACTACCAGTGTGCAAGAAGCGGTACAGCAGTTATCAGGAGTAGCACAAACCATTGCTGAATATGTGCATCATGCTGCGGACTCTGCCACACGAGCGAGTGACTCAGCAGTGACCAGTATTGCTGTTATGCAGCAAACTATTGAAACGATTTCTAGCTCATCTAGGCAAATCGAAGACACTGCAAAGGTTATTTCTGACTTGAATGAAGATGCGCGTAAAATCGGTTCAGTGCTTGATGTAATTCAAGGAATTGCAGAACAAACCAATTTGCTTGCATTAAACGCGGCAATAGAAGCAGCCAGAGCAGGAGAGCATGGGCGCGGGTTTGCTGTGGTGGCGGATGAAGTTCGCACGCTCGCCGCTAAAACCCAGCAGTCAACGGAAGAAATCCAACAAATGATTGCCAACGTGCAGCAAGGCACAACAGATGCCGTAAACGCCATTAGCCAAGGCCAAGATAAAACCAAGTTCAGTGTAGATAAAGTGTTAGAAGCTGACGGAAATTTAAAATCAGTAACAAGTGCTATCGAAGAAATTGCGGATATAAATCAACAAATTGTTAATGCCATTTCACAACAAAGCAGCGTAACTGAGCAGATATTGAGTCACCTGGAAGAACTAAGCCAAATTGCAGCGTTAAATGGTGAACACGCGCAGTCTTGCGATGAAGACAACCTGACCTTAATGGACGTGAAAAACCGCATGGCCACGATTATTCAAAAGTTTGTTCAATAGTCGTTAAACGGCAACCTAGGTTAACGCTTTCGGCTTTGCTCATTCCTATTGAAAACGTGATAAAATCTTCACAAACCAGTTAAATAATGCAGTTACGTTATAACGCTTAGCTGCATTCCCCCTTCTTAGAGTTGATACATGTTAAAAAAAATAATGCTGCTGGTAGTTCAAGGCTTGCTGGCTGTTGTGCCCATTACGCTTACTATTTATGCCCTGTACTGGCTTATAACAAGCGTTGAGCGCACCCTAACACCGATTATTCCAGCGCAATATTACTTCCCAGGTTTGGGTGTGGTAACGGGGATAGCGCTACTATTTTTCGCCGGTTTACTGGTTAACGCTTATGTTATTAAAGTGCTGCTACGCTGGGGAGAGCGCCTTTTTGAGCGTATTCCTTTGGTCAAAACCTTTTATGGGGCTATCCAAGATGCGGTAAATTTAATCAACGTGGGTAAGCAACAAAAGATGCAAAGTGTGGTGTCGGTTCAAATTAGCGACAGTATTCATTTAATCGGTTTTGTGACTAATCTCGAAGGCGGAAAAACGTTATTCAAAGACGAAGAGAAAATCGGTGTTTATATTCCTTTAAGTTACCAAATCGGTGGCTACACCTTATATATAGACCGCAGCAAAGTGACGCCACTGGACATAGACGTCGAATCAGCCATGCGTATTGCATTAACCGGGGGCAGCCAATCTAAGAATGATTTTGATAAGCGAGACAATAAAACTGATTAACCCTTAAACAGTGTTTTGTTCGCAACCTAGCTCTGGTGTCTGCAAATGCAGGCGTTTAGGGCGGTTCTCACCCGAGTGAAAAGAGGCATTTTTAGCCCGTAAAAAATGCACGCCTTGTGCAATAAATTCCCACCCTCTTTCGTAAGGCTGTCTTGCATTGGATAGCTCAATCTTACAGAGGCCCCATGTATGCTAGTCATCGCCGCATATTCGACGTGTGGCATAGCCATTGCTTTATCTCTAGTAAGTCGCTAACCAAGATAAATTTTCTAATTTTGGTTAGAAGGATTGTAGCCAACGTGGTTTACCCAGTCTTTTGATTGCTACCGCCACAAAATTGTAAGGGGATGAACATGGAAAATGCAAAAACGACGACATCAAAAAATACAACGAATACGGATTCGCCAGTGTCAAAACGCGCTCAAGAAGCATTGCACGATTCGGTTGACGCGGTCGCTGGCAAAGCGGCCAAAGCAGAAAAGTCAGTACGTGACACCGCCCAGCGCTCAGCTGAATCGTTAGGTGAAACCCATGACAAAGTGCTTAAGCAATGGAATGGTTCACAGGTGCGCCGTTTCGCCAGCGAAAACCCAGTTGCTACAGTAGGGATCGCATTTACTGCGGGTATGTTATTAACATCGTTACTACGTAAGCGCTAGTCAAATGGATATGCCTAACCCGGACAAGGAGCGTGTGGCTGAGGGTCAAGATCCTCAGCAAGTTGAGCTAATTAAGGAAATCATCGGGGCGGCTACTGATGCCGGTAAGCGTTACCAGCATCAATTGGTATTGGCCAAAAACATGGCAAGGCGTGAGTGGAAACTATCTGTTCGCGCTTTGTTGCTGGTATTGGTTGGCGTGTTGTTAATTGTTGCGGTTGTTTCCACATTATGGCTGACCCTTAACGCGACACTGGCCATGGGCTTGTTCCAGCTAGGATTGCATTGGATATGGATAGGCAGCGGTATTTTACTGTTAAACGGCTTGGTATTGGTGGGCATAGTGTCTACGATCAGAGCGTTGCTGAAACATATCGGCTTTACTCGAGCTTGGGATGCTTTAACGCTGAGTTTGAAACAGTCAGATGCTTCAGCGACTAAATCATCTTAGGGTAGTGGTATGAGTAGCCAATTCGCTAAGTACGATAGAGGAGTCTGATGATGGTAGTACGACATTTTTTGAGCCGAGTGTTGCTCGGACGACGACTCACAACGGTTGAACAAATAGAGCAGCAAGCTTATGCCAACCAACAAATGATTTTGGCAAGAAAAGAGCAAATTATCAGTGCCAACAAAGAGTTTTGCCGACAGCCCGCTACGCCGATTGCGGCATTCGCTACGGGCGCTGCAGCTGGCATGCTGAATAATAAAAAGCCAGCAAGTTTACCTTTAGTCATGCGCATTGTGGGCATGACTGGATTATTGTAATGATAATCATCAATCCACTCTTAGCATTCGCTGAGTAGATGGAACCAGTTTTGTAGGAGTCACACGTCTCACCAAAGGCAATATTCCTCTGCCGCTTTTCTGTGACTCCTTTTTTATTCCACTGTACCTCGCCTGCTGTCATTACTGACGGTAGGCGACAGTGTGCATTGTTAGGTTCTAGGAAAACACGCTGGATATAACTGCGTAGAGCGCAAACCTAGTCGTTTCATTAGCAAGGCTAACCGCCTAAAATCAGAAAAGGATAAGTGACAGCAAAGTAGAGCTTGGTAAGGGATCCTGATGGGTTTGATATGGCGGTAGTTTTCGAAAGTAGCGCAAGCATACCGTCGAAAACTACCGCCTTTGGCATCTGAAAACGGTGTGCAGAAAACCAAACGTTAGGGGCTAGAAAGAGCCAATTACCCCTTCTCTGCGTTTGTCTGCTGCCCCTTCAAGGCTACCATCGGGCCGGCGCATAATCACGCTCAATCCAGAATTCTCGCCTTTTGAAGCGTCCACATCAAAGCCCATGTCTTGCATGGCTGAAATCAGAGAATCGGGTGTTAGGTCTTTTTCTAAACGGACCGTTTTACCTCGGGCGACCATATTTGGTAAGTCGACGGCAGACTGAGGATCTAAGCCCCACTCAAATACGCCCACCATGGTTTTTACCGTATACGCGATAATGTTGTTGCCGCCAGGTGAACCTGTCGCCATTAAGAAAGCACCGTCTTTATCCAATACAATTGATGGCGACATAGATGAACGTGGGCGTTTATTAGGGGCCACGGCGTTAACGATGGCGTTGCCATTTTTATCATGATGTTGAAACGAAAAATCGGTCAGTTGATTGTTCAAAAACATCCCAACTACCATGCGAGTCGTACCAAAAATACTTTCAACAGTAGCGGTCATAGAGACTACGTCGCCTTTAGTATCCACAATGACAAAGTGAGTCGTACCATGCACATCTTGAGTGGCATCAATACCAGCGGTTTTATCGCTAGGGATGTCGTTATATGCCCATGGATCACCAACGGCGTAGGTTTCAGGTGTTGCTTTATCGGAGATAAGCGTAGCGCGCTTGGCAAGATATTCTTTATTCAACATGCCGTTAATGGGCATGTCTACAAAGTTCGGGTCAGCGACGAACTGGTCTCTGTCTGCGTAGGCTAATTGTTGAGCTTGAGCGAGTACGGCCCAATTTTTAGGATCATCAGGGCCAGCAGCACTTGGGCGAGGACCATTCTCTAAAATCCCCATGATCATGCCTACGGCCAACCATGAAGATGGGGGCGGCGCGCCACATATTTGCGTATCACGATAATCTTGGCAAAGCGCAGTACGTTTAACCGGCTGGTAAGCTGCAATATCTTCAGCCGTTAATGAACCCGCTCTTGGTTGCTGCTGGACCATAGCGGCAATTTTCTTTGCGATATCGCCGTGATAGAACGCCTCAGGGTCATTGGCAATTATCTCTAAGGTTCTCGCATACTCAGGGTTTTTCAATACATACCCAGTTGGGTGAGGTTGACCTGCTTCATCAAAGAAATACTCGTGGGCATCGGTCGGCCCTTGATCTGGGGTGCTAGGGATATATTTACCAAAGCGTTCTAGCATGCCGTGCAGGCGAGGGGATATTTCAAAGCCGTCAGTGGCGAGTTTATGGGCATAGTTGAACAAGCTTTTCCACTCTAAGGTGCCTTGGTCTTTATGGGCCATTGACAACATAGCGACTATGCCTGGAACGCCCGTAGACAAACCACTGGTTTTGGCTTGAATAAACGGCATGGAGTCGCCATTTTCCAGCATAAACATATCCGGCGTGGCACCACTTGGTGCGGTTTCACGGCCATCATAAACCGCCAAGGATTTACTCTCATTGTCATAGTGCACCATGAAGGCACCACCAGCTAAGCCAGAGCTTTGCGGCTCCACTAGGCTTAACACTGACTCAATGGCAATGGCTGCATCGACCGCTGAGCCACCTGCACGTAATACTTCTAACCCAGCAGCAGTCGCATGAGGATTGGCGGTGACCACCATGGCTTGATGTTTGGGTTGTTCTACTGTTGTTTGCTCAATCTGCTTTTCTGCTGAGCTGCAGCCCAAAAGACTGGCGGATAACACCCCGAAGGCAAGTATATGAAACTTCATTGTTTGTTCCCGATAGTTATTATTTTGTGTTGAAATTAAAGAGGCGAGAATCACTTTTGAACGGTTTCAAAATGCGCAGTACACCCAACAGACGATACTAATATGTATCACCCACCAATTTTCTATCACAAATAACCAGTTACTGACAATGGACTGACAAAAAATGAAACCTAATTGCTCTTTAAACTTACAAATAAGCGCCTTATTTTAAATAAGCTCAGAAAAAACGCTATTCACGTTATCGATTTTCATCGATTGGTATTATGCTGGGGAGCACGATGCGCTCACCTCATCTAAACCTCAAGAGATAGTTTTATTATGTCTAACATGCACTTATATATTTACGACCACTGCCCATACTGCGTGATGGCCCGTATGCCATTTGCTATGAAAAACGTACCTGTTGAAATAACCGTGTTACTTAACGACGATGAAGCAACGCCCATATCAATGATAGGAGCTAAAGCATGCCCAATTTTAAAGAAGCCAAATGGCCGCTTTATGCCAGAAAGCATGGATATAGTGAGCTATATTGATCAACTTGATGGTAACCCAATATTTTCTCCTTCAGCTAACAGAGCGGACATTTCGGCTTGGTTGAAAGACGTCAACCCATTGATTAAGCAGCTACTCTACCCAAGGTGGATCACCTCACCAGTCAAGGAGTTTCAAACTCAAGCTGCTGTTGATTATTTCGTTAATAAAAAAACCAAAGAAATTGGCTCTTTTTCTGATGCATTGGCCAGTAGCAAGCAACTTATAAAAGAATTAGAGAGCCAGTTAGAAAGATTGACAAGCCTATTACACAGTGAAACGGGTGTGAATGAGCAGCTTTCTATTGATGATATCACCTTATTTGGTCGACTAAGGGGCATCACCTTAATCAAGGGGCTGACAATACCGGTAAAAATACGTGCGTATATAGACTACTTTTCTACAGCCTGTAGCATTCCATTGTTTTATGATGCAGCGCAATGATGTGCTGCAACTACCATGCTCAGTGCTGAATATAATTAAGCTCATTTGATACCCCATTGAAAAACCTTGTTGGTAAGAGGATTGTTTTTTGCTTCAGGTAATACCCTATTTAGCGCGGATATTTTTTTGTATTTCGACTTTAATTAGCTGTACTGGTGTGCCGGTTGTCACCGCAAAAAATGTATGTCATATCATCTATGATGCAGGAAGTAGCGGCACGCGTTTATTTATATATGAACAAACAGGCACAAATCTGATTACCCATAGCGGCCCGAAAGTGGGCGCTCTTGCTGACCCTTTGCGTGGCGTTACCGATAGCCATATAACGGATATCGACAGCATTGTTGGTCGTGTTATCAGCTCATTAGACCTAATGAGAAGGGACGGGGAACGATATAACGGAGAACCCGAATGGCTAGGCTTTGATTGGGTCAATCAATGCAATATAGCATCAGCAAAAATATATGCTACTGCCGGTATGCGTATCGCAGAACAATCTAATCCCGAAGGCAGCCTAGCTATGTGGCAAGCCCTAGGGTTAAAGTTGGCCGCCAAAGTTGGACCAGAGGTGTTAGTTGAAACAAAAACAATCAGCGGATTCGAAGAAGGCTTGTTTGCTTGGTTAAGTCTACAAGATACAGGTGGAACGACTGATTTTGGGATGGTTGAAATGGGCGGCGCCTCATCACAAGTGACCTTCCCTTGCCCAGATTGCTCACCAACCAATGATGCCGTTAAAAAGGTCA
Source organism: Paraglaciecola mesophila (assembly GCF_009906955.1). Classification (GTDB taxonomy): domain Bacteria; phylum Pseudomonadota; class Gammaproteobacteria; order Enterobacterales; family Alteromonadaceae; genus Paraglaciecola; species Paraglaciecola mesophila_A. The sequence goes on from NZ_CP047656.1 coordinate 4,048,076, forward strand.
GGGTAAATGGCAAACCGATACAGATATACAGCTATTCTTATCTGGGCTTAGGCCAAGATGAAGCCCCTAAATCACTGACCTTTCCCGCTATTGATCCTGTCCCTCCAAATTGTGCTTTTGGGGTAGGGGATGGGCTAAAAGATTGGAGTGTTGCACGTTGCGCCGATGAAATTTTACTTACCGTTAAAGGCGCCAGTTCAGCGCTAAAAGACCCGTATAATTATTCATCGTCCATAACACAAGGGGCAAAAGGCACCGATGGAATTAAAGAGGGACAGAAAATAAGAGGAACCACGAATACCTTGCCCAATTCCCTGAAAAATATTTCTAAATGGACGTTAACTGGAGCATTTAACTATAGAAAAGAAACGGACATTAACGAATGCTGTTTCAATAAAAGTAGTGCGTGCTATAAACCTCAAAGCGCTTGCTTTACCCCTATTTATTTAGATAAATATTTGCAAACTCTTGATATTCCCCTAGCTAGAACCACGACCAAAGAAGAAAGCTGGACGCGAGGCGCAGTACAGTGTGAAATCGAAAACTGCTTAGCGGAGGTGGCGACGCCGCCGGTATGTCGCTGGATGGCATCTGGCTGTTTACAGCACTGATAACGGTTAAATCAAGCGCCTCTACTTTGATATTTTTGATAGGATCCAGGGCTAAATAGACTCGATTGTAAATTTAATGAGCCAAGCATTCATATTACGAGATTACCAAACGCAAGCGGTCGATGCTGCCCTAGCGCACTTTAGGCGAAGCAATGATCCCGCTGTTATTGTATTGCCTACCGGGGCAGGTAAAAGCTTGGTTATTGCTGAATTGAGTCGGTTAGCTAAAGGCCGTGTTATCTGCCTTGCCCACGTCAAAGAATTGGTTGAGCAAAATCACGCTAAGTTTCTTGCGACTGGCTCGCAAGCAGGTATTTTTTCAGCAGGGTTAGGCCAAAAAGACAGCAACACAAAAACCACCTTTTCCAGTATTCAATCATTGTCGGCAAACTTAGATGCGTTTCACGCCCCTGCCAGCTTAATTATTATTGATGAATGCCATCGAGTAGGCCTAGAGGATAGTGCTCAATACAGTAAGACGTTGGCACATTTTCGCAGTTTGAACCCAGATGTAAAAATGCTTGGGTTAACTGCTACGCCTTATCGACTAGGCAATGGTTGGATTTATCAGCATCATTACCATGGCTATGCACGGCCCTCAGCTCAGTCTTTTTTTAAAAAGTGTATTTTCGAGCTTCCGTTGCAGTACATGGTTAAGAATCAATATTTAACGCCACCCATTCATTACGATGCTGCCGTTGCTCACTATGACTTTAGTTTGCTAACAGAAAGCTTAGACGGTGAGCAAAACACCGATGATATCGCCTTAAATGAGCTCATTCATCAACACCCGAGAGTGACGAAGGCCGTGACCGAGCAAATACTGCAGCTGAGTCAAGACCGCGAAGGGGTCATGATTTTTGCCGCCACAGTCGATCACGCAAAAGAAATCTGCGGTTATTTACCCGAACAGCAAACCGCCTTAATCACCGGCGCAACAAAGATTAAGCAACGTGACGCGCTCATCACTGCCTTTAAAGGCAAAAAAATTAAATACCTTGTGAACGTATCGGTATTAACCACAGGCTTTGATGCACCTCACGTGGACGTGATTGCAATTTTACGCCCCACGCAATCTATCAGTTTATTTCAACAAATTGTTGGCCGCGGCTTACGCCTCAGCCCAGGCAAGAAAGACTGTTTAGTGTTGGACTACACCAATAACGGTTACGATATTTTTCAGCCCGAAATTGGCGAGAAAAAGCCGACCCCAGACTCCATTGCCGTGCAAATTCACTGCCCTCAATGCGACTTTGCCAATGCATTTTGGGGACGAAAAGACGCACAAGGTCATATTCTTGAACATTTTGGCCGCCGCTGCCAAGGCTTGATTGACACCCCAGTTGGTGAAACTCAGTGCACTTATCGCTTTCGCTTTAAACACTGCCCTTATTGTAATCAAGAAAATGACATTGCTGCCAGACAGTGCCAGCACTGCAATGAGAAGCTCATCGACCCTGACGATATATTACGAAAAGCGTTAAATTTAAATAATAATAAAGTACTGCGCTGCGCTGCTATTACCCCTGTGATCAACACAGCAGAAAAGAGTATAAAAATCACCTATCACGACGAAGATGGCCTGACATTATCAGAAACGTTTCGCTTCAATTATAAAAAAGCGCGGCAACGCTTTAACGATTTATTCGCACGAAGAATAGCCAGCGGCACCCAGTCGGTTTATTTCGACTCACTTAACGAGTTGCAAGACTTTTTGCCTTATCTGCCAACGCCTGACTTTGTGATAGCCAAAAAGCAAAAACACCATTGGCAAGTCACCGAACGATTATTTGATTACCAAGGCCCTTATCGTAAGGCCAACTCACTTGGCTAGCGCATCGTTGCGCTAGCACTTCATGCCTCGAATTGGCTATGTTTAGGCCTTTGGCACCTAAACTGAGGCGGGCTCCTTAGGTGATTCTTTAGATGCCTCATGGGCTGATAGCGCTGAGCCACTGCGAAGGTATTGCATCACAGCGAGCAAGATAACCAAGCTAGAGAATATTAACGCATAGCGAAGAGATTCAATGCCAAACTCAGGGGCTAAAAAGTCACTGACCATACCTGTCACAACAGGGCCACAACCTAGGCCGACGATATTAAGAATAAAGAACAAGATCGCAGAGGTCATCGCGCGCATAGACGGTTTCACCAAGTGATGGGAAATCGCAATAGTCGGTCCAAGGTAGCAAGAGCCAAATACATTACTAATGAAGATACACACGAGCACCAAAGTCAACGAGTCTAGGCTTAGTGCCAACAAGCTAAAGGGAACAGAAAGGAGCACCCCAATAGCAGGTACCCACAAATACCAACGTAAATTCATTTTACCGAATTTATCAGCTAAAAAGCCGCCACTAAGTGCGCCAATCACACCGGAAAAGCCAATGATAAGCCCTAATGAAACCCCTACTTCAGCGATGCTCATACCATGACTACGAATGAGAAAAGAGGGGATGAACGTCAGGGTAGAATAACCGGTAAACGCACAGAAGCCAGCTGCAAAGGCCGCGGTGCGAAAGGGTTTAGACTTCCACAAAAAGCCTAAGGTTTGTTTGAAGGTATATTTCTCGCCAACGTTCGGGTCAGACACCATACCTGAGCCACCGCGAGGGGGCTCTTTTAAGGTTAAGCGCACCACAAGGGCCATTAATATACCGGGCAACCCAACGGCGAAAAATGCCATACGCCAACCAATCTTATCTGCTAACCAGCCACCTAGTAAAAGGCCAACCAAGATCCCCAGGTACAGCCCCATACTGTAAATAGACATGGCGGCACCGCGCTCTTCAGGCTCGTAATAATCAGAAATCATCGAATGGGAAGGGGGACTTGCACCGGCTTCACCAATCCCCACCCCAATTCTGGCTAGCAGTAATTGGGTGTAGTTTTGCGCCAAACCTGACACAGCGGTCATACCGCTCCAAATGAGTAAGGCTAGGCTAACAATATTGCGCCGATTACCCACATCAGCCCAGCGGGCAATGGGAATGCCCACCACCACATAAAACAAAGCAAAAGCGAAACCGGTTAATAACCCTAGCTGGGTATCGGACAGGCCAAGCTCGGCTTTAATCGGTTCTTGTAAGATGACCAGAATCTGGCGATCAACAAAATTGAAGATATAAACCAAGGTAAGAATAAACAGGACATAGCGTCGATAACTGCGTGTTTCCGCATTCATAAGAAGATTCTCAAGTAGCGATGGCTGATAGGAAAATCGAGTATGCCGACTAAATTTTATCCGCTCAAGCATCAGAAATGGTCGTGAGGGTGCTCACTGGGCACTACATAAAATGCTAGTTCGTTTACAAGTCAGTAACAATGCGGTTACTGGGTGGTTACAAGTTGAAAGCTAAGCATCTATTTTTATTATGAATGAACAATTATACCGGTTGTTTTGCTTACTATGTGCTGCGCACACCAAGCATTCGCGTTGCTCACCGTCATCCATGACGTTTTTCAAGCCTCATCCATGAGGCCCGACATACTTTTCTTCAACAGCTAAGAAAAGTACGCAAAAGAAGCCGCCCTCCAGCAAGTCACTGATCCCTGCGCGTCTCGTCTGACACTGGTCGTGAAAACGCGTTCCCGACGCGGCTTTCACTCAGATTGCTCCCGGCAATCTGACCAGCGTTAGCCTTCGATGCTCGGGGTGACTTGAGTCGGTGAACAAAGCATGCGCTTCGCTTATTTATGGCCTTCGGCCACACAGCACAGCTTCGCTGTTTACACACTGCGTGTGCCAAGCATTCGCGTTGCTTACCGTCATCCATGACGAGTATGACTCTCGTCCCTACGAGCCAGTGACTTCTTTTCAACAGCCAAAAGAAGTCACCAAGAAAGGCCGATCTCCAACCAATTTTTTGATCCATATTTTTAATCGACTTCAATGTCAGACCGGCGAAAGGAAACATCCCTGTAGAGCTCTTCGCCTTGTCCAGACGTCCCTGTCTGAACATCTGTCAAGCCGAAGAAAAATATGGAAAATTGGAGTCGTGAAAAAGCCAAAGCATGCGCTTCGCGCACAGGGATTACGCTTAGCCGAACCACAAAAATTAGTGATAAAGAGCACCACCTAAAACTGTTTTTTGCACAAATTCGTCACGATTTCCGGTAAACAGCAAGATCTTGGAAGTTTTCCGTGTTTCTACAACAACGAGTTTAAGAAATGGAAAAAATTTAACCTGTACAACAAGTTACGGTGTATGCTAAAAAAGACAGATAAGGAAAGGCGGAAAAATGCCGTGATTGCATCCGCGTATTAAATGCGGAATTTTTCCGACTATTAATATTGTTATACATAAAGGATACGTATGGTTGATATTGCAATATTAGGTTCTGCACTAGGCAGTATTAAAACGGCAACAGATATTGCTAAATTAATAAAAAATAGTGGTACTTCTTTAGAGCAAGCAGAAGTTAAGCTCCAGATTGCAGAGCTTATAAGCTCTTTAGCTGATATAAAAATGGAATTGGCAGATGTTCAAGCCATTTTAATTGAAAAAGATCAATTTATTACAGAGCTTCAAACTCTACTAAATATGAAAGAATCGGTTGTTTGGTCTAAGCCTTATTATTTCGTAGAAAAGGGCGGAGATAAAGATGGTCCATTTTGCCAACAGTGCTATGACAACGAGAAAAAGCTAATTCGTCTTCAAGGTGGTGGTACTTCTTTCTGGAAATGTTTAAGTTGTGAAGGTATTTACAAAGATTCAAATTATCAGTCACCTGGATCAATAAGGTTTGGTTAGCTGTGTTTATGTATAAAAAAAGCTTAAAACAGAAAAGCACTCGCTGGACTTCGTCCAAAGAACTCGCGTTTTCTGTTTAGCTTAAGCGTTATGGGGCACTCAAAATTGGTGGTGATTCAGGTAGATGAGTAATAACTTTAATCTTAAAAATACAAGTTCCAATATCAAAATTATCATTGGCGAAAACGGAACTGGTAAAAGTGCTCTTTTGAATGAGCTTTCTTTAGACTACCTAAATGACAATAAAACAGTCATAGCGATAGCAACCTCTATACATGATAAGTTCACTTCAAGGCGAAGAAAATTCCATTTCTATGGTGGTCGCCAAGGCCGAAACATGGTTGAAAGAACAATCAAAAAATCATTATTAGGCGATTCCTACAGCGATGTTGATAGGGTTAAATATCTAATAAACGCTTTGGAATACGCAAAATACTCGCCAAGAATAGGAATAAAGGTCGAAGGATTTGAGTCGGACAACATAGAGTCGCTACATCTTGCAGCGAAAGAAGATGAGCGTCTTTATGATGTTTTAAGTTTAATAAAAAAATACCAGGAACCATTTTCTAGAGAATCAGTTGTTGCTATAAGCCTATGGGCAGTAACTAAAGAAAACAACAATGTCGCGGGCTTTGCTTTGTCAGCATTTATACGATACGAGAGAATTTTAAAAAAATATAAAATTATAAAAAGATTTAGAACTTACCTGTATAGAGAAAACTCTGAAATAGCATTAGCTAATGCTAGCTCAGGTGAATTGATGATCATCTCAATGTTGGTTCATATTTCTTCATATATTGATAAAGACACTGTAATCCTTATTGACGAGCCTGAAAATAGCTTGCACCCGAGGTGGCAGCGTAAATATATAGATATGATCCTGGATGTTTTTTACTTATTTCAACCAAAGATCTATGTGGCCTCACATTCACCTCAAATCATTCCATTAGATAACGCTTTATACAAAATATTTACCCCAAGAAATGGACTTGTTGTAGAGGTTGACGAAAAGGCAAGTAACAATGAAGAGTTGCTTTCAGAGGTCTTCGGAGTGATTACTCCTGAAAATAGGTTTTTATCTAACAAAATGGTAGAAACAATAAATGATTTTGACGCGAATAACATTAAATATAGCCATGCATTACAAATCATAGAAGGGTATAAAAACAAAGTTTACGACACTAGGCAGATTACTTTCTTAGAAGGTGTTAATGAGATAATTGAAAAAATCAATAATTCAAGGACTTCTAATGCCTAATAGACCAACATTTACTGACCTAGAGAAAAGTTCTATGCAGGCAGCATCTCTCATTGGCCACACTGGATGGGATAAAAACCCATCATTAACTTCTTTAAAGGATAAAATTAAAAATTTTGGATTAACAAAAACAGAGGATAGATGCTGCTATTGTGGTAGGAATATACATGGAGAGTTTCGAATGGTTATAGACATCGAACATATCCTACCAAAGTCATTATTTCCAAAACAGATGTTTAAAGGTAAAAATCTTTCAGCCTCATGCAAGCGCTGTAATATGAATATAAAAAAGTCAAAAGTTGACTTTCTCGAAGGAATAAATGTCGGTCATACAGGAACACTACTGCGCTCAAGGTACTATAAAATCATTCACCCCAATTTAGATAACTATGACTCTCATTTACTGCTGATAGCAGGGCAAGTTGGTCGTAAAGTTATGTTGAAGTATTCAGTTGTAAATAGCAGTTATAAAGGTGCGTTCACTTACGAGTATTTTAAATTAGACCGTCTGGAAAAAAATAATTTTGACATGGCGCAGGGCAACCGGCCTAGGGTAGAAATAGAGAACCCCGAATTGCAAGAAGCTTTTGATGCCATAGCCCCAAAACATAATTAACAAGACAGCCATTGGAATTAACAAGACATCCATGTTAATTCATTTCAAATCCGCACTCGAAAACGCAGCTTTCCTAGCGGCGTAGCCGTTGCGTTTATCTTTTTCAACCGACTCAAGTCACCAGAGCATCGAAGACTAACGCTGGATGAATGACATGGATGTCATAATTAACAAGACAGCCATTGGAATTAACAAGACATCCATGTTAATTCATTTCAAATCCGCACTCGAAAACGCAGCTTTCCTAGCGGCGGAATGAATTAACAGGACACCCATGTTAATTCATTTTAAATTCGCACTCGAAAACGCCGCTTTCTTAGCGGCGTAGCCATTTCTTTTTTTCTTTTTCCACCGACTCAAGACACCCAAAGCATCTCAGATTTTAGTGCGCGTAGCGCATGTTTTGGCTTTTTCACGACTCCAATTTTCCATCTTTTTAATTGGCTTGTCAGATGTCCAGACATGGACGTCTGGACAAGGCGAAGTGCTTTACAGGGATGTTACCTTTCGCCGTTCTGGCATTGAAGACAATTCAAAATATGGATCAAAAAATTGGTTGGAGATCGGCCTTTCTTGGTGACTTCTTTTGGCTGTTGAAAAGAAGTTACTGGCTCGTAGGGAGGAGAGTCATACCCGTCATGGATGACGGTGAGCATCGCGAATGCATGGTGTGCGCAGCACATGCTACGTGGCCGAAGGCCATAAATAAGCAAAGCGCATGGTGAGCACCGCGAATGCTTGGTGCGCATAGCGCATGCCCTACGCGCAGCGTAATCTCAGTGTGCGCAGCACATAAGTGAGCAAAGCGATTGCTTGGCACACGCAGTGTGTATGCAGCGAAGCTGTGCTTCTAGGCCAAAGGCCATAAATAAGGGCTGGTGTGTCTGAAATTCCTTTGCTTAATACTTAAACGGCTCTGGTTTGACACCACATAATTTACTAAATACAAAAACATCGGCACATACATTATGCACCGATGTAAGACTTTCAGGGGTAAGGGGATAAGCCTTAATCTTCCTTACGGTAAAGCGTTATCAAACATATCGCTAAAAGTAACGTTGCTACCACGCCTGAGGCACCAGCAACACCTGAGGGAAGAAATCCGTCGCGGCCAAAGGTAATTAAAATCCCGTTGGCAAACATAGCAACTACACCCGCTAACGTTGTCACGCCGCCTATCGCTTTGCTACCTTTAGCTAAACTTGCCATTCCGAAAACAATGGCTGCTAATCCCAATAACATTTTGGCTGCGTAGTAAATCATGAAAGACAAGGCTACCACACCACCAATTAAAGGCTGTGCCCCTTCAACGCTACCTGCAACTTTGCCAAATGTTGAAAACAAAGTCAGACCAATACTCACCTGCACTATGTTAATCGCAGCACTAAATGCTATAGCCGACCATCCTAGTTGACAGTTTTTTGCCTGCACCATAGATGCACCGGCAAAAGCAACAAGAACAGTAAATATTAATGCTTCTAGCCCCCATAAAACTTGCCTTGAAAAGCTAACTTCAGCAACATAAAGGGCAGTATAAATAATCTGTGTTATTGCCACCAATAATACTAAAGATGCTGTCATTAGCATGGTGCGTTTGTTCGTAAACTCCATCGTGTACCTCTAATAGTTTAAAATTTAACGTTTTTTCATAGTTCTATTTTACTAGATTCGCCCTAGCGGATATGGCTCACCACTAATAAGTAGCAACTCACTAAAACGTTCTAAGAAATAGTTTTTATGTTGGATTGCATAAGACAGGGGAAGTTATTTAATTCTTTCACCTGGCAGCTAAACAGCATTCAAATATTATTTGCTCAGAAACTGATATCCGAAAACGCCACTCTATCTGAGGGGTAGGTACTACCTCTGGCGACGTAGTCGCTGCTTTGGTTCACGACTCCAATTTTCCATCTTTTTAATTGGCTTGTCAGATGTCCAGACAGGGGTGAGCCCGAGGCTCTTAGGAGCAACGCTCCTATCGGGTGAATGATTCGTCATGGATGACGATAAGCGCAGCGCATGCTTTGTTCACCGACTCAAGTCACCCCGAGCATCGAAGTCTAACGCTGGGTTAATGACATGGATGTCATTCAAGTGAAAGTCGCGTCGGGAACGCGTTTTCACGACCAGTGTTAGATGAGACGCGCAGGGTAAAGTGACTTGCTGGAGGGCGGCTTCTTTTGCTTACTTTTCTTAGCTGTTGAAGAAAAGTATGTCGGGCCTCATGGATGAGGCTTGAAAAACGTCATGGATGACGGTGAGCAACGCGAATGCTTGGTGTGCGCAGCACATGCTACGTGGCCGAAGGCCATAAATAAGCGTTGCGCATGGTGAGCAAAGCGATTGCTTGGCGCACGCAGTGCGTAACGCAGCGAAGCTGTGCCCTGTGGCCGAAGGCCATAATTAAGCGAAGCGTAATCTTAGTGTGCGCAGCGCATGCCCTAGAGAAGCTGTGCTCTGTGCCCGCTGCACATAAACAAGCTACGCGTTTGCTAAACTACCGCGTAGCGCCTATCAAGCTCACTCACGCCTAAACCACTTTTTCTAGTCACTGCCAATTGCGCCACTATGCGCTCTTTCATGGCTTCAACGTGGCTTATCACGCCAATCATTTTGCCCGAGGCATGCAAGTTATCTAAGGCGTCGAGGGCGATATCTAGGGTTTCGCTGTCTAGGGTGCCAAAGCCTTCGTCTAAAAACAGTGAATCGATGCTGGTTTTGTGGCTGACCAACTCTGAAAGCGCTAGGGCGAGTGCTAGGCTGACTAGAAAGCTTTCGCCGCCGCTGAGGGTTTTGGTGTCGCGCTGAATATCCCCTTGCCAGGTATCAATGACGCTAAGAGCTAAGCTGGCATTGGCTTTACGCTTAAGTAGGTAGCGGCCGTGCAGGCGTTCTAATTGTTTATTGGCTAAATACATTAAGTTATCAAGGGTGAGCCCTTGGGCAAAGGTGCGGAATTTGTCACCTTTTTGCGAACCAATTAACGAGTGTAGGTAGTGAATATGTTCAAAGTCACTGCGCTGTTGTGCTATTTGACTGAATAAACTTTGTTGCTCGCTGCTGCGCTGTTGGTCGAAATTCAAGGCTTGCGTGATTTCACCTTCGCGCTTATTGGCATTGTGTTGCGCGTCCGTGAGCATACTCAATGCCTCAGTTACTTTGTCGAGTGTTTGCTGTTGCCACACACCGGCATTGCTGTGCGCTAAAAGCGCGTTAACTTGGGTTTGTGCTTGCTCAAGTAGTGCGTCTGATTTTGCAATCTTGTCGTCTAACGCTTGTTTGAGAGTGTGTAATTGCTCACGGGTGGTGTCATCAAGTAAGGCCGCTTCAAAGGCTTGTTGGTCAGCAAAAGGGCTGGCTTGTAGCTTTACTTGCCATTCTTGTTGCCTTGTTTGCAAGCGGATTTGACTTTGTTGCAGTTGGGCGTTGGCATTTCCTACATCGGCCAAATGAGTATTGTGCTTTTGCTCAGCTTGGCGAAGTTGCTGCTGGGCTTGTTCATGTTGAATTTCCAGCGCATTTAATTTATTTGCGAGGGTTTCACGTTCCGCTTTTACTGATTTGTCTGCGAACAGGCCAAAACGTTTTGTGTTTAGTGCTTCAAGCTGTTTATTGAGTGCTTCACGCTGCTGCTGCCACTCTGTTAGTTGGTTGTTGATGTCGGTTAACTGATTACGCTGATGTAGTTGAGTGGTAGTGAGCTTCTCAATTTGTGCCGACGCGTCATTAAGCTGGCTAACATGCTGCTCCCATTGTTTGGCGTCTTGCTCTTTGCTACTCAACCACTTTAATAGCGTTTCTGATTGAGGCGGCGCATAGCCATGTTGCTTAATTTGCGCCAATACGTTTTGGCTCATGGTTGCTAAAGTATCATTGGCCGCTTGCATGTCACCTGTGCGACTTTGCACACTATTTTCTACGTTTTTAACCGTCTGCTCTGCCAATAACAAAGCCGAGGTTGTCTGTTGATGTTGTACTTGGCTTTGTTGCCAGGCTTCTTTGCTGGCTAATGTCGCTCGGGCTTGATTTTTTAGCTGGTAAATCTGGTTTTGTAATTGCTGGGTTTGCTGTTTGATTTGTTGATCAAGGTTTACGAGCGCTGCGGTATTATCAATAGCGAGGTGCAGGGCAAAATGTTGTTCCAAGGTTTTGCACATGTCAGGCCAGCTATTGGTGATTTGATGCTGCTGTTGGTTGAGCCATTCAACCCGCTGCTTAAGCTCAGTCTCGGCGTGTTTACAGGCATCGAGTTTTGCCCGAACTTCTTTGCCTTGCTCTTCTAATTGTTCAAGTTCTGTTTGCTGCTGTTGCTTTTGTGCAACCCGGTGAGGAATATCAACCACTTCTTCTGTTGTCAGTGGGTGTTCTGTCGCGCCGCACAAGGGGCATGGGTGCTGGTCTTGCAAGGCGGCGCGAAAGTGAATTAACTGCTCTTCTTGGCTAATGAGTTGGCTAAGTAGCGTCACGTGCTGGTTTTTAGCCACATATTGCTGTTTTATGCTTTCACGCTCGCTTGTGAGCCTTTTCTGCTGTTGTTGATTTTCGTTGAGCTGAGTGTGTTTTTGGGTAAGTTCTTGGGCTTGGTTTTGCCATTGTTGGTGGGCATTTTTGATTGCCAACACCGTAGGGGCGAAACCAAGTAAGGTATCGAGTTGTTTTTCTTGCGATTCCAGCGCGCCTTGCTGTTCAAGTGTTGTGAGCTTTTCAGCTTGCTGCTGGTAAGCATTTTCTAATTGTTTTGTCCGTGCATTATGGGCATCGTTTTGTTGTTTTTTGTGCTCTACCTCTTGCTGTGCTTGCTGCAGTTGGCTTTGCTCTTGTTGCAGTTTATTGGCCAGTTGCTGGTGCTGTTGATGCGCTTGTTTGATCTGCTCTGCTTGAACCTGCCACTGGCCTAAATATTGTTTTAATGATCCATCAGCACTGTGCTGCTCAATATATTCTTGCGCGTCTTTTAAGCTTGTTTGTTGTTGGGCTAGGGCGCTTTGCGTTCGCGAGTCTTCCCTTAAAAGCTGTGTGTGTTTGCTGGCCAACTGCGTATGTTGTGTGGTGGTTTGAGTGAGTAGGTCATTGTGCTTGAGTATGTCGTTATCAAGGGGGATGACTTCATCATTAAGCAAGGTTTCTTGTATGTGATAAGCTGCTTTCGCTGCTTGAAACTCACTAGTTAGCGCTGAACTGGTATCTTTACATTGAGCTAAGCTCGCTTCACTTGTATGCAGCAACTGCTCGTGACGCAAGAGGGCGTTTTCATCGCGCACTTTCTGGCTTTGGGCGTCGTTGAGTAGCTCAAACGGCGCGCGTAGCGCTTCACTCGGTTGGCTATTGGCTAGGCGCTGCAATTCTGCTTTATGCTGCGCTTTATCTGTTTGAGCTTGGGCGAGTAGCTGCTTGGCTTGCTCATGTGTTTGTTCGGCTGCGTGACGCTGTTGCCACCAATTAACATGCGCTTGGGTGGCACTTATTTGTACTTGACGTTCTTTTTGTTTGGTATGAAGGGCTTGCTGTTCATCGATGAGGGTTTGTTTTTGTTCTTCGCTTAACAGTTGAACGCCTTTTGCCTGAGCTTCAAGCTCACTTAACTGTTGTTTGGCTTGACTGTAGTGCTCATGTACTTTTTCGGATATCAGGCCATAAATTTCAGTACCCGTCAGTTCTTCTAGCAGCTCGGCGCGCTGTTTTTCATCGGCATTTAAAAAGGCGGCAAACTCCCCCTGAGAGAGCATCATAGATTTAGTAAAGCGGCCAAAATCAAGGCCGGTGATTTGCTCTATTAATTCGGCTTTTTTCTTGATTTGGCTGGCGAGTACTTTCTCTGTGGCGACTTCACCTAGCTCAACCACGGCGGCCTGCAAGTTACCCTCTGGGTTGTCACGAGAACGACGCATGCTCCAAAAGGCGCGATAGGCCACGCCTTTTACTTCAAATTCCACTTCGGCGCTGCACTGGGCTGTGCCTCGGGTCATGATCTCATTATTATTGGCCGACAGCGCCCCTAAGCGCGGGGTTTCATGGTAAAGCGCCAAGCAGATGGCATCTAGCAGGGTGGTTTTGCCGGCGCCAGTGGGGCCGGTGATGGCGAACACACCATTATCGGCAAAAGGTGCTTGGCGAAAGTCTATTTTCCATTGGCCTTTTAATGAGTTTAGGTTGCTAAATTGCAGGCTAAGTATTTTCATTATTCAGCCTCCTTGTGACGCACTTCCTCTACTATTTCACTAAAGGTTTGGCGAATGTGTATTAAGCGCTGCTGCGCTTCTTGCCCTTCGAAATTTTCAAGTTCAAGGCGCTTTTCGAATACATCAAATGGGGTCAGCTCAGCCAGCGTTTCGTTGTTGATTTGATTTAACCCTTGGCTTGTTCTGGTGCGGGTGCGACTTAATTGCAGTACCTCGACGTTTCGCCCTTCGGTCAAGGTTTGAATACTTTGCTGTAAATCGCTCAAGTAGTCTTGCACATCAATCTGAATGCACAGCCAGGTGGGCTTTTCAGGTGTGGGCGCTAGGGCGGTCTTAGCATTGTTGATGTCTTCACCCACTGGGCTGTCAATTTGACCATCATCCCCAGTGCTAGTTGAGTCGGTAAGAAGCGAAAATTGTGTCAATTGTGCTTTTATGTTTTCCAAATCGCCCTTGAGCATCGCCATAGGCTGAAAAAGCGGAATATCCAATGGCGTAATGTTGCGCTGACCTTCTTTATCAAACTCGACTAGCACAACTTGTTTTTGAGACGTTAGTTCATCGAAACTAAGAGGAATTGGGGAGCCGCTGTAACGAATATGCTCAGATTTAGCGACTTTTTGCGGCCGATGAATATGCCCTAATGCTATGTAGTCTGCGGGAGGAAAACCATCTGCGGCGAAGCCATCTAGGGTGCCTATGTATATTTCTCGCACAGATTCAGATTGGCTCACACCTAACGCGGTTAAGTGGCCAGTAGCGATAATAGGGATAACTGATGGAGCGTTATTTTCTTTGTTACTGAGGTTTTCGACTAACAGGTTGCGACGCTCCAGCGCATGCTGATAGATCTTGGCGTAGTGCGCTTTTATAGCTTCGCTTAGGGCGAGCTTTTTGTCTTCGCTGCTTTCACCTGGGCGGCTTTGCAGTACGTCTCGAGGGCGAATAAAAGGGATGGCACACAGTATGGCCCCCACTTGGCCTGCTGTATCGTTTAGCTCGATAACCTGTTGGTCTATATCGCCGCTGGTGTTAGCAATCACGTGGGTGTGCAGGCGAGCGAGCAGTTGTTTAGATTCATTTAACGTTGAGACAGAATCATGGTTGCCCCCTAGTACCACTAATGTACAGCTCAATTTGCTCATCTCTACCACGAATTGATTGTACATCTGCCTAGCGTAACTAGGTGGAGTGCCGGTATCAAATATATCCCCAGCAACGATAACTGCATCAATTGCGCGCTCTTGTATGACGTTAAGTAGCCAGTCTAAAAAGGCTTGGTGTTCGTCTTTGCGGCTTTTAGTGAAAAAATTTTGCCCTAGATGCCAATCTGAGGTGTGTAGAATGTTGATACGCCAAGTCCTTAGTGGTTTTTCGAGTCATTTAACGCGGACAAACAGTGTACTGTATTCGTCCTGAGCAGAATAGAGCTGCCTATTTTTTGCTAATCGCGTTTATTCGTTCTTTTTCAACCTTAGGTATTTCCCCTCGTAGACTCTTTGCTTATTCCCTTGAGTGACAATTTTTTTGGGGCGTGGTTATGCGCTAATATGGAGCTCAGATCGAAGGTATTGCCGTTAGTTAGGTACAAATGGAACGTTTTACCCTCTATTTATCATCATTTCGATGAGGTTAAGCCGTTGATTTAATTGCTTTGTTTTTAAGCATTTTGCTGTGAAATTTGTAACCGAATATGTGAAGTTGTCTTGATGGGCAATTTTCGTGGTAATAGTGTTCTCAGTTCAGGCAACTGGGCAACCACATCAGCTGTTATAAAAACAATAATAAATCGTACTTCTGAGCGGACAGAATGCAATAACAGAAGACGATGCAGTGTTGATTACTCCACATTGACATTGGGACACACAACACAATGAATAAAACACATACCTTTAAAGCAAAAGACCATTGGCTAAAA
The DNA here is from genome assembly GCF_009906955.1 of Paraglaciecola mesophila. Lineage (GTDB taxonomy): Bacteria > Pseudomonadota > Gammaproteobacteria > Enterobacterales > Alteromonadaceae > Paraglaciecola > Paraglaciecola mesophila_A. The sequence continues at coordinate 4,063,412 of NZ_CP047656.1, forward strand.
GTCGCCCTGATGATGAGTGCATCGTCAGTCATTTTGAGCTCAGCAAATGCTTATGCTCAAGAGCAAGCGACAGAGGCCGCAGAGGACTTAGAAAAAATCAGCGTTATCGGCTCTCGCCGTTTAGGGCGTACGGTTGAAGACAGCCCAGTACCTATCGATATCATTGGAGCTGATTCACTTAGCACTACAGGGCAAACTGAAACCAATATGATATTGGGCAACTTGCTGCCGAGTTTCAACTTTCCCCAGCCGTCATTAACGGATGGTACGGACCATGTTCGCCCAGCGCAGTTGCGCGGTTTAGCGCCTGACCACACGCTAGTATTGGTCAATGGTAAACGTCGTCACTCGAACGCTTTGCTTAACTTGAATGGTTCTACAGGTCGTGGCTCGTCAGCGGTTGATTTAAACGCTATCCCAGCTAATGCCATTGAACGCATCGAAGTACTGCGCGACGGTGCTGCTGCTCAGTATGGGTCAGATGCAATTGCTGGGGTGATTAACATTGTTTTAAAAAGTGCTAGCAGCGGTGGTTCGGCCTCTGTTACTTATGGTGCGAACGTAACAACCATGGACGGTGTGCCTGATTTAAAAGATGTTGGCATCGACGATAACGGCGACCTTGCATTCACCGAAGGCGGCGACCGTGAATTAACAGACGGACAAACGGCCACCATGCGCGCCAATATGGGGTTTTCATTAGGGGATGATGGTTTTTTCAATTTGTCCGCTGAATTTCGAGATCGCAGTGCGAGCAATCGCTCTGATTATGACCAACGTGAAAACTACGCTCGGCTAGAAGACGGCTCTTTAGATCCTCGCGAATTAACTTGGGATCGCTACAACCATAACTTTGGCAATGGTGATGTTGAAGACATGGCGGTGTTTTATAATGCGGGCCTTGAGTTAAATGAAAATGCAGAGCTTTATTCGTTCGGTTCATACAGTACGCGAGAAGGGGAAGGGGGCGGTTTTTATCGTCGAGCCCAAGACAGCCGTAACATCGAAGCTATTTACCCTGATGGCTTCTTGCCGATTATTACCTCTGACATCAACGATTACTCATTTGCTACGGGAGTGAAAGGGTTTTTAAGCGATTGGAACTATGACCTGTCGGCGGTGTACGGTGAAGATGAGTTCGAATTTGGGGTGAAAAACAGTTTGAACACTTCACTTGGTCCCACAAGCCAGACAGTATTTGATGCAGGCACGCTAATATACGATCAACTAACCATTAACCTAGATTTAAGCCGCGAAATTGATGTGGACGGTTTAGCCAGTGGGGTAAACGTGGCAGTTGGTGCTGAGTATCGTCGTGAAGGTTATGAAATCAAAGCGGGTGAAGAAGCATCTTACATTCAAGGCCCGTTTGACGGCGCAGCGGGCTCTCAAGTTTTCCCTGGCTTTACCCCAGAATCTGCGGGTGATAATAGTCGCCACAACGTTAGTTTATACGTGGATCTAGAAGCTTATATAACCGATAACTGGAATGTCACTGTTGCTGCTCGTTATGAAGACTATTCTGATTTTGGCTCAACGGTGAATGGCAAGTTTGCTACGCGATATACGCTAACCGAAGAGATTGCCCTGCGTGCGTCGGTATCAACAGGCTTTAGGGCACCTTCGCTACAACAGCAGTATTTTACCTCTATTGCGACTGTATTTGTGGACGGCGAGCCAACTGAAACCGGCACGTTTGCCCCTGACAGTGAAGTGGCTCAAGCGCTAGGCTCACCTGGTTTAGATGCTGAAGAAGCGGTGAACTATGGTGCAGGTATTACTTGGTCGCCAGATTCGAACTTTAGCTTGTCAGTAGATTACTACAATATTGAAATTGACGATCGTATTGTGCTGTCGAATAACTTGTCTGGTGAGGGGATTGAAACCTTATTGGCCGGCACAGGTGCAAACCGCGCGCGCTTCTTTTTAAATGCGATCGATAGCGAAACATCCGGTGTTGATGTGGTGGCCTCTTATAACACCGACATTCAAAACTGGGGTGATATTGCCTTTAACGCGGGCTTTAACTACAACAAAAATGAAGTAACTGACATCATCGACCCGCCAGCCGTGTTGGCTGGTGCTGGTGTGGACCAAGGTAACTTGTTCTCTGATGTAGAGCTACGTCGTTTTGAAGTGGGCTCACCGAAAACCAAACTTAACTTGAGCGCTGTGTGGAGCATGGATGAGTGGCATGCTACGTTGCGAACCACTCGATACGGCGAAACTCAAGAGCCATCGAGCGATCCTGCGACCAATGAAGTACTACCTGAAAAATGGGTAACCGATTTAGATGTAGGCTACGAGGTAACAGAAAATCTAACGCTGACATTAGGCGCAAACAATTTATTTGATGTTTACCCTGATACGACTCGTGAATTGGTGCAGGATGTGGGCACGTTCTCGCGCTTGTTCCCATATTCTGGGTTCTCGCCATTTGGTTTCTCTGGCCGTTTCGTTTACGGAAAGGTTTCAGTTACGTTTTAAATGCTATTTCAGCGCACTTAACTGCTAAGTGCGCCTATTGATAGGTTAATTTAATCGGCCTTGGTGTACACTGAGGCCGATTTTTTATGCCTGTTTCAGCCATCTTGGCTGACTATTTGACCCAGCAAAGTGCAGGTGATTACTCTGGTGTTTCCACCGTTAAATAATAACCGGAATACTTGCGCATATTAATCACGCGGTCTCCATCTAGCATCCAGTATTGGCCTTTGATACCTTGCAATACTCCGCTAAAAGACAATTCTTTATCTAGGTTTATCGATTTTACTTTTTCAGGGTACTGAGCCACAGGGTAATGAATATCTACCGGGGGAAGATCAAGAATATCAATGGCTTGAAAGCCATACTCTTCGGTGATTTCGTCTAACTGATCTTCTATTTCGGTAATCAAATCTTCTTTTAATTGCTGTAAATCAACCATGTCAGGTTGGCCTTTGAGCATGGTGCGCCAGTTGGTTTTATCCGCAATAAACTCTTTCATGGCTGTCTCGACTAAACCACTGGTAAGTCGGTTCTGAACCCTCATGATGGCCATAGCCTGAGTGGCACCTTGATCAAGCCAGCGACTTGAAACCGCATCACTCACATGACGGGTAATCCCCACCTTGATGGTGCCTGTATTGGCTAAATAGACATAATGATCAGTTAGGCAGTTTGCTTCGCCCCAGCTTGGCTCACGGCAGGTGCCTGCATCATAATGGCAAAGCTCAGGCTTAATAATACAGGTATCGCATTGGGCCAATTTAGTCAGGCAGCGATAGCAGTAACCCTGATTGAAACTCTTCTTGGTTTTAGCTTGGCAATGCACGCAGTTGATTTGGTTATCAAAACTCACGTTAAGTTTTTTACCGAGCAAGGGGGTCATATCGATGAATTGCTCGCCTATGGGTAATTGGTACTGAGCATGATGCTCGGCATCGGTGGATACGCGCATTTTGCGAATATTACCTTGATAAATGGTCATGTTGGTCTGGTCCTGTGTACAAATTTAACGCCGAAAAACAGTGTGGCGATAGCAGCACACTATTGTGACAGCCTAAAGCCTTGATTGCCAAAGTAACCTTAAGGCAAAATAGTTGTACCATCCGCATATTAGTTTCCCGCTGAACATAGGCAAGCATGCAGTTACTTTTAGCCATACGTGAACACATTGACGATCCTCACGCTACCAAACAAGAGCGCTTACAGTGCTTGTGGAGCGAGTATGGTGAGATTGCCCGCTACTATAGCCCTAAGCTGGGCATGTCGTTCATTGCGAAGCATGTTTCACCGCCCAATGAGGTGAAGCATCCTCGAGGTTGGCACAGTGACGTGGGGCATCAACGAAAACTGCGCTCTTATCAAATAGAGGCCGAGTTTTATCAATCTTTTGCGGGCTTGTGTGGCCATGATTGCTACGTACCTGCATTTCTAGGGTTGCTAAAAGATACGTATAACCCAGAGCAACAAACCTTGCTTATGGAAGACTTACAAAGCAGCGGCTTTACGCTGGTGCATTCAAGAGTGACAGATGCCCACATTAAAACCGTGCTTTGTTGGTTAGCGCACTTTCATGGGCGTTTTATGCATATCGACATTTCTGCTTTGTGGCCGGTCGGCAGTTATTGGTATTTGGCTACGCGCCAAGCTGAATATACGGTGATGCCGGATAGCGCATTAAAGCGCGCTGCGCAGGGTATCGATCACAGGCTAAATCATGCTCGTTTTCAATCCCTTTTACATGGCGATGCAAAGCTGGCGAATTTCTGTTTTAGCGAACAAAAGAAAGTCGCCGCAGTGGATTTTCAATATGTAGGCCGAGGTGTTGGGGTCAAAGACGTGATGTACTTACTTGGTAGTTGTTTAACAGGCAAACAATTACAGGAACAGCATGACGCCTATGTGGATTATTATTTTGCCGTGTTAAAAACAGCGCTGCTATCACCCTGCTCAAGTGAGGATAACCAAGATTGGGTAGTAGAGCTTGAGCAAGAATGGCGTGAGCTTATCCCTTTTGCATGGGCCGATTTTAATCGATTTTTACTTGGTTGGAGCCCTGAACATGTGAAAATTAATGATTTTATGCAACGCCAGACTGCACAAGTTCTTTCCCTTTACGAGAGCTAAGGGAGAGATTAGGCCCTCAAAGGGATGGCTTAAGGTTTATTTTTTATTTCGGTGGCGTTATGTGTTTTCTTATTGTGATTGAATTATGTTGCCATAGGCTACAAGCTAACGTGTTGTGATATGACCTTAGGTCGCGGGATCGTTTCTACTTGAAACCGTTGACACGAAAGAGCAAAAAATATGCGCCAAAATTTACTCGTTTTAAATATTAAGCGAGCGCTAAAGCTTAATTTCAAGCCTGCTTTGTGTTTACAGGTGATAGCGTTAGGTATTGGTTTAAGTTTTTTTTATTGGCCCGCAAGTCAGCCTGTGTTCAATTTTTTCGCTGAACTTAAAGCCCAATACGGTGTTGGCTATGCGATTGCATCAACAGCTGTGTTTGGTGGACTCCTGCCATATTCGTATTTGTTATTGTCTGGACAGGTACATTTCAAACCTCTTCGACAGCTATTGTTCTACTGTGTTTTGTGGGCAGTGATGGGATGGATAGTCGATGAGTTCTACAGTTTGCAAATTACCTTATTTGGTAGTGATACAGATGTGACTACGCTTATTAAAAAAATGGCCTTCGATCAGTTCGTATTTAGCGCACTATTAACCTGCCCCTTTTTAACCTTATGTTATCAATACAAAGATACGCAGTTCAATTTGAAACGCACGATTATGTCGCTCGATAAACGGCTGCTTTTACTTTACTTACCCACCACAATCGTCACCAATTGGTTAGTCTGGATCCCATCGGTTTTACTCATTTATCTAATGCCACCTGAGCTGCAAATTCCGCTTTTTAATTTGGTGCTTTGCTTTTTTGTTCTAGTACTGGCCATATTAAATACCGACGCAGAGGCAGCCGCAGCCGCTGATTGAGGTCTCTTGAGCAGCCGTTACCATAAAGTGCGGACGAATAGGCCCCAGGTTCTGAACTCGGAATAATACACGTGAATATAACTGAGATGAAAAAGATAATTGTCCTGAGCAGTTGTTTTTCTTTACACTGACTTTTCAGGTAATAAAACTAACCATTTGTTTTGTTGCATTATTGTATGAAGTTGTACGCTATTGGTGCCCAGCAAAATTTAACCTTGGGTAAATTGCGCAGATCAAGGTTAGCGTTTATTCTTTTTGTATGGGTAGAAAAAGCGTTTCATACCTGTGCTATCAGTTGGTAGCGAGATTGATAGGTAATGAAGGCAACGTTTTATCTCACTTAACCAAGAGGCAGTCACCTCAATATTATGATAGTTCATGAAGAAGCCATAAAAGACGCGGTTTATCAATTATTCGATGAAGTAGATGCGCTTTCGGTGCAAGGGTACGATGAAGAGCGCAATGTTATTTATTGGAACTTAGGGAGCGAATTGCTTTATGGTTACACAGAAGAAGAGGCGTTAGGTAAAAAGCTAGAAGACCTCATATTTCCCGATTTTATGCGCGAACCTGTTATTGAAGCTCACAGTGATTGGATTCACAAAGGCATCAAAATTCCTGCCGAAGAACTCACATTACGTCACAAAAATGGTGGTGATGTCAGTGTGTTTTCAAGCCATGTTTTGTTTACCAATGAGCATAACAAGCATGAAATGTACTGTATTGATATTAACCTAGCAGAAGTCAGACAAGCCCAAGCCCAAGCCCAATTTAAAGACAATATGCTCGAAGCCGTGTTTGAGGCAACCCCAGACGTATTTTTGTTGATAGATGAAAATGGCACGATTATCGATTATCACGCTGGAGACAATGAAGAGCTCTATGCTTTGCCCAAAGATTGTATTGGCCAGTCAATAAACGATTTTTTTTCTGAGCCTGTGGCACGTAAGTTTACTGTGCACAATGCCATTGCTTTCACCCAAGGCGGCATTTCTACCTTTGAGTACGAAGTCGAACTGGCAAGCGAGGTGCGCTATTTTGAGGCAAGGCTAAGTCACCTGAGCGCTTATAAACAAGTCGTAGTTATTATCCGAGATATTACTGAGCAGCATAAAGCGGCACAAAGTATACGCCAACACGCTTACTTTGATAGTTTAACCTCGTTACCCAATCGCTTTTTATCGCTGGACCGTTTGTCGCAAATGCTTAAAGAGGCCCAAAGAAGTAAAGAAAAAGTCGCGTTATTGTTTTTAGATTTAGATGACTTTAAAAAAGTAAACGATTCACTCGGCCATGAAGTTGGCGATAAGTTACTTAAAGAGGTTGCCAATAAATTAACCTTAGCATTACGTAAAGCTGACACTGTCGGACGTCTTGGGGGAGACGAATTTATCGTGTTATTGCGTTCATTAACAGGGGATAGTGACGCCATCGATATCGCTGAAAATTTATTGGAAATTTTTCGAGAGCCATTTGAAATAGATGGCAAAGAGCTCGTGCTCACCTTGAGTATTGGCATAGTGACCTATACCGAAAACGGTGATAGCGCTTCTGATTTATTGCGTCATGCAGACGCTGCTATGTACCAATCAAAGCTGTCAGGCCGCAATACCTATTCATTTTTTACCCAAGAAATGAGTGACGTAATGCTGCGTCGTTTAGAAATAGAAGAACAGTTGAATCATGCGTTGCAGCGCGATGAATTTGAAGTGTATTACCAACCAAAATTCGACGTGAAAAGTAAAAAAATGATAGGGGCTGAAGCGTTGTTACGCTGGCGAAATCCCCTTTTAGGAAATGTGACGCCTGACGAATTTATTCCCATTGCTGAACATACGGGAATGATTGTGCCCATTGGTAAGTATGTGCTTAAACAGTCATTAGCTTTTTTAAATGACTGGAACACCACCCATCAGCAACAGTATACGATTGCTGTAAATTTATCCCCTAGGCAGTTTAGAGATAAAGCCCTGATTAGCTTTATCGCGCAAACGTTGCGCGATGAAAAGATCGCGCCCCACAGCCTAGAATTTGAAATTACCGAAGGGGTATTAATGGCTGGAAATTCCTACATTGATGATGCTTTAGAAAACCTACATCAATTAGGAGTGAAGTTATCAATGGATGATTTCGGTACTGGCTATTCTTCCTTGAGTTATTTACGCCAATATTCGTTTGACATATTAAAAATTGATCGCAGTTTTATTAGCGGTATCACTGAAAAGAAAGAAGATCTTGATCTTGTTAAAGCCACGATAGCACTGGCTCATAGTTTAGACTTAAGCGTGGTTGCTGAGGGGGTTGAAACACATGAGCAGTTACTTTTGTTAGATGAACTTGGCTGCGATTTGGTACAAGGTTATTACTTCAGCAAGCCTATTCCGGCAGAAGATGCGCTTGATTTTCGCTATCCGGCAAACTGAGCTGAGTAAGCATGTTGTGCCCACTTGGCTAAGTCATCTAGCGGACATAGATTAACTAACGGACAAAATACATTGCAGTATCCATGCTTACCCCCTCTGGTAGAGGTAAGCATGGAATAAGCCTTATGCTAAGGTTTTGCGGCGTATTCTTATCAGTAATAAGAACGTCATAGCAAACAAGGCAATGATTGATGGTTCTGAAACGGCCAGTGCTGCTAGTGCAGCAGAGGCTATCAGTTGATGACCTACTGCGGTCGGGTGTACAGGATCCCAGAGTAAATACTCGTCTGGGTTGGTGCACAAGGTCATATTCGTTTCGTCAAGGCAGGGGTCTGATACATTACTTAAGTTGTAGTCGCTCGGGTTCATGGATATATCTACAAACGTACTGAAGACATCAAATTGGGTAATGTTCAAGCCACTGCTTATGCCGTCTAAGCCACTTGCCAATGCCATGTTAAATTCAAACGCCCAAGGGGCGGCGATGGGAAGATTTGGCACCAGAAAATGCATCGCACCGGCTAGGGACAGTTCCAGCACACTGTCAACGATGTTTTGCGCAGCTTGGTTTGGGGTGTATGTGCCTGACGTTCCATTTTGCAGAAAGTCGTTACCTCCGGCCCAAATCACATACAGTGCGTCAACGTCGGCGGAACCCCCTGTTGAACTTAAGTAGCCCCCTAATTGCTGATTAAGCACTTGGTCACTGCGTTGCCCTCCAATAGCCCAATTTGTGCCCCCTGCGTAAGCGGTATTCGATGATACACCTAAGTCATTTGCTAAGTGTTCAACCCACACAGGACCATTTGAAAATCGACAATCAAAGTACGGTGGTTCGGGACAGAAACTAGGCGCGATAGCCTGCAGCGCGCCTGTGTCCGAAAGCGAATCACCAAACACATGCATATCACTGATAGGCGCAGCATTTGCTGACGTACACAAGAGTAAAAGTAACGAAGCGCCACTGATTGAAAGTGTGTGCTTGATATTACTGAATAAAGTACATAGTCCGCGGGTGAGCGGAAAAATTGTTGTTTTCATTGTTTCACCTTACGGCGCTTCTCTACTGCCCAACGCCAATTAGAATTTATTGTTGTTATTATCCCTTCAGGGACAAGCATCAGCACAGAAGACTCCGAAAACACCGTGGAATTATCATGCCAGAAAGTTCTAATGCATTTTTCGAGCCCGCTAACAAAATCAATGGGTTAGGTATTTTTAGTACAAAAAGTAAGCTAGGTTGCAAAAAAATCCGACACAGGTTTACCACGCCCATCAATTAAAACTAACTGAATCCTTCATTCACCGCCTTATATCGAAACAAAGTGCTCAGTGAAATCCGGGAGGGAGTGTGTTAATCGAAGAGCGAGCTGAAATTAACAAATTACTAGCCGTTGATTTAAAACATGAGTAAATGCCCCAACATCCTAACTAGCTGTATTTGCGCGTGTTAAAAATGCGGCGAATTCGTTTCGATATTTATTTACTGTATTTTTGGGATGCCTGTGAAAACTGTTAAAACCCTCACCTTAATGCGTTGGTTGTTTGGTCAACTTGCTCCTTATAAATCAAAAGTCGTGTACGCCATTACGGCGTTGATCGTGGGCTCGGGTTCATGGCTATTATTGGGCCAAGGGGTGAAAGTCGTAGTGGATGAGGGCTTTGTAGCCAACAATGCGGCCATGTTAAATCAAATGATGCTGGTGGTGGTGGCGATTGCGTTGCTGGGTAGTATTGCGGCTTATTTTCGCTTTTATTGGATGATATGGCTGGGTGAGCGCGTCAGCGCCGATATTCGCCAGTCTGTGTATTCACATTTATTGACCTTACCACCGGCCTTTTTTGAGCAAACTCGTACCGGCGAGGTTATCTCCAGATTTACCAGTGACACCACAGTGTTGCAGTCGGTGGTTGGCATGGGGTTATCTATGGCGTTACGAGCAAGCATTACCTTTATCGGTGCGCTGTTGTTGATGCTGATCACTAGCCCGATGTTGACTTTGTACGTGCTTATCGCCGTGCCTATTGTGTTAATGCCAATTCGCTTTTTCGGCGCTAAAGTACGCTTACATGCCAAAAACAGCCAAGACAGGGTGGCTGATTTGGGGGCTTATGTAGATGAATCATTGCATGAAATCCACACAGTGCAGGCCTATTCACATGAGGCACTCGATAAAAGTATGTTTGCTGGCCGTGTTGAAGATGTCATGAGGGCAGCGAACAGTCGTATTCGTTTTCGCGCTTTAATGATGGCAACCATTATGGGGATCAGCATGACCGCGATTACACTCGTTGCCTGGTTAGGGGCAAAGCAGGTATTAACTGCCAGTATCAGTGCCGGGGAGCTGACCGCGTTTATGTTTTATGCGGTGATGGCGGGGGGCGCAGTAGCGACTCTAAGCGAAGTGATTGGCGAAGTACAAAAAGCGGCAGGGGCAAGCGAGAGATTGATGGAACTGCTGCACACTGACAGTTCGATTCTCATAGCAGAGAAGCCTGTTTCACTGGCCAATAAAGTAAAGGGGAATTTGCGCCTGACTGATGTTCATTTTAGCTATCCAAGCGCAGAGGGTAGCCCTGCATTGCAGGATATTTCCTTAGATATTAAAGCGGGTGAACGTATCGCTTTGGTGGGCCCAAGCGGAGCGGGTAAATCAAGTCTATTCCAGTTATTGCTCAGGTTTTATGATATTCAATCGGGGGATATTTGCTTAGAGGGGATAAACATTGCTGAACTTGATTTAGACACGCTACGCCAACAATTTGCCCTTGTGCCCCAAGAATCAGTGATATTTGCTAGCAGTGTGGCAGAGAATATTCGCTACGGGCGACCAGAGGCTACAGATGATGAAGTTCGTCGCGCGGCAAAGGCCGCCAGAGCCGATGAATTTATCGCGCAATTGCCTGATGGCTATCAAACCTATTTGGGCGAGCGGGGAGTGCGTTTATCCGGTGGGCAAAAGCAGCGTATATCTATCGCCAGAGCGATACTGGCCGATAGGCCAATCTTGTTACTTGATGAAGCAACCAGCTCACTTGACGCTGCTAATGAACAATATATAAAGCTCGCGCTTGATGAACTTATGCGTCATAAAACCACCTTAATTATCGCTCATCGTTTAGCCACGGTGATAAACGCTGATCGTATTGTGGTAATGGATCACGGAGAGGTTATTGCTATAGGTACCCACCAAGATTTGATACACAGCAGTGAACTTTATCGTGAGTTTGCACAGTTGCAATTGGTCAGCTAGGGTCAAGCGTTTAATCATAAATGAGAGTGCGTCAATGGAAATAGCTCAGGTCGGTGAAGCGATATTACGCCAAATCGCTAAACCCATAGTCGAAAAAGACATTCGCAGTGCTGAATTTAAAGCGTTTGTGGAACAATTGCTCAATACAATGTTAGCCGCCAACGGTGTGGGCATTGCTGCCCCCCAAGTATTTGATGAGCGGGCGGTGATGATTATTGCTTCGCGCCCAAGCCCGCGTTATCCAAACGCACCCGATATGGAACCTTTGGTGTTAATTAACCCCAAAGTGATACAAAGTGCGGATGACACCGTAAAAGATTGGGAAGGATGCTTGTCGGTGCCTGGTTTACGCGGATTTATTCGTCGTGCTACTTGGGTGGAAATAGAATATCACCAGCAAGACGGTCAGGTAACTTCAAGGCGCTTAGAGGGATTTGTAGCACGCATCTTTTTGCATGAGTTTGATCATCTAATAGGAAAAACCTGGCTAGATCATGTTGAAGTAAATACCGATATTATGGCTGAATCGGTGTGGCGCAAACAAATCGCGGGTATCGATGAATCGTAAACAAGCCGAGGAAGTTCGTTTTGTTTCCCCAGCCTAAGTAATTTTGTAAAGTAGGTGGTCAAAATAATGTTGGTATGCGTAAACCAACGCGACTAATTTTTAATCTGGGTTTTAGCATTAGGCAACTTCTGTGAATACCGTGAATATGAGTAAGGATATCCGTTGCGAGCAACGTCAAATAACAAATCAGTACTAAATACCTTAGCCGCCATTGCAAGTTGCCTTGTAGTGAGTCAGGTCAGTATGGCAGCACAGTCAGACATGAAAGAACAAAAAGTGTCTGTGGAGCAATCTGCTGCACAGACTGTCGAGGATGCCCTGAGTCCTCAAGCGTTGTTTGAGCAATGTGTCGTCGACTTACAAGATAAAGCTAAAACAGTTGGTGTGTCCCAACGGGTTACGCGCGATGTATTAGGTGGAGCGAAATATAAAGAGAAAATTATCTCGCTAGACCGAAATCAGCCAGAGTTTGTGCAAACCTTTACCGATTATTTTGAGAAACGGGTGAATACATGGCGCATTGATAAAGGCCGACAAATGCTTGCCAAGCATCGAGTGTTTCTGAACGAATTAAACAAAGAATACGGTGTGCCAGCTCAATACCTGTTAGCCTTTTGGGGCTTAGAAACCAATTTTGGCTCTTACAAAGGGAAAAGCCCAGTCATTGACTCTTTGGTGACTCTCGCTTGTGATAATCGCCGAAGTCGTTATTTTTCCAGTGAATTAATGCAAGCCTTGTTGCTCATCGACCGGGAAAAACTAGATGATAAACAAATGGTTGGCTCTTGGGCGGGCGCCATGGGACACACTCAATTTATGCCGTCTGCCTACATGAAATATGCCGTAGACGGAGATAAGGACGGGCAAATAAACCTGTGGAATAGTGAGAAAGATGCATTGGCTTCTGCGGCTAATTTTTTGAAAAATTTAGGTTGGCAAGCAGGCTACAAATGGGGCCGTGAAGTTAGTTTGCCTGAGCCATTTGATTATACATTAGCGGGAAAAAACAGCCCTAAGACACTTTCGGTGTGGAACGATGCCGGTGTGACTCGCACAGATGGTAATCCCATAGGTGCGGCTGATATCAAAGGCGCACTGCTGGTGCCCGCAGGACATGAAGGGCCATCATTTCTGGCTTATAAAAACTTCAATGTGATTTTGCGCTGGAACAACTCTGAATATTACGGCATAGCGGTAGGGCATTTAGCGGATCGCATTGCAGGCTTGGGCACCTTGTCGAAACCTCTGCCTAAGTTACCTGATTACACAGTAGATGAAATGCGTCAGTTGCAGGATAAACTCAATGAATTAGGGTTCGATGTAGGTAAAGCGGACGGTATTTTAGGGCCCGGTACGCGCAGTGGTATTCGCCAGTTTCAGCTTTCTAAAAATATGATTGCAGATGGCTACCCAGCGCGAAATGTTTTTGATGCATTAATGAACCAGCCCAGTCCGAGTAACTCTTAATCTTCACTAGCCTCTTGGCCGACTGCTCTTAGTTGGCCAAGCGATATGCTTTTATCAGATATGAATTTGGCTTTTTTAGTCACTTTACTGGGCTAATACCCGCTTTAGGTATATACTCCGCGGTCAAATTTTAAGCACCTTTTTTACTGTTTTTCTATCGTTTTGTGGAGTTGTATGTCCAACCTGAGTCAACCTGTCGCTAAATCGCCTGTTAAACGCCAGCCTGCTGAGCGTATGAAAGCCGAGCGCGGTCTTTTTTCTTACCCTAAATATTGGGCAGAGTGTTTTGGCCCTGCGCCATTTTTACCTATGTCACGCAAAGAAATGGAGATCTTAGGTTGGGATAGTTGCGACATTATTATCGTAACGGGGGATGCCTATGTGGATCACCCTAGTTTTGGTATGGCAGTCATTGGCCGAGTGCTAGAGTCGCAAGGTTTTAGAGTAGGTATTATTTCTCAGCCAGATTGGACCAATAAAAACGATTTTATGCAGCTAGGTGAGCCGAATTTATTTTTCGGTGTTACCGCAGGCAACATGGACTCCATGATCAACCGCTACACCGCTGAGCGTAAATTACGTCACGATGATGCTTACACTCCCAATAATGAAGGGGGAAAACGGCCCGATCGCGCGGTGACGGTGTATACCCAACGTTGCAAAGAAGCGTATAAAAAGCCTGTGGTGATAGGTGGTATTGAAGCGAGTTTACGACGTATCGCGCATTATGATTACTGGTCAGACAAAGTTCGTCGCTCGGTGTTGTTTGATTCAAAAGCTGACATGTTGATGTTTGGGAATGCTGAGCGCCCACTACTTGAAATGGCTCATCGTTTTGCCGCCGGTGAAAGCATAGATCAAATGCAAGATATTCGCGGAACGGCCGTGATCCGTAAAGAGCCATTGCCGGGCTGGCAAGGCGTGGATTCAACGCACTTTGATACGATAGGTAAAATTGACCCTGTTATTAGCCCTTACGAAATTATTGAAGATAAATGTGCTGTTTCCTCTGAAGCAGACAAACAAGCTGCCATTGAAGCGCAAAAAGCCCAGCCGATTGTAGTACAGCCGTTTACCTCAAAAACCAAGCGCCGCAAACCGTGGGATAAAACCTACGTGATGTTGCCGCCATATGACGTTGTCCGTGCTGAGAAAACCCATTACGCCCACACATCGCGCATACTACATAAAGAAACCAACCCAGGCTGTGCTCGTGCATTAGCTCAGCGTCACGGGGATCGAATTATTTGGATTAATCCTCCGGCATTTCCCCTTGAAACCCATGAAATGGACGCCGTATTCGACTTACCTTACGCTCGGGTACCCCATCCTCGGTATGGCAAGGCAAAAATACCGGCTTACGACATGATTAAAACTTCGGTGAATATCATGCGTGGATGTTTCGGCGGCTGTACGTTTTGTTCGATTACTGAACATGAAGGGCGCGTAATTCAAAGCCGCTCTGAAGAATCTATTATTCGCGAAATCGAACAGATCCGTGACAAGGTGCCAGGTTTTACTGGGGTGATTTCTGATTTAGGCGGGCCAACCGCTAATATGTATAAATTACGCTGTAAAAGCCCGAAAGCAGAGCAGGCTTGTCGTCGGTTATCTTGTGTTTGGCCAGAGATTTGTGGCCACTTGGATACCGATCAAACTCCAACAGTGGAGTTGTACCGTAAAGCGCGCAACGTGGAGGGGGTGAAAAAAGTCCTTATCGCTTCGGGCGTACGTTACGATTTAGCTATTGAAGACCCAAACTATGTCCGTGAGCTGGTCACCCATCATGTGGGTGGGTATTTAAAAATTGCGCCTGAACATACCGAGAAAGCCCCTCTGGATAAAATGATGAAGCCAGGCATGGGGACTTACGACAGATTCAAAGAACTGTTCGACAAATACACTATGGAAGCAGGCAAAGAACAGTACCTAATCCCGTATTTTATCTCTGCTCACCCAGGCACCGAAGATGAAGATATGTTGAACCTGGCGCTGTGGTTAAAGGAGCGTAATTTTAAACTCGATCAAGTGCAAAATTTCTACCCCTCCCCTATGGCGAATGCCACCACTATGTATCACACAGGGAAAAACCCGATACATAAGGTGAACCATAAAAGTGAAGCAGTGACGGTGGCTAAGGGGGAAATTCGTCGGCGATTACACCGTGGTTTCTTGCGCTATCATGATCCGGCAAATTGGCCCATGTTGCGCAAAGCACTTACTGACATGGGGAAAGCGTATCTGATTGGCAATGGCCCTAAATGCTTGGTGCCAGCAGAGAGCCGTAATGAGCTAAAAGGCCGTGAGCAAAAAGAATATGCCAAACGCGCAGCAAATAAAGCGTACGCGAAAGGGAAGGGGAATGGTCATCAATCAGCTAAAGGTAAAAAAGCGCAACAAGGTTTAACCCGATTCAGTGATAACCAACCACACAATAAAGCGGGCGGCACGGAAAAAGCGAGTGATACAAGCCCAAGTAGTCGACGCAAAAAAAACAGTCATAAGCGAAGAAAGCCACATTAAATGTGGCTTTCTGTTTAAGGGCGATGATAAAGCTAAGTCGATTATTGACTGAGCGCCTTGATAATTTGCTCGCTAAACGCAGGCAGGTCATCTGGGTTACGACTGGTGATGATCTGACCGTCGATCAACACCTGTGCATCTTGCCAGTTAGCGCCGGCGTTACGTAAATCAGTTTGAATGCTGGGATAAGAAGTTAAGTTTCGCCCTTTCACGATGCCGGCTTCAATCAGTAACCATGGCCCGTGACAGATCGCGGCAACCGGTCGTTGTTTTTCATCGGCGAAAAAGTCTTTAATAAAGGCAATGGCTGCATCGCTGGTGCGTAAAGTGTCAGGGTTGAACAAACCGCCCGGTAACACAAGGGCGTCATAGTCTTCGCTTTTTGCCTCTTGCAGCGTTAAGTCGACCTCAATCGATTCGCCCCAGTTGTTTTCATCCCAGCCTTTAATTGTGCCTTTCTCAAGGGAAATAATGTCTACCTTTACCTTCGCGTCTTTCAACGCCTTGAAGGGATGAAATAATTCGCTTTGCTCAAATCCATTGGTGGCTAAAATAGCAACGCGTTTGTTTTCTAGTGATTGAGTCATAGTTTCTCCTTCAGTTCCGCAAAAAATATACACGAAGAAATGCTAAGGGCGTGCCAGAGACGCAGCGTAAATAAATGAGCTCATATGCCCCGCCAGTGAATGGATGAGCGAAAGTGGGGGGAGGGGTTATCGTTTAGATCATCTTTTTCAGCGACCACATTTTACAGATAAAGGCAATTTTTACAGTACGAGGGAAAATACCCATGAGGCGAAAATTCCCGTAAGAAGAAAGTACCTATACAATAATAGGTTCCATGAGCTAAGCGCGCAAACGTGCCGCTTTAAGTGCTTCACCGGTAGCAACTCGATGATTACCTTATTTTATTTGAGAGATTTTCGACCGACGCTGGGAGCGATCAAACTGCTGATGTATAACGCATCTTTTGTCTCGAGCACCCCAGTGGTTAAGGGGTATTGGCCTTTTGGGTCTTGCAAGTCCATGACGACTTCGCCCTTTTCATTGATTTTAATTACATGACCGTAATCTTTGGCTTGAGGGCGCATGAAGCTAGGTAAGCGTTGCACTACTTTACGCAAAAATGGTGATCTAGATAAATCATCGAGGCTTTCGGAGCGTGGAGAGGCAAAACCAAGCCAATATCCGCCAGTTGGTGAGCGGGCTATGTTATCAGGAAAACCAGGTAGGTTATCGATAAATACCTCTGATGTGCCCGCTTTTGGTCCTGATAGCCAATAACGCATTACTCGATAACTCCCCGTTTCGTTTACAAGCACAGAGCGTTGGTCGTGGCTCACAGAGACACCGTTGGCAAAGACTAAATCTTCAAGTAGGACAGAGGTTGAGCGACTTCTTGGATCATATGCGAGTAAGCGCCCATTGCCTTTGTGTTCTAAGATCTCAAGTAAACTCGCTGCCAATGTGCCACCATAGGCTGGGGCACTGAATTTATTGGTCGCATCGCTGAAGTATATGGTGCCGTCAGCGGCAACATCTACATCATCTGCGTACACTATATCCGTTCCTGCCACTCGATTCGTGAGAAGGCTAATTTCCCCGCTGGGGCTAACCGACAATAAGCCTTTTACCGCATCTGCCACAAGTAAATGTCCTTGCTTATCAAACTCGATGCCTAATGGGCGGCCGCCAGTATTGACCCAAGTAGTGAACTCTTTATCCTTGGGGGCGAGCAGCATGATATTGCCAGAATGCGTTGCCGTAGCAATTGTGCCGTCGGGCAAAAAAGCGAAGTCTTCTGGTCCGTGTTGGCCATTTAGCGAAATATTCTCTAGGTTTGCTAGTCTGGTATTGGACGCATAGAGGCCTAAGTAGCCTGGATTTTTCGGTGCTTGCCAAGCAATAGGTTCTACGGGAACGGGCCAGAAAAGCAAATAAGTAATAAGCACAAATGCCGCGAGTAGGCTGAGCTTGAGATATTTCATAGTATCTTCCTGATATAAATAATGCGTAAATACCTAGGGCAGGTATAGCATGACGTTGTGGGTGAGTTAAATTGAGCTTAGTTATTCAGGATTATTTATTTACCTTATTAGTTAATTGAACCTGTCATCTAACAGCCAAGAAGCTGAAGTATGCTAATGACCGAATGAAAATGAAATGCTGTTTAGCGTTCAGGTTGGTACGCGATAAAATATAGAATCGCTAAAAACGCGTATTTTATTGTCAGTAAAAACGATTATCGCGGCACTTAACATCTTATTAACCCCTATTTTTGTAGGGAATAGCCGGTATAAGGCCATAAACATACAGGTTATTTTTATTTTTACGCCATAAGCCTTATACTTGCTCGGTTTTATATACATACTCAAGAACGTCCGGTGTTCTTTGAGTCAACCAAGAGGTCCTAATTGTGTTAGAAGCATATCGTAAACATGTTGAAGAACGTTCTGCCGAAGGTATCCCACCTAAACCGTTAAATGCCGAGCAAGTCGCCGGTTTGGTTGAGTTACTAAAAGCGCCGCCTGCTGGCGAAGGTGACTTTTTACTTGAGTTGTTGTCAGAACGAGTTCCACCGGGCGTAGATGAAGCTGCTTATGTAAAAGCGGGTTTCCTAAATGCGATCGTTACCGGTGAAGCATCGTCTCCTTTAATCAACAAAGACGCGGCTATCCAGTTATTGGGTAACATGCATGGCGGTTACAACATCGTCACTTTGGTTGATGCACTAGACAACAGTGAATTGGCTGAACTTGCCGCTGAAGAATTAAAGCATACCTTGCTGATGTTTGATGCGTTCCATGACGTGGAAGAAAAAGCCCGCGCTGGAAATGAGTTCGCAAAAGACGTATTACAATCTTGGGCTGATGCAGAGTGGTTCACTTCTCGTCCTGATTTGCCCGAGAAAATCACTTATTCAGTGTTTAAAGTCACAGGTGAAACTAACACTGATGATTTGTCGCCAGCACCAGATGCATGGTCACGTCCTGATATTCCATTGCATGCACGCGCTGCTTACAAAATGACACGTGACGGTTTAACACCTGAAGTTCACGGCGAAGTAGGCCCACTTAAGCAAATCGAAGAAATCAAAGCGTTAGGTCATCCTGTTGCTTTCGTTGGTGACGTAGTTGGTACCGGTTCTTCGCGTAAATCAGCCACTAACTCAGTCTTGTGGTTCTTCGGTGAAGACTTGCCTGGCGTACCAAACAAGCGTGGTGGCGGTGTATGTATCGGTGGCAAAGTAGCCCCTATTTTCTTTAACACCATGGAAGATGCTGGTGCGCTGGTATTTGAAGCTGACGTAGACAAAATGAACATGGGTGATGTGATTGACATCTTCCCTCTTGAAGGTCGTATCGCAAATGCGGAAACGGGCGAAGAGCTAACTAAGTACGAATATAAGTCTGACGTATTGTTAGATGAAGTACGTGCTGGTGGACGTATCAACTTGATTATCGGTCGTGGTTTGACTGAAAAAGCCCGTGAGTCATTGGGCCTAGGGGCTTCTGACTTGTTCCGTAAGCCAGACCAACCAGCGGACACGGGTAAAGGGTATACCCTTGCTCAAAAAATGGTAGGTAAAGCATGTGGTGTTGACGGTATTCGCCCTGGCACTTACTGTGAGCCTAAAATGACGACCGTGGGCTCACAAGATACCACTGGCCCTATGACCCGAGATGAGCTTAAAGACTTAGCATGTTTAGGTTTCTCTGCTGATTTAACCATGCAGTCATTCTGTCACACGGCGGCTTATCCTAAGCCTGTTGATATTGACACTCAGCACACCTTACCTGATTTCATTATGAACCGTGGCGGTGTTTCACTTCGCCCAGGTGACGGTATTATTCACTCTTGGTTAAACCGTATGTTGTTACCTGATACTGTCGGTACAGGTGGTGACTCACATACGCGTTTCCCTATGGGGATTTCATTCCCTGCAGGTTCTGGTTTGGTTGCTTTTGCTGCCGCAACAGGCGTTATGCCGCTTGATATGCCAGAGTCAGTATTGGTGCGCTTTAAAGGTAAAATGAAACCAGGCATCACCTTGCGTGATTTAGTTCATGCCATTCCTTTATACGGTATCAAGCAAGGTTTATTGACTGTTGCTAAGAAAGGCAAAGTAAATGCCTTCTCTGGTCGTATTCTAGAAATAGAAGGTTTGGATGACTTGACCGTTGAGCAAGCGTTTGAATTGTCTGATGCGTCAGCTGAGCGTTCAGCTGCAGGTTGTACAATCAAATTATCTGAAGCATCTATTGCTGAATACTTGAACTCTAACATCACTATGTTGCGTTGGATGATCAACGAAGGCTACGGTGATCCTCGTACGCTTGAGCGTCGTGCTCGTAAGATGGAAGAGTGGCTAGCTAACCCTGAATTAATGGAAGCAGATAAAGACGCTGAGTACGTTGAAACTATCGAGATTGACCTTGATGAAATCAACGAGCCTATCCTTTGCTGCCCGAACGATCCAGATGACGCAAAAACCTTGTCTGACGTAGCTGGCGAGAAAATTGATGAAGTATTCATCGGTTCTTGTATGACTAACATTGGTCACTTCCGTGCTGCAGGTAAATTGCTTGAGCAATACAATAAAACGTTACCAACGCGTTTGTGGATTTCTCCACCGACTAAGATGGACAAAGCGGTATTGATGGAAGAAGGCTATTACAACATCTACGGTCGCGTAGGTGTACGTACTGAAATGCCTGGTTGTTCATTGTGTATGGGTAACCAAGCACGTGTACTTGCCAATTCAACGGTATTGTCTACGTCAACGCGTAACTTCCCTAACCGTTTGGGTGATGGTGCTGATGTTTACTTGTGTTCTGCTGAGCTTGCCGCTGTTGGTGCAATTGTTGGTCGTATCCCGACTACTGCTGAATACATGGAATACGCGAATAAGATTGAATCTATGTCAGGTGACGTGTTCCGTTATTTGAACTTCGATCGTATCGAAGAGTTCAAACAAGCAGAAGAAGCAGCGAAAGAGAAGATCATCCCAGCTTTAAACATTGCTTAATCACTGATTTAACTCAATAAATTAGATGAAAATAACGTAAGCCGAACAGGTTAGTGCCTTGTTCGGCTTTTTTATTCTTTAAATCCGCATTTTTTCAATCTGCCGGATAGCTTCTATTCCTTTCTGTTTTACTGTGAAGTAGACTTTAGTCTAATAATTAAAACTAACTCATTGTTTTCAAGTTGGTTTTATTTGGTTAATTATAAAGTCCTGTGGATACTGGCTCATAGTCATCATTGAGCTAAGGTGATTTATCTAAGTAAATGGAAGGCTTATGACATTTAAATTTTTACGCTGTGTACTACTTGTCGGCTGTTTTACGCTACTCATTCAAGTTGTTAATGCGCAGGAAGCGACACAACATCAGACGCTACCAACCGTTCAGATTACGCTGCAAGATATAACTCTTGAAGTCGAATACGCCCATACCTTTGAACAACGTGCCATGGGATTAATGTATCGCAAAACGTTATGTGGACAGTGCGGGATGTTATTTAAATTTTCTGGCTCTAAAAAGGCCAGTATGTGGATGCAGAACACGTTTTTAGCATTGGATGTGGCGTTTATCACAAGCGATGGTGTTATCACCGATATCAAGCCTATGCAACCTCATGATTTAACCTCTGTTGGCGCTTCACAAGCGGTACTCTATGCATTAGAGATGAACCAAGGGTGGTTTGCTAAAAACGGTATCAAGGTAGGTGATAAAATGGTTATCAAGACGCCTTGATCACGAGTTTGGAGCGCGATATTCGTCGCGCCCATTTTTCTAAATAGTCACTATTCTAATTGACTGCTGTGCAACAGAGGGCGAATACGAGCTTGGGTGGCTTGCTCGAATCCGTAAGCAGCTTCTATCAAGACTCCCTCACTTTTCGCTTTGCCAAAGAAGCTCATATTGACCGGCATACCGCTGACCGCTCCCATAGGAACGGTAATGTGCGGGTAACCTGCTACAGCAGCGGCACCGCTTGCTGAGCCAAGGAAATGATCGCCATCGATGTGGTCAATTTTCCATGCGGGGGCGGTTGTTGGAGCAATAAGTAGATCCACCTTATATTTTGCTAGCGTGGCGTCAATTCCTTCTTTACCCGCTTTTTGTTTCGCGTTTTTTAACGCATCAAGATAACTTTGCTCGGTTAATTCAGGGGCTTGCTGAGCGCTAATAAATATTTCTTGGCCGAATATAGGCATGGTGCGCTCTTCTGCTTGTATATTTTTATCTATTGCCTCTTGCAGACTTTTGATTGGGGCGTTGCTGTTGGTCAAATAATGATTCAAGTCTGTTTTAAACTCGGCCAGTAAAATACTGTACTCGTCTTCATTCCATTCGCCTTTATTTTCAATGTTGGCATTGTCTACAACGATTGCCCCTGCTTTTTTTAGCACGCTTAATTGGTTTTCAAATATGTCGTCAAGTTGTGGGTGATAGCCCATCATATTGCGCACTACGCCAATCCGCTTGCCTTTGAGTCCGTCAATCTTTAAGTGTTCGGATAAAGACAATGGTGCAAAGCTGGCTGCGTCTTTTGGATCTAGGCCCATCATGGCTTCTAACATGATGACAGCGTCGCTTACTGAGCGTGTCATTGGGCCGGCGGTATCTTGTGAGTGAGCGATAGGAATAATCCCGCTGCGACTAACAAGGCCTAAGGTTGGTTTGATGCCTACAATACCGTTTACCGCTGCAGGGCAGGTAATCGAGCCATCTGTTTCTGTTCCCACCGCTAGTAGGGTTAAATCAGCAGCGACGGCTACCCCTGAGCCTGAACTTGAGCCGCAGGGAGAGCGAGTCGGATCATGAGGGTTTAATGTTTGTCCATGCAGGCTGCTCCACCCACTTGATGACATGGTCGAACGAAAATTCGCCCATTCCGACAAGTTCGTTTTACCTAAAATAATGGCGTCTTGCGCTGTTAATTGTTTAACGAGAAAGGCGTCTTTGTCTGGCACATGTTCGCGCATTAACCAAGATCCTGCGGTGTTCGGCATACCGCTGGCATCAATATTGTCTTTGAGCAGCACGATGGCGCCAAATAGTTTGCCCAGAGGCGCGTCACTCTTAAGTTTCTTGTCTAACGCTGCCACCTGTTCAGCGAGTTGCTGATTAAGCGTGACGACCGCATTGAGCTTAGGGCCGTTATCGTTGAATTTTTCTATTCGCTGTAAATAGTAGTTACTCAATTGGGCGACCGTAATTGTGTTTTCACGCAATAAGGTTTGTGTTTCATTGAGGGTGAGTTCATGCAATTGCTTAGAAATGGCTTCACTGGCTCTTGTAGCAAAACTACTGGCTGCGATCAGAGCTATGACGATCCCGCTCGTGAATGTATTGTTGATGGTTTTGCATCGGAGCATGTTCGTGTTTCCTTAACTGACTGTATTTGCGCCATTAATTCGAATGGATTTGGCGGTTTTTATTATTGATCTTTTAGATCGCGATCTGTTTTTACATGGTTAAATTCGTAAAGTGGAAGACACTATCGCATAGGCTATTCCAAAAAGTGTACAGAAACAGATAAAATGTACTTTATCTGCGCTAAAAAACTGGTAATTTATGGCATCTTTTTTGTACATATTTTAATTAGGAAAAACATTGAGTGACTCTTCGATAAATGTAGCTAAATTTGGTGGTACCAGCGTTGCAACTTACGCAACCATGCTTAATTGCGCCAAAGTTGTCATGGGTAACCCCAATACAAAAGTAGTTGTGGTCAGTGCGTCTGCTGGGGTAACGAATATTTTGGTTGAGCTTGCCCATAAGGCACTTACCAAAGATGAAATTTCCGCTTACGTTGAGCAAATCCAAGCTATTGAATTCGCGATTTTAAATGACTTAGGTGCGCCAAAATTAGTCGCCGATAAGTTATTAGAACTTCTTGAGTCATTGAAGCAATTGGCGTTTCATGAAGAAATCCTGCATCGTCCAGATCTTAAAGACAGTTTGCTGTCGCACGGTGAGCGCATGGCTTCGTTGTTATTCAGTGAAGTATTGACTCAGCAAGGTTTACCAGCGGATAACTTTGACGTGCGCAAAGTGTTGCTGACAGACAGTGAATTTGGCCAAGCCGCACCGCAGCTAGATGGAATCAAACAGCGCGCCACGCAATTGATGGCCCCTGAAATTGCCAAAACTGTGCTGGTTACACAAGGTTTTATTGGTTCAGATGAAGCGGGCAATACGACGACTCTGGGCCGCGGTGGTTCTGATTTCACGGCCGCGTTATTAGCAGAAGCCTTAGGTGCGCAAAGCTGCGAAATATGGACAGATGTGATTGGCGTGTATACCACAGATCCACGCATCACAGATGCAGCCCGTCCTTTACCGGAACTTAGCTTTGAAGAAGCGGCTGAAATGGCAACATTTGGCGCTAAGGTTTTACACCCTGCGACCATGGAGCCTGCACTTCGTCAGAACATCAAAGTGTTTGTTGGTTCAAGTAAAGAGCCTGAAAAAGGCGGTACTTGGATTGTACGTGATTGTGAGCATGAACCGTCTTATAGAGCCATAACGCGCCGAAAAGATCAGGTTATGGTGACAGTGAAAACACCTAAGATGATGTACGCTCAGGGTTTCTTACAGAACGTATTTACCATTATTGCGAAACATAACTTGAGTGTTGATTTGGTGACCACGTCTGAAATTTGCGTGTCGTTCACCTTAGACAACCCGCCAAATTCAGTCTTGCAGCGTTTAAATCGTGAAACTATTGAAGAACTTAGTCAGATTTGTGAAGTTGAATTAGAAGAGCATTTTGATCTGGTGACCGTGGTCGGGAACAATATGCACAGTGCTGCTGGCGTCTCTAGCCGTATATTTGCTGCGGTGTCTGATTTTAACTTACGCATGATATGTTTTGGCGCGAACGTACATAACATGTCTATGTTAGTGAGTGAGAAAGACAGTTCAAACGTGGTGAAAGCTCTGCATAAGAGTTTGTTTGAAGATGAATAACTCAGACCTTTAATCATAAAAAAACCGCTAACTCAAAAAGTAGCGGTTTTTTTGTTTTTAGCTGAACAAACGAGGCGTTCTATGCATTGAACGTCAAAGTTTACACCTTAAATTGTTGTACTGAGCTTTGCAGTTCTTCGGCTAGCTTCGCCACTTCGTGACTCGATTCAGACGTTTGATGCGCCCCTACAGAGGTTTCTTCAGCGATATTCACTATGTTTTCTAACTTCTGACTGATTTCTTGGGATACCACATTTTGCTCTTTCGCTGCCTGAGCAATCTGTGAGCTAACGTCGTAGGCTTTGTGCACCGCGTCAGAAATGAGTTGTAATGCGCGGGTAGAGCCTTCGGTTTTCTCTACACAGACAGTGGTTTGTTCTTTGCCTTGATTCATCACAGCGACGGCTTTTTCAGCACCGGCTTGAAGCACTTCAATCATTGAATTGATTTCTTGTGTCGATTGCTGCGTACGGCTGGCAAGTGTTCTTACTTCATCTGCTACCACGGCAAAGCCACGACCATGTTCACCTGCGCGAGCGGCTTCGATAGCTGCGTTGAGTGCCAATAAGTTAGTTTGGTCAGCAACGCCGCGAATAACGTCTAAAATGCCGCCTATGCTAGCACTGTCTTGATGAAGCTTATTAATGACCTCAGCGGCTTCTTCAACATCACGCGCAAGCACTTCAATAGTTCGAATATTCTCTTCAGAAATGGCTTTAACTTTCTCTGCCTCTTCATCAGCGTGCTGAATTTGGCGTAGCGTATCTTCTGCACTTTGGCTAACAACCATAGACGTGCTATGCATCTGCGTGGTTGCTGTAGCGACTTGGGCGATTTGAGATTTTTGTTCTTGAATCGATGTTGTCGTTTGCAAAGTGACTGCTGATGTTTCTTCTGATGCCGCGGCTAGCTGTGCTGAGCGAGAGCCTATCCCGGAAATAAGCAACTTTAAACTGTCGATAAGGTTGTTACAGTTGGTGGCAAGTGTTCCAAACTCATCGTCTGACGAGTCATCTAAACGACGGGTCAAATCCCCAGAGGAAACCACTTTCAGCATCTCATTTACTTTGTGTAGAGGCTTAATGATGGCACGCACGCCAAAGAATGCGATGACACTGGCAATCAGCACTGAAATAATCACAATAAAGATGGTTTTTAAGTTACCTGAACTGATAGAGCTCTTAACTGATTCTTTGGCGACGGTAGCTTTGTTGTCAGCCAATTTCGACAAGGTATTCAGTTTGGTAATCGCGAGCTCAATATTGGCATCCGATGCCCTGTAGGCCGCGGTTGCATCGTTTTGTTTATTAATTTTTTGAACTTGGTTTTGCAACAAGCCGGTTGGGGAGCTGACTAAATCTAAGACTGAACCGGTCATCTGGTATATCTCAGATAAGGTACCGCTCGGATCTCTGCCCCCAGCGGCATTTTGAATATCACTCAAGGATTCACGGATTTGATTAAGCACCAATTTAACTTCATTACCCAAGGTGTCGGCTCTAACCAGATTTTGGGTTTTTATGTATTCAGCACTAACAGTGATAAGTGACATTAAGTTTGTTTCGAGACGATTAGCTAATTCTGATGCTTTAGTGAGCTGGGCGTTATTTTGTACTTCGTCCAAATCTGAGAAGTCTAGGATTAGCGACGATGTATCGTCAGCATTGTCTTCTATATCCCCTAACTGATCTTCTAGCGTATTGCGTAATGTTAAGTCGTCCTGGCGGCTGTTAAATAGCGTCAGAACGTTTACTTTGTAGTCTTCGTAAATAGTGTCAACCTCAGCTAATGAGGCCTTCAACTCAGGCTCTTGGCTAACCACACGTTTTAACGTATTAAACTCGCTTTCAAATATACTTTGGCTACTATTGAACGCTTCATTCTTTTCATCTAGCCCACTGAGCCCATCGCCATAGTAGGCTTCAGCAGTTAGACGGCCCATATTGAGAAATGATACCTTGAGTTGACTACTTCCGCTTACGGTGGGAAATGCAAGGTTACTGACCTCTTCAGTGGCGTCGTCAATATCATTTAACGTGGCGAGTGAAAATATTCCCATGACGATAAGCAGCGAAGTAATAATGGCGAAACCACCTACAACGCGCATAGCTACTGTCATTTTCATGTGTGATCTCCAAGAAACGAGTTTATTATATGTGTTCGAGCGATTACGATGCTGTCGATTCAAGCTAAGTTAAGCTGAGCCAGCGAGTGTTACACACAGCTCATTGTCTTCCATTAGGTTAGGCGTATATCATTTGCCCTTTAGGTATAGAAAACAATACCTGTCTTTTATCTTTTCTTTACCAGCTACTTAATCTCTTCTATGTAGTATCGACATACATTCGAGTTACATTAACTAACTTTCCGACTTTACTCTAATTATTATTGGGAATAACGGAGAAATACAAAAAGGGTAATATTCGACAATGGCTTGGAGGAAGTAACGGCTTAGGGAGTCGATATTTGTTGGTGTGTGTCAATTCGCAGTAGGGTCATGTGCCCACCCCATACATACCCAGTATCCAGAGCAATAAATGTCTCGCTATTTGTCTCGCCGTCTAACGCAGCCCAATGACCAAAAACAACCTTTTGCTGTGCTTCGAGCTGTGGGTTTTTGATTGTAAACCAAGGGGTAAGGGATTTTGGCGCATCATTTGGGTGGGTTTTACAATCGAAGTCTAGTCGATTGTCTTTTTCCAAAAATCGCATCCTGGTAAATGCGTTGATGATAAAGCGTTGCCGTGCTTCACCCGTCAGATCATCACGCCAGCGGCTTGGTTTATCACCGTACATATTTTTTATTAGCTGCTGCCATTGTGCGCTTTGTAATGCATCACTTATTTCAGTACTTAACTGGATTGCTTTGTCAAAAGACCACGCGGGATAGAGGCCGGCGTGGGCCACAAGCATGGAGTGGTTGATGGACATAGCCAACGGTTTTGTACGCAGCCAGTGGCAATATTTGGCAAAATCCCCTGAGGTAATTACATTGTCTAGTTTATCGCCTTTTTTCGCGCGTTTTACACCGCAATATATGGCTAATAGATTAAGATCGTGGTTTCCCAGAACGGTTTGAAAACTATCACCTAACTCATAAAGATACTGAAGCGTGTCTAAAGATTCAGAGCCTCGTCCTATAAGATCACCCACAGCATAAAGTGTGTCGGCTCCTGGGGCAAACCCGACTTTATTTAACAGGTTTTTTAGACCGCTTAAGCAGCCCTGTATATCACCAACGATGTAATCAGCCATAAGGAATTCGGGTTTAATTGATCAGGTGTGGTACAGCAAGGCGGAAAATATCAATCGGCACGCGAAACAGTGCGCCATCTTTATCCTGCATCTCATAAAAACCTTGCATAGAGCCCACTGGGGTATCAAGTACTGCGCCGCTGGTGTATTGAAAACTATTTCCACTGTCTATTTGTGGCTGTTGACCGATTACGCCTGCACCTTCAACTTCAGATTGTTTGCCATTTCCATCAATAATGAGCCAATAACGGTTGATCAGTTGCACGCTCTCGTGGCTATTGTTGGCTATGGTAATTTCGTACGCAAAGGCATATTTATCTGCTTCGTTGGCAGCATGCTCCGGCAAATGTTGGGTATTGACACTAACATTGATTTTGTCACTTAGCTCGTGACCAGAAACAAAAGGGGTGGTCATTTAATTCTCCTGAACACTAAACGCAAGATCAGCTATTTGGCCGAATTGAGCCAATGATAAGTTCTCAGCTCGTAACTCAGGATTAATATCCAATGAAAGCAGTTGTGCTTCACTTACGCTTTCTTTCAAGCTATTGCGTATGGTTTTGCGGCGTTGATTAAATGCTTGGGCGCAGACTCGATTGAGTACCTCTTCGCTTTTAACCGCCACAGGCCTTACTTTATGAGGAATAAGGCGCACAACAGCTGAATCAACTTTAGGCGGTGGGTTAAACGCGCCTGGCGGTACGTGGATAACCGGCATAATTTGGCAGTGATATTGTGCCATGACCGATAAACGCCCGTAATTTTTGTTACCCGGCGAGGCCGCAAGTCTGTTCACGACTTCTTTTTGCAGCATAAAATGCATGTCTTGTACTTTATGAGCAAAGGAAAACAAGTGGAACATCAAAGGAGTCGATATATTGTATGGCAAGTTTCCGAACACCCTAAGTGGGTTTTCTTCACTGAACAGCTCAGAAAAATCAAATTTCAGGGCGTCTTGTTCAACGATGTTTAGCTTGCTGGCAATGAAGGGATGCGTGCGCAAACGTTGGGCAAGGTCACGGTCTAACTCGACTACCGTTAATTTATCGATGAGTTCGCACACAGGCTCCGTGATTGCACCTAAACCAGGGCCAATTTCCACCACATTTTGCCCCTTCTGTGGGTTAATGGCAGAGACAATTTGATCGATGATGTAAGGGTCGTGAAGAAAGTTCTGACCGAAACGTTTTCTGGCTGTGTGGCCTAAGTGTTGTTTACTCATTGTTTACTTTTTGCCAAAGAAATGGCTTCCTTAATAGCGATGCGGAAACTACCAACATCGGCTTGGCCTGTAGCGGCTAAATCGAGTGCGGTTCCATGATCCACTGAAGTACGGATAAAGGGAAGTCCCAAAGTGATATTGACTGCCTGTCCAAAGCCTTTGTATTTTAACACAGGAAGACCTTGGTCGTGATACATAGCAAGTACTGTATCAGCTTGTTGTAAATACTTCGGATTAAAAATTGTATCCGCTGGTAGCGGCCCCGTGAGGCGAACGCCATCTTGACGCAATACTTCGAGAGCCGGAATGATAGTGTCGATTTCCTCGCGGCCTATATGCCCATCTTCGCCGGCATGAGGATTTAATCCGCAGACAAAAATATGAGGCTGGTCAATACCAAATTTGGTTTTAAGATCGTGATCTATAATACGGATCACCCGGTCCAACTTAGGCCCAGTAATCGCAGCTGAAACTGCCGTTAGTGGAATGTGGGTTGTAGCAAGTGTCACACGTAAACCTTCGGTAGCAAGCATCATCACCACTTCTGGCGTATTTGACTGCTCGGCGAAATATTCAGTATGACCGCTAAACGCAATACCCGCTTCATTGATAATGCCCTTGTGTACTGGACCTGTCACTAATGCTTGGCACTCACCACGTAAATTCATTTGGCAAGCCTGGTGCAGCGTATTGAGCACGTATTGACTGTTGGCTTCATTTAACTGTCCCGCTGTGACATTGGCGCACAGCGGAACATCCACAATATACAATGCGCCGGCGGGCTGTATGTCCTGACAATTTTCGCTGTAGGGCAACAAATTGAGTGGCATGCCCAGCGCCTTTGCACGGTCGCGCATAAGGTCGGCGCTTGCAACCACTACCAAGATGGCTTGCCATTGCTGCTGAGCTAAGGCAATCGTTAAATCAGGACCGACCCCGGCAGGTTCCCCCGGGGTAATCGCAAGCTTAATGGTCATCGTTTAGCTGTTGTCTTTTTTATCAAGTAATTCAACGTATGCGCTGTCACGCATTTCTTTTAACCAAGCCTCGGTTTCTTCAGCAAACTTACGCTGGAACAACAATTGATACGCTTTGTCTTCTTTGCGCTTTTCAGTGGCGTCTTGCACACGTTTGTCCATCAGTTGCATTAAATGCCAACCGTGGGTAGAGCGTACAGGTTGGCTTATTTCGCCCACCTCTAGTTTCTGCAATGTGTCTCTAAAAGCTGGAACATATACGTTAGGGTCTGCCCAACCTAAATCCCCGCCGCGTAACGCCGAGCCTGGATCAGCAGAATGTTCTTTGGCCAATTCGGCAAAATCAGCTTCACCTGCAAGTAACTGTTTTCTGAATTCAATCAGCATTTTTTCAGCTTTTTCGTCGCTCAATATCACCGAAGGTTTAATCAAAATATGACGCGATTTAAGTTCGGCTACTTCAACTTTTTCTATGCCGCGAATATCAATTATTTTTAATACGTGAAAACCCGCGCCACTGCGAATCGGGCCGATAAGATCATCTTTGCTTGCGCCTTGCACGGCTTCGGCAAACAGAGTCGGCATAGAGTTAATGTTCATCCAACCTAAATCCCCCCCTTCAAGGGCCTTAGAGCCAGAAGAAGACGCTGTTGCTATCTTGGCGAATTCGGAGCCGTTATTCAGTAATTCGAGCACTTTTTCAGCTGTGTCTTTGGCTTTGCTTACATCTGCATCAGTTGGGTCTGGCGGAAAGCCAATCAATATATGCCCAAGGTGGTACTCAGCTTGTTGGCCGCCTTGCTCGTCAATTAACTTAACGAGATTACTAATTTCTTGCGGTGTAATGTAAATACGACGACGAACATTCGCACGGCGAACCTCACCAGAGATCAACTCTTTACGTACTTGCTCACGATAGACTTCAAAACTGACGCCTTCAGAAGCAAGACTTTGGCGCAGCTGTTCAACAGTGGTGCCGTCTTCTCTTGCAATATTGTCAATGGTTTGATCTAACTGAGGATCGCTAATTTGAATCCCCATGCGATCAGCCATTTGGCTTTGCAAACTATCAACGATCAGGCGCTCTATCGCTTGGGTACGTAGTACGCGATCCGATGGTAAAGTTTGATTATTGGTTATCGCGTTACGCTTTACAGTACTGACTAGCTCTTCAATTTGGCTTTCCAGTACCACGCCCTGATCGACGATCACTGCCACATTGTCCAAGCGAGTTTGCTTGGCGAACGTGCTAAACGAAATAAATGCCAAAAGGGCAAAAGTGACTACAGTTAATTTCATATTTATGGTTACTTATTAATTAAAATTTACACCTAAGTGTTTGGGTTATATTTTTATTGTACATGGGGCTAATCTAACAGATAAGGCTGCCGATAGCCGAACAATCCATCTCTTAACATGTCGCGCCCTGAACTATCACCGCCAATTCCTTTAAACAAGAATTGAATGGCGATACCTGAATCAAACTCGTCTGTGCTTTGTAGCCCGTCATCATCAAAACGACTGGTTAATTGACGCTGAGCGACAATGCGCAGTGCCCAGCAACAGGATTCATATTGAAAACCTGTGTAGCTTTCGATGGTCCGATGGCGCTCTATATCACGATACCAGCGGCCTACCCAATACCAGTCGCGAGTAATCGGCCAACTGGCAGTTAACCCCAATTGACTAATTTGCTCGCCAGACAAATCCCGCACAAATCTGTGGTTAAATTGCACCATTTTGTCTCTGGCTAGTCGATATTCAAGGCCAATACTACTGCGCTCAACTTTGTCGGTTTCGGTGGATACTTGCACTTCGCTGTGAGCTAGCCACTTACTGCCGATGCGCCAATCCAACTCTGCTGCTAAGGCTGACCTGTCGTCTTCTTTACTTGCTGCTGTGACCTTGTTGTCTTCAAGATAGAAAATCTGACCCAAGCTAAGTTTAAATTGTTCCCTATTATCTTTATCAATTATGCGCGAGGTGACACCAAGGGTCACTTGATTTTGGTCGCTGATACGATCTAACCCAGTAAACTCCTGACCTCGGAACAATCCACCGAAATCGTTAAATAAGCGAGTTGTATCATATAAGCCGATATCTGATTGGTCTTGGTAACTGGTATACAAATATTGCGCTCTTGGCTCCAACGTTTGGGTTACATCTGAGCCGAACCAATGAGCTTGTCTTTCGAACACCAAGGCACCGTATAATTTGGCTTGACCTAATGTACGTGACACATCACGAGAAAGGTCGGTTCCTTCGATGTTTTCTTGGCGATATACGGTATGCATAACGGATGTTTCGGCGAGGAATTCGCCCCAACTGTTCTCAAGTGGCAGGCTTAAAGTGGGCGCTATATGGGCACGAGTCGCCTTAGGACTTGTGCCATTTGCATTGTCAAAACGAGCCAATTCCGAGTGAATGTCAAATTTAAAACCAGCGGGTAAGTCACTTGTGTAATCAAGCTTTAGCTCAGGTAAAGCGCGGTAGGTATCGTCATGATCACCTAAAATTTCAAAGTCCCGCAGTTGTAAACTGACATTCAAAGCATCAGAGTAATAGTGCAAGCCTAGGGTTCTGAACAAGTGAGTATCAGCTGAGTTGTAGTAGTTAGAGCCCAAGTCAACTATATAGTTATCATCACTCAAACCGTTGAAATCGACATTTACTTCCCAATTTTCGGATAAGGCCCCTTTATGGGTGAGTCTGTAAAAGTAGCGGTCTTCATTGGTGCTAGAGTCAGAATCGTTAGGCAAGTATTCAATATCGATCTGACCACTGTTTTGCTCAGTTAGGTAACGAAATTCCGTTTTTAACTGTAACCCTCGCTTTGTCATATAGCGAGGCGTAATCGTCGCATCATATTGTTGGTCTAGGTTCAGATAGTATGGTTGCTCATAAGCAAATCCGGTACTACTACTGCTGCCTACCTTGGGGAATAACAAGCCAGTCTCTCTTGCATCCGTAACTGGAAAAGAATAATAAGGAAGATAGAAAATCGGAATGTCTTGCACATAAAACACCGCGTTTCGCGCGACACCGCGTGTTTCATCGGGTTTGACTTTGATGCTATCAGC
This sequence comes from Paraglaciecola mesophila, assembly GCF_009906955.1. Taxonomy (GTDB): domain Bacteria; phylum Pseudomonadota; class Gammaproteobacteria; order Enterobacterales; family Alteromonadaceae; genus Paraglaciecola; species Paraglaciecola mesophila_A. The sequence continues at coordinate 4,096,643 of NZ_CP047656.1, forward strand.
ACGGACTAACCAATCTTCTTGGCCTGTTGGGCACGTTGAAAAAGTGACGCCATTTAATTGTAAACCTTGAGTTTGATCCACAACCAAAAGTTCCGCGTCCCCTCGCGCATTGAGCGTCGTTAATTCATATTGGGTGTCGGCAATTTCCATGCGGTTGTTTTGGGTGTTGAGCAGAACTTTCTGACTGGTAACACTTAGCTCAGGTGTTTGATAGGTAACATCTCCTGTTGCAATGAGCTGCTGGGTCGTACGGTCAATTTGTGCTCGATTTGCTATAATTTGCGAATCTTTATTGGTTATTTCTACTTCGCCCTCAAATTCTGCGAAATTATCTTGCTGAATCGAGGTCATATTAGATATAACTTGAATTTGTCCGTTAGGCAGACGCTTCTCTACCACGAAAGTATTTGCAGGTGCTGGACATGTTTCCTGAGCTGCCGCACTAAGTGAGCATAACGAGAAACAGAGCACGTGAAGAGGTTGCTTGATTTTCATACGGTAGGGTAAAAAGGCAGCCTGATAATGGTTAAAGTCACGGGAGTTAAGCTCCAATTTTAAGGGTTTCGCGCAGATTTACTAGTAAACTTGCAAAAAAAGCGATATTTCGCCATTCTTCGCTGTCAAATTTTACCCCAACATGAGGTCCTAAGTGAGCCCATTGGCACAAAGACAAGCACAATTGATGGATTGGATTAATCATTCCACACCTTTTTTGTGTCAACAATTACACATGGTTTACGGTGATGCCAGCTTTAGGCGTTATTTTCGCTTCACCTTTGATGAGCGCACGATTATCGCAGTAGATGCTCCACCAACGTTTGAAGACAGCGAAAAATTTGCCTTAGTTGCAGAGTCTTTCGCTGCTAACGGTTTGCGCGTGCCGGATATATTGGCCGCAGACCACACGTTAGGCTTTTATTGTCTCAATGATTTTGGTGATGAGCAATTGGCTCATCAACTAAATGACCATAGTTGTCACCAGTTGTACCCAAAAGCCTTAGCACTTTTGCCAAAGGTACAGCAATGTACAGCTACAGCTCAAGCAACTTTACCCGCCTATGATCACAAACTATTTACCCGAGAGTTTGAAATATTCACTCAATGGTTATTAGATGTGCATTTGGGGTATCGTTTGACGGCTGAACAGCACGCTATGCTGAACGATACATTCAATGTATTAGCAGACAATTTCTTTGAGCAACCTAAAGTTGGTGTGCATCGCGACTTTCACTCCCGTAATCTAATGATGCTACAAAATAATGAGATTGGCGTCATTGATTTTCAAGACGCAGTGGTTGGCCCTATCACATATGATGCGGTGTCTTTGCTGCGCGATTGTTATCGACGTTGGCCCGATAAATGGGTGAGCAATTGGTTAGCTGCGTTTCAACAGCAGTTTTATCCGCAATACCCACTTGTTAAATTCACTCGCTGGTTTGACCTAACAGGCATGCAACGGCACATCAAAGCCAGTGGTATATTTGCTCGTTTGCATCACAGAGATGGAAAAAGTGACTATTTAGAGGATATTCCACGAACCTTGGGATATATGGTGGATATAGGTAAGCAATATCCCGAGCTTCAGGCGTTCGTACAATTTGTTGAACAAGAAGTTCTACCGAGTGTACTGGCGTTAGCCAATTCAGCGAAAGGTAAGGTAGTGTTACTTGCAGGCAGTAAACGCTAATCAACTGAGTCGCTACTAATAAATGAATAAACAGATTAATACAGCAATGATTTTAGCGGCAGGACGCGGCGAGCGTATGCGGCCATTAACCGATACTACGCCTAAGCCCTTGCTAGAAGTACACGGCAAGCCCTTGATTGAATACCATATCGAACGTTTAGCCGCCGCCGGTATTAAACGCATAGTGATAAACCATGCATGGCTTGGCGAGCAAATTGTTCAGCGTATCGGCAATGGCTCGCGATTTAACGTGGATATCGTGTATTCCAAAGAGGAAACCGCACTAGAAACCGCAGGAGGTATCAAAAAAGCACTCCCGCACTTGTGTGAACACAATGATAGCGATGCGTTTTTAGTGGTCAATGGTGACGTATTTACTGACATTTGCTTTGCCAATTTACTCGAAAACCTGAGAGAGCACGTTACAGGTTTAAAGAAAGAGTTGCTGCTAGCCCACTTGATATTAGTGCCAAACCCCCCACACAACCCTGAGGGGGATTTTTACTTGCATGGTTGTAATGTGAGCAAAGAACAAAGCGGTGACACGAAAATAGAACAGTGTCGTTCAAACAAGTATACCTTTAGCGGTATCGGTGTGTACCGCAAAGCGTTGTTCGACAATATATCGCAAGCAAGTCAACGTTTAGCGCCTGTGCTGGTAGACGCGATGACAAAAAATCAAGTAAGCGGAAGTTTGTACCAAGGTGTATGGGTTGATATAGGTACGCCTGAGCGCTTAACGCAATTGAATGCGCAGCGTTGAAATAGAGCGCATAACGCGTGTGCGAGTAAATAAATGTTTAAACAGGGTAAATAATGATTGGTAAGATTTTAGGCACCATTTTTGGCTTTATGTTCGGGCGCATCCCCGGCGCTATTTTAGGCTTTATCGTCGGACATATGTTCGACAAAGGCTATAGCCAAGACTTTAACCAAATGGGCGGTTTCAGCGGATTTTTTACCAGCCAAGATGATTTCAAAAAGCAGGCAATATTTTTTCACGCCCTGTTTTCGGTCATGGGGCATATCGCGAAAGCTGACGGCAAAGTCAGCGATATAGAAATAAAAATGGCCAGCTCATTAATGGATCAGATGGGGCTAGAAGGAGACACGCGTAAAGAAGCCCAGCAGGCCTTTCGCGATGGAAAAGAAGCTGATTTCGCGTTAAAAGACATTATTTTAGAGCTAAAAGAATCTTGCCATGGTCGCAGAGATATTTTGCAGGTCTTTTTAGAAATTCTCATTCAAGCGGCATATGTTGATGGAAGATTAGATAAGGCCGAACAAAAAGTGCTTGAAACCGCGGCGCTGCACTTAGGATTCAAGCAAAACGAATTACTTTACTTATTGTCTGTGTATGAAGCCGAAATACGCTTTCGTCAGCGTGGTGGCCAAAGAAGCGGTCAGTCTTCCCATCGCACCCATCAAGGAAGTCAGTCTACCTACTCTTCTCAACAGTCATTAAAGGACGCGTACCAAATCCTTGGCGTGAGTGAATCAGATGATGATAAAGCCGTGAAAAAAGCGTATCGCAAATTGATGAGTGAAAATCATCCGGATAAATTGGTGTCGAAAGGGCTACCTAAGCAAGCGCTAGAAATCGCAAAAAATAAGGCACAAGATATTCAAGCAGCCTATGAAATGATTAAAGAAAAGCGGGGCATGCGCTGAGCATAAAATTCCACGTCATCTCCTTATGACTCGCGAGCGGCTATTTTCAAAGCCGCCGCTCGTACCCATCACTTTGTATTCTTAATATGCCTCAAGCATTTTAAACGTACCAACGCTAAGCATTTTGAACGTGCCAACGCTGTAAATGTAACAAATGTAAAAGTACTAGGCTTTTCGTTGCAAGTTAATGAGAATGCTTCTTATTTGAAATATTCATAATCAATAGGGAGCTTTTCTTGAAAACACGCGTGATCATCGGTGCAATGTGCACATTAGCCAGCGCGAGTGCGCTAACCAGTGCATATGCAGATACAACTGAAGTGAGCAGTGCGACAGCAGTCGAGAAAATATCGGTTGTGGGCGCAGCGACCAACCTTAGCATTACCGCCGAAGACATCGAGCAATATCAAGCGAGCGATCTTGCGGATATTTTCCGCTATTCACCTTCCATTAGCGTGGGCGGTTCTGTAGGGGTAGCACAAAAAATCTATATTCGCGGCTTAGAGGATGCCTTTTTAAATGTCACAGTCGATGGCGCTCAGCAAACCTCGACACTGTTCCATCACATAGGCCGGGTGACTATCGATCCTGATTTGCTACAACAAATAGATGTGCAAGCGGGGGCAGGGGAAGCCACAAGCGGACCGGGTGCGATAGGCGGCTCCATTCGTTTTAAAACCAAAGATGCACAAGACATGCTAAAGCCTGATGAGCAATTCGGTGGTCGAGTGAAAGCAAACTATTTTTCAAACGATGCGACCCGCTATAGCGGGAGTCTTTACGGCAAACTAAGTGAGTCTTGGGGAGTACTTGGCTACTACAGCACCATCGACCGGGACAACATGGAAGATGGTAACGGCAACGAGATATATGGTACCGCTGCTGATCAGGATATGGCGTTTCTAAAGGTCAGTGGTGATATCGCTGAAAATCAATTTTTGTCGCTCAGTGTTGAGCAACGCGATGAGAAAGGTGAGTTTTCAGCTCGTCCTAACTGGGCGGTACAAGAGGGGGATGCGCTTTATCCGAGTGAAGCTCAGCGTGATACCTATGTCGCTAACTACCGCTTTGCACACAGTGCCTTAGTGAATATTGAAGCAACCGCATATCAAACCGACTCTTCTTTTCGCGGTGGGCGTTTTAATTGGCTAGCAGAAATCGATACCTACGGCTTTGATCTGCGCAATACCAGTGAGGCAGACTTGCATAAATTTGTCTACGGTATTGACTATCGTAACGATGAAGTCACTAGTGGGCCGGCCCAAGGCGCTACTGAGAATGCTGAAGAAGGCAGCGTACTCGGTATTTATGTACAAGGTTACAGTGATATTACTCCACAGTTATTGCTAAGTTATGGTGTTCGCTATGACGATTACGACTTTGAGCAAAATATTTTGTTGGACGAATATTATGGCGAACCTGTGACGGACGTCGCAGCGTCAATTGATGACTCAGAGCTTAGTTTTAATGTAGGTTTAGCATATGAACTTAGTCAACAGTGGACACTCGGATTAGGCTTTGCCCAAGCAGCAAGAGGCAAGCAAATTGGTGATGGCTTTACCATCGATGGATATTTGTATGATGGCTCAGATATACCTGTTGTGGCCGAGGATTTAGTGCCCGAGACCGTTGAAAATATCGAAGCGTCAATTGAATACAGTGCCAATAACTTAAATGCCAAATTAAGCGTTTACCGCTCTTCTTTAGATAACGTTATTTTTGAAGGGTATGAAGGCAATGCGGTGTTCAACAATATCGGCACACTCGATACAAGTGGCATTGAGTTTGATGTTGCTTATCGTTGGAATGAATTAGATTTATTCCTTGGTTTTTCCAGTGCTGATACTGAGTTAAAGCCTAGAGACGACCTGTACAATGTTAGTTATTCATCAATTGATATCAACGGATATGAATTTGTTGGCTTAGGAAACAGTCGAGGCGACACTTGGGTAGCCGGTGCTGATTATGACATCTCATCTGATTTGAGTGTTGGGCTGAGCGTGGCAAAAGTGAATTCAATCGATATTGACACCCTACATCAAGCCGTAGATTTAGGCTGGACGGATTCCTTGTATCGACTTAACAAACCAAGCTACACCACTGTGGATATTTACGCAAAATGGCATGTAACGAATAAGCTAATGCTCAATTTAGCGGTGAGCAATTTATTTGATAAATTGTATATTGATCACTCCAGTGTTGGTGACTATAGCGAGGTGTTTGCTACGGTCATTGGCCCGTATGAAGCCGGTAGAGACATTCGATTGTCTGTGTCGTACGACTTTTAACGTTACGACATCTTAGGATATGAGTGTTAACACCTTTAAAAGGTGGGTCTTTTGGGCTCACCTAGTGACAGGGCTGGTGACAGGCCTTTTTGTTTTTAGTATGTCTTTTACAGGTGTCTTACTGACCTATGAGAGGCAAATTGTCGAATTGAGTGAGATGTACTATCGCGTGTCACCTAGTGACTCAGCGTCGCGGCTAACAACTGATGAAGTCGTCAATGTATTGCAACAACGCCACCCTGATGAGCCCCATATTTATATTCGATGGGTTAACAAAAAGGGGGCGGCAATCCCTGTATGGGCGGGTAAAAACAACTATTTACTTCACCCCTATACGGGCAAAGTGCTAAGGGTTGGTGAAGGTGTCGTTGCTGAGTTTTTCCACCAAGTGACTGATTTACATCGCTATCTATTACTCGCCGGTGATTCACGGGCTATTGGGAAAAATATCACTGCTTACGCAAACTTAGTGTTTATCTTCTTGTTGCTCAGTGGGTTGTATTTGTGGCTACCTAAACGCGTTAATCGCACGGCATTTAAACAGGCTCTTTGGCTCCCCAAACGTTACCAAAACATCCAGCATCGTCATCGGCAATGGCACCTAGTCTTTGGTATTTGGTGTTTGCCAGCACTATTTGTTATTGCTCTTAGCGCCACGCTCTTTCATTTCACCTGGGCCAATGAGGTGTTATATGGCGCATTTGGTGAAACGCTACCTGAGCGGGAGCAACATGAAGACGTCACAAGTTTAGCAGCGGATGTCATACCCTACGAAGTGTTGTTTCAACGCGCAGTCCAGCATGCAAATGACAATCAGTTTGCCGATTGGCATTCCATGTGGTTAGAGATAGGAGAGGAGCATAACGAAGCACGTTTTTACATCGACAAGAGTATTGGGCATCGGCAAGAGCTAGCCTATTCGTTGTATTTTGATACGCGTACGGGTGACATAAGCAAAGTGTTACGTAAATCAGATTGGTCTCGCGCAGGGCAAGCGTGGGGCACTGCGCGTTTTTTACATACGGGCGAATATTTTGGTGTCATCGGACAGACTATCGCAGGCTTTGTGTCTTTAATGGCCTGTATACTGGTTTACACTGGGTTTTTATTAGCTTGGCGAAGATTAGTCATTGCACCTAAACAACGAAAGCAAATGTCCGAAAGAAAAATCGGGCTGTAGAACATTGTGCGGAGCATATCAGCGAGGCAGGTTAATAACCATTTCTAAGCCTAAAAGTACTCCTTTGTTATCAAAGTAGTTTTGCGCACTTATATTCCCTCCGATTGCGGCTATTTGCCTCTGGGCTAAAGCGAGCCCTAAACCGAATCCACTTGGAGGGGTAGATGGTTTTAACGCCTTGTCTGACACTCGGGCTTTGTCGACACGGAAAAAGGGCTTAAATATATCTGATAGCATATCTTCAGGTACGCCGGGCCCCTGATCCTTAACCGCTAAGATATAACACTTGTCACTTTGAGTTAGGGAGACCTTTACTTCACGCTTCGCTGGCGTGTAACGCAGGGCGTTGCGTACGATGTTTTCAAAAGCTTGGCCTAATGCGGTTTGGCTACTTTGGGTTATTTCAGCATTTGTCGTTAATTCGGTTGTTAACGTGCAGTTCGGGTATTCAAAGCGCGCATCTTCACAAATAACCTCGAGTAATTCGACTAAGTCAAAGTCGTCAGTATTTAGGCGAGGCGATTCATTATTTAGCCATGCGAGTGTAAGCGTATCTTCCACTAAATTGCGCATGGTAGAGGCTTCATAACGCAGTCGTTCAAGGGCTTGCTTAGGGTTGATATTTTGCTCAACAAAGTCCACCGCCATGTCTATGCGAGTCAGTGGGGTGCGCAGCTCATGGGACAAATCAGCGAGCAGTTGCCTTTGATTATAAATAAGCATACTAATACGCTGTGCCATTTGGTCGAACGTGGCAGCAAGACGGGTGAGTTCGTCCTTTCTGTGTGGCAGATATGGCGCCACTCTTACATCTAGTTTCCCTTCACTAAATGCTTTTGTCGCGTTTTCCAGTTTTCTAAGGGGGGCCATCACATGTTGGTAAAGCACGAAACTTAAAATACAAAGTAATAATAACGGTAGAGCAATTTGTAAAAATAGTTTTGCATAAACCAGAAATTCTCCGGGCCGCATTCGTTGCGGTAGCTGAATCAGCAAGTGACTAGATGCATCAGAAAAGGGGATTTCCATGGTTGGATTTTCTTCAAAATAAAGGTGTATTTTCCACTCAACACTTCTTCCGAGTTGAAACCGCTCAAGGTAGTTTTCAGGTAGGCTTGTGTCCGCAAAAGGCGTGATGTTTGAATGTACAACCGCCGCCCAAGTATTTTCTTTTTGCTGAAGTGCTTTCAACCAAGCGGCCAGAGCAGCTTCGCCGTCTTGACGTAAAATAGTTTCAGCTTCGCGACCATAATTTAATAGTTGTTGTTGGTGCTGGGCAGTAATAAAACTCATGCTGGTTTCTGTGTGGTTCGTTAACCAGCTTAGTGCCCAAAATAGCACAACGGTGCCTAATGCGATAAACGCACAAAGCCGCCAAAAAAGTGTGTTTTTCATGAAAATTGATAGCCTTTGCCGTGCATAGTCAATAGGCGTTCAGGGGGCATTCCAGCCTCGACCAATTTTTTGCGAACCCGACTCACATGCATATCTAAGCTCCGGTCGTAGCGGCTAAACGATCTGTCGAGTACCGTTTGATACAAAAAAGCTTTGCTCATGATGTCATTTCTGTTTTCGACCAGCACCCAAAGTAATCTAAACTGAAGGGGAGTAAGCTCAACGTCACAATCAGCAAAAAATACCTGTTGTTTAGCGCGATTGAGTAACAGGTGATCTACGCTAAGTGTTGAGGCGTCTTTGTCTTTTTGCAGGGTTTGAAGGCTGCGTCGCAGTATAGCCTCGACCCTTAGCATCATTTCAGTAAAATTAAATGGTTTGGGCAGGTAATCATCGGCGCCTTTACGATAGCCTTCAATCCGCTCTTGCTCCGCACCACAAGCGGTGATCATCATGATGGGGGTTTGCTTCACTTTACGTATTTGGTTCAGTATTGAGAAGCCACTAAGTGTCGGTAGAAGTACATCTAATAAAATCAAATCGAAACGTTTTTGCAGGGCACACTGTAAACCGCTATGTCCGTCCCGACATTGCTCTGTGTTAAAACCTCTTTCTTTGAGCAATCTGGCGACTTGGGCACCTAATACGACATCGTCTTCAATGATTAATATACGCGCAGACATGGGAATTTAGCTGTGATGAATGGTTTTTAGATGTTATTGATAATCATTCCTGTTTTCAAGTTTAATCTCCTGAATTGACCGATTTTACGAGTATAATATCCGTCTGCTTTTACTAAAGTGAGAGGCAATATGAGCTCAATCCTCATATCGTTGTAATAATCCTTGGCTGCATTTCTCAGTTGTTACTCATTAAAATCAGACGCTTGGCTCGTCACAAGATCGTCATAATTTTGCATTCAAATTGTAACGAAAAGTCGTCACATTGTTGCGGTCAATTTAACTAGAGACCACACAGTCATGAAAAAAACAGCTAAAACACACTTAGCATTATGCGTAGCAATGGCGATAGGTAGCCAATCATTTATTAGTTTCGCAAATGCACAGGAAGCGCCTAACGACGCCGCAATTGAAGAGATAACGGTCGTTGGAAAAAGCGTTTCTTACGCCAATAACCAAACTTCTGACGAAATGGTAAAACAACAAAGCTCGTTAACGAGCGCGTTGGCCGTTATCGATAATTTGCCTGGAGTTTTGATCAACGAAGGTGACACCTTTGGATCTGATGATTGGTCAACCACTGTGTCTATTCGTGGTTTTCAGTTGAGCCTAGATGAACAGCAAATCGGTATTACTATTGATGGCATTGCTAATGGTAATTCAAACTATGGCGGTGGTGCTAAAGCTAATCGCTACATTGATACCGAAAACTTGGCCAAGGTTGAGGTATCGCAAGGTACGGGTGATATTGCATCGCGTTCAAATGAAGCGCTAGGCGGCACGCTTAACTTCACCACAGTCGATCCAGGTGTAGAAGAGTCCATGCTAATCAGTATTTCGGGTGGCAGCTTTGATGCACAAAAGTATTTCCTACGTTATGAAACCGGTGAAATTGCCCCAGATACCTATGCATGGGTCAGTGTTTCTAGCAGTGAGAATACTGACTGGATCACGCAAACCGCAGAAAATGAACATGATCACTTAGCTGGCAAATTTATTAGCATGATCAACAACGTTGAAATTGAGGGCTATTTTTCGTGGGATGATGTTCACGAAGCAAATTATCAGCGTATTAGCCTAGATCAATTTGAGCAAAACCCAGATAGCGACCGTTTAAATGGCCAGTGGACTGGTATCCCTTATGTTGATCAAGTTCACCGTCAAGGCTGGGCGACACTACGTGAAAACCTTTTTGCTTATTTAAAAGCCGATTATGCCACGGATAATTTTGAGGTTTCCGGCAATGTTTATTATCACGATAACGAAGGACGTGGTGATTGGGTACCTCCTTATGTGGTTGATGTAAGAGCAGACGGCGACGGTGTTGCGCATTCTGAACTGGTGTCTGGCAATACTGTGTATGGTGGTAGTGCATTAGGTCAACTTTATTATGTGGATAGCAGCGGGTTCGCTTTGAGCCCGACTGACGGTTGTACAAGTTCTATAACGGCCCCTTACGGCGGAGCGGGTCCTGAGTATGATCCAACATGCTACGCCCAAGGCGCTGTGCCAGTTGGCTCTTATCGTCATACCCACTATCAAAAAGAACGTTTTGGCTTTGATGCTGATTTTGCTTGGTATACCCAAATAAATGATATGGATAACACGCTTCGCGGTGGTATTTGGTACGAAGATTATAACCGTGAAGAATCACGTGATTGGCATAAAATTATTGATTCTCGCTCAGGTGTTGAATTCGATCACACGCCTTACTGGGTGCAATACTCGCGTGAATTCCCTGTGGAAACCATGATGCTTTACGCAGAAGATGAACTAGACATGGGATGGGCTAGCGTTCGCTTAGGCGTGAAACGTTTCTACGTTGACTTGGAACGTCAAGATAATTTCGACGAAAACAATACCGCTGAGATGAATTCTGACTCTGATACCTTATTCTCGGGCGGTATAGTCGTTCAGATGCCCATTGATGGCTTAGAAGCGTTCGCTGGATATGCAGAAAACTTCGCAGCGATTAAAGACACAGTACTTGAGCGCGATGCGTCAACGTTAACTCAAGTAGAGCCAGAAACTGCGGAAAACGTTGATCTAGGCTTGCGATATGTGTCAGCAGACTTCAATGCAAGCTTGACCTATTACAACATCAAGTTTGATAACCGTTTGACTTTTATTGCTCCCGACTCACCTGATGGTATCGATTTCTTAATCGGAACTAATGGTAGTTACGTTAACGTGGGGGGCATTGAATCGTCCGGTTTTGAAGCGTCTTTGTCATTCAACGTGACAGACTCATTAGCATTGTATGGGTCATTTACCTACAACGACTCAGAATACACCGACGGATCAATTGATTTCCCTGAAGGAAATACTGTATTTGGCTCGCCTGAAAATATGGCGGTTGTATCAGCAGACTGGACCCGAGGTAATTACTTCATTGGTGCATCAACCAAATGGGTAGATGATCGCTTTATCGATGCAGCAAATACCCAAGTGGCTGAAGCCTATTTAGTCACTGACTTCTACGCAGGGGTTAGTTTAGATGCGCCGGTTCAAGGTATTGAATCAATCGATTTACGTTTTACCGTCAATAATATGTTTGATGAGAGCTATCTAGGCGGAATTGCAGGACAATCTGCATGGATTGGCGCACCGCGCACCGCAGCGTTTAACGCTCAAGCGCGCTTCTAAGACGAAAGCGTTTCTAGCACCATAGGCGAGCTTTAGCTCGCCTTTTTCGTTTTTAATGATGCGTCTTATGCTGAGACAGACGCTTTTCTCTTCAAATGACGAGGCTCCTATGAACCAAATAAAACGAATAATACGCGTAAAACCCTTGATTATTTTGTGTCAAACATTATGGATTATTCTACTCGCAGCGCCTGTGAGTGCTGCGGATAATTTGCTTATCATCAGCATTGATGGCTTGCGTTGGCAAGAAGTCTTTAGAGGCTATGATGCTAACTTGTTAGCCAAGCCTGAATTCGCCGAGCAGGCGGAATCTATTCGCCACGATCTCGGTGCAAAAACAGCAGACGAAAAGCGTCACAAATTGATGCCGTTTTTGTGGCGTGTTATAGCAAAGCAAGGTCTGCTGATTGGTAATAGAGATAAGCAGTCAGCTATGGAGGTCAGTAACACTTGGTGGTTTTCGTACCCTGGCTACAACGAAATACTGACCGGTAAAGCGGACGAGCGGGTTGATTCAAACAAACCCATAGCAAACCCAAATGTGACTATCCTAGAGTGGCTGAATCAGCAAGAAAAATTCCAACACAATTTGGCTGCATTTGGCAGTTGGGATGTATTTCCTGCCATTATTAATCAAGAACGTAGCAAACTGCCGATAAATGCCGGTTTTATGTCAGCAGACTGGAGCGAGCTCACAGATAAAGCCAAATGGCTAAATGAATTACAAAAAGACATTCCTAGTCCTTGGCATAACGTGCGCCTTGATGCATTCACTGTGGGCTTTGCCCAAGAGTATATTCAGGTCAAACAACCAAGCGTGATTTATGTAGCACTCGGTGAAACTGACGACTTTGCTCATGATGGAGATTACCCAGCGTATTTACGCTCGGCTCGCTTAAGTGATGTGTTTATTAAACGCTTATGGGATATGTTACAAGCCATGCCTAAATACAAAGGTAATACTAATTTGCTGATCACCGTTGATCATGGGCGCGGGAATAGCATCGAAACTTGGCAGCACCACGCAAGCCCCAAAGCCACCCAAGGGTATTTGAGCGATCTAGCTGAGCATAAACATGGCATTAAAGGTTCGAACCAAGTGTGGATGGCGGCGATGGGGCCTGATATTCAGCCATCGGGGGAGGTGAGTAACAGTGAAACCTACCGGCTCAATCAAATCGCGGCGACGGCGTTAATATTGTTAGGCCAAAACCCGAGTGAATATGCCAAAATGAATGGTAAGCCAATAGGTGAAGCTCTGCCGATTATTAAGCCCTGAGCAAGCCTAACTCACTAAGCTAGCAACCAGTCATACATCATTCTGCCGGGGGTAAAGGTAAAGCCCCCGGCAATCAAAATTGCCCCCATATAGAGTAGGATCATACTGCGTTTATGCTTGGCAATATTCCCTTTTCGTACAGCGAAATAGGCACGTGGGACAGCGTATAGTACTAGCAGGCTAAATAAGTGTACGTATCCAAAGTGGCCAATCAGCACGGGGCCTACTACAGCGGCCATAAAAAGCGTGATAAGGGCAGTCGTGAGCATCAGGCTCATATATATTTTACCCAACAGGCGATGCGTTGGTGTCCCTTTGCGATTGGCCAATAAGTATGTGCCGATTAGAAAGGCAGGTAATACCGTGGCGAGGTGAAAATAGGCAAGTTGTAAATATGTCATGATGTTCCTATTCCTTGGATAATGGGGGTATTACAAAGCGCTCGAATCAGAAGCAGAATCATAGTCACAGTGACTAGAGATCAAAAGCCTAAATACACAAAAAAGCCCACTGTTTGTCTTATAAAACAGCGGGCTAGTGTATAGTGAGCCGACGTTAAACTGCGTCGAATGCCTGTTTTAAGTCTGCTTGTATATCATCAATGTGCTCAATACCAATGCACAGACGCAACATTTCTGGGCTCACGCCCGCACCTTTTAGCTCTTCTTCATTTAGCTGGCGATGGGTGGTTGAAGCAGGGTGGCAGGCTAAGGTTTTGGTATCACCAATATTCACCAAGCGTTTGATTAATTTAAGGGCATCGTAGAATTTCACGCCTGCGTCAAAACCGCCTTTAATACCAAATGTCATCAAAGAAGATGGGCGTCCATTGAAGTACTTTTGTGCCATCGGGTAATATTTATCACCTTCAAGACCCGCATAGCTTACCCATTCAACTTTCGGGTGGGCCTTAAGATACTCAGCGACAGCTATTGCATTGTCACAGTGACGTTCCATGCGCAAGGGTAAGGTTTCCATGCCTTGCATTAACATAAAAGCATTAATTGGGGACAATGCTGCGCCTGTATTGCGCAGGGGCACTGTACGCGCTCGAGCTACAAATGCCGCAGCACCAAATTCGCGGGTATACACCACGCCATGATAAGCAGGCTCGGGCTCATTTAGCATAGGGAAGCGCTCTTTATGCTCAGTCCAAGGGAATTTACCTGAATCCACTATGATACCGCCCAATGAATTACCGTGCCCTCCCATGTATTTAGTCAATGAATGGACGACTATATCAGCGCCGTATTCGATAGGGTTGAGCAGGGCAGGGGTGGCGACTGTGTTGTCCACCATAAGGGGGACGCCATGGGCATGGGCCATTTGAGCGATAGGTTCAATGTCGACTATGTTACCTGCGGGGTTGCCTATGGTTTCACAAAATACCGCTTTGGTTTTATCGTCGATCAGTTTCGCTAAATCATCGGCTTTGTCTGATTTAGCGAAGCGTACCTCAATGCCTTGTTTCGGTAACAAGTGAGCGAACAAAGTGTAAGTGCCACCATATAACTGTGGAGTGGCAACGATGTTATCGCCAGCTTCGGCGATGGTTAATATCGCATAGTTAATGGCTGCGCTGCCAGCAGAGACGACCAAGGCCGCTACGCCACCTTCAAGCGCTGCTACGCGCTTTTCAAGCACATCCCATGTGGGATTCATAATGCGTGTGTATATATTGCCAGGTACGGCTAAATCAAATAGGTCAGCGCCATGTTGGGCGTTGTCGAATTCGTACGCTACGGTTTGATAAATAGGAACCGCACAGGCCTTAGTCGTGGGATCTGTCTCGTATCCCTCGTGTATGCAGATAGTTTCCTTTTTCATGGTTATGCTCCTTTTTGTGAGTCGGTTTGAAGGGCTGAAAGAACCTAGGAATTACAGTACCAAAGGTTTGTCTGAAAACTAGCCTTTTATCAGAATTTTATGCTCTAAACTAGACGTTTTGTGGTGTGTTAACAAAAAAGAAACGAGCATCAATTGCTCACTGGACTTTGTTAACTATGACTAAAACTGGGCGATAAAATGCATTCCCGCCCATGATTGTTGGCGAGAGGTGTTCCCCTGAAGCGCAATGATATTGCCTCCTGCGGTATGCTCTGCAATTAACTTTACTCGTAATGCGTAAGAGATGAGTAGCTCTAAATTCACCCCGAATGTCACATGATTGTACCCGGCATGGTTGGCGGCATAACCATAATCCAAGGCTAACTTTAGGTAAGGCGTAACGCTCACGCTAGAGTGAAAATTGATAGGTGCACTTAGACCAAATTCAACAAAATAACCTTTGGCTTGGGTGCTGTAAATCACGTCAACATTGGGTATGAGTAATGGCATCTCAACCCACTGCACACTGAGGGCTAATTCGTTGTCGAATTGCGCATCTTTTAAGAACGCTAAATGCGTAACACTGAGGCTGTATTCCATCGCACTCATGTTGCCTTGATAAATAACAGCGAGGTTGAGTTCGTCATAATTAGCACGTTTGTGTGAGGCTAAGCCGTACGCACCTGACAGGATAAACTGTTCGGAAATCTCCTTGGTTATTGTGGACCAAATTATGCCTCCATTCGGCAGGTTATTGCGCCCTTCGGTTACATAACGACTGTCATACCCTATATCGATCTCTGTGCTTGGGCTAGCCCCAGCTGAGGCAAGGTAACTATACAAGGTGAACACTATAACAAAACGGAGCGTTTTCATGTTTTCCTTCTTTCGGCGTTGCCGGCATCGTTGGACAAATTGCAACCTTGTACTTGATTAGACTGTTTGGTTATTGCTTTTTTAAACGTTCGCTGAGTGATCACTTATTCACGTGCAATGATATTATGAAGTGATATTGCTGCAGGGTGCATACAAGCATAATGGCACTAAATGGAATGGGGTAAATTTATACTTTAGCCTAGTTCTATTTTTCTTATTCCAATCAGCCGCTTAAACTCACTTGTTGAAATGGACTGAAATATCTGGCAGGGATTGTGTACAAAGAGGTAGTATCAGTGGCAGATAAGTTAGTCGTGCATTGTCAGCATGAATGAGGTGAAAATTGAGATATGTAATCGGTGTTGTTTGGCTGATAAGTGTCAGTGTTAGTCAAGCGTTTGCGTTTACTAAAGAATTCACTGAGGCTGAGTTACAGCAGATGGTGAGTGCCATTATGCCTATCACGCGCAGTAAATTCTTCGTCACTATGACCCTATCTGAACCGCGACTTGATTTACTTGAGTCCAGTAATGAAATTGGCTTAGGTGCAAATATTAAAGCCAGTGCATTAGGATCGTATGGTGGTAGCGGCAGCGGGTATTTAACAGGGAACTTGTCCTACAATCAGGAGCAAGGTGCGCTGTATTTTGTCAATGCCAAGCTATTGGAGTTGAACTTAAATAATGTCTCTGAGGAGCAACAAGAAGACATCAAAAAACTATTGCAGCCCGTGGTGGGCACTATTTTAGGATCTCGGCCGATTTATGTACTTGATGACAGCGACCTCAAACAAAAGTTAGCTAAAGCAACCTTAGAATCGTTGGTAGTGAAAGACGGTAAGCTCATTATTACGTTAAGTGCTTTTTAGCTTGTCATCATTTGGTCACAGTTATCACAAAAGTATGCGCCTTATCACTATTTGTTAACATTAGTTGCCTCGGTCTTTTGTTTGAAAAATAGTCTGTTTAGACTAGCGTTGTTCATTACAAAACAAGTGGCGACTCTATATGAAAACCTTATTGCTCATTCCTATTTATGCCTTTTTTCTTTCTGGTTGCGCGTCCGCTGTTAAGCGCCATGAACTGGCGCAAGGGCATCTAAATAAAACCGTCGATTGCGAGGTCGCTCATGCTGATATTGCTGAGCTTGAGTCACATAAAACATCCACCGGTGAGAAACTTGTCAATGGCGTGGCGTCGATCTTGCCAACATCGATTTTGCTAAATGTGATTTTGGGGGAGTTTACTAGCCGCGCCGCCATTGCAACTGGCGCATTCGACTCAAAAGTCGACAGTAAGATCCAAGATATACAAAGCGATTGTATGCTGGCTGAAAATGACAACAAAGTGATGTTAGTGAAGCAATAAATTAGCAATAAAAGCTTACTCAAAAAGGGCTGTGTATTTATCCTATGCGGTTAAAATTATAAAGACAGAATTTGTTTATTCTGTGGAAATCATAAAACACTCCATTGTAAATCTGCACAATAATTGCCTTGCTTTGCCCATCCCTAGTCGTTGTAGAATGAGGCTTTGGCTGTTATCAATATAGCCTGCCTTGTTTTCTAGAATACAACGACCTGTGGGGTCGATAAGAGCAATGAATGCTTCTCGACCCAACCACGACTATGCTTTTAGCTTTGCCCAGTCAGTGCATTTGTGCCACATAAATAAGACTGTCGGACAAAGCGGAACAGACAGTGACAAATTTATCGGGAATATAATTTGAACCGCTTTAGCTTTATATTTACTGCACCTAAGTTGTTATTGATGCTGGTTTTGTTGTTTGTTTTTACAGTAGGATAAAGAGAACAATAAAAATAGAAGGTATGCAGCATGAAAAAATCACTTACTTGGGCGAATTCTTTAGATTGGTTTTTGGCGCTGTTGGCTTTATTAACAGGTTTAGCTGTATTACACACGTTTGTACTGGGAGAACACTACATTATTCCTACCATTCTATTGGTCGTTAGCGTAATTTTGGGGAACCTAGCTTGGTATGGATTCGCGCAGGTAAACTGGGCGAAACGGGTGAACTTCTGGTGTGGTTTTCTACTAACATCTCATGGTGTATTTGCTCTGTTTTGGTCGAAAAAATACCGAGAAGTGCTAGGCGACCAGTTTGAGTTAGTGTGCGCCGTGATCACCTTAACGTTTTTGGTGTTGACTTGGATGTATGCAAAAAACAATAAATTGTTTGCTAAATATTAAGCCCCTTGAAGGTTAACTTTCTCTGCTTTTACCACGACAAACGCTTCAGCTTCTTTTGACAAGGTTCTGGCGGAAAGATAATTTTTTCCGCCTTTGTGGTGCAATAACCAACCGCTGTCAGTGGCTTCAACCTCGTTGATATCAGTCCACAGCAGCGTGTTTTTTACGTGTATCGACTCGCTACTGATCCCCTCTTCATCAACTGTTAATTTCAGTTCTGTGTTTGCTGCCTTACTGATTAGTTGTCGGCCCAACCACCAGGCTTTTTTATAGCGCACACTGAAGGCCTCAAGGCCGCCTAAGGCGACTATAAACCAAGCCACAAACGGGTCTGTCTCGGTAAACATAAGCAACATTAACCCTGCTAAACCCAGTGCCATTGCTATCGTATAGGCTTTTATCGGCGTAGCTGATGTAGCTGATGTAGCAGAGGCATCGTAGGTTTCTATGAAGTGGCTTTTGTCTAATATATAGGTGGTTGAGTAATGAAATGGTGTGGTCATTGTCTGAGTTATTTAAACGAAAGCAGTAGTGTATCACCTTAGCTGCGGTTTTTACGTGAAAGATGGAGCGCGCGCGGTAGGAGTGGTGCAAATACGAGCGCGTCTGGTGATAGTATGAGGCCATTTTGCAATCGCAAAGCCAAATATTAAGCCTCGCTAATCTATCGAAAAACTGTTGCTGTTAAACGTGTCGGGGGCTACTCATCTTCTGGAACCTCGACCACTTCTTTTATATCGGCAAGCTGTTGTTTTAGGATGTCGATGCGTTTTTCCATGGCAGTACGCTGATCTTTATCTGTATCTTGCAGTTGTGCTTCCAAGGTTTTGATTTGTGCTAGAAGCTCTACCCGATTACTGGCTTGCTGCTGCGCTTGCTCGGCTTTATCAAACACCACGTCTTCGGCGGTGGAGTCACTTTTTACTTGGTTAAATGCGGGGGAGTGGGCGATTTTGCGCTGAACATCAGGGCCAGCGTGCTGGCTAACAAAGGTCGGAGACATAATTTCAATGTCGTTGTCGTGTAAACAATCAAGCACGTGTCTGTGCAGATTTGAACGAGCGGTTAATAGGTTTTTGACCTCAACTAATAACCCGCTGACTTTATAACCCACTGAAAAATCACCGAGCTGAGTAACGTGTACAAAGGGCTCTTCAAGCCCAGCTTTTTCAGCAGCTTGAAGTAGCAATTCATCAATTTTACTGTGATGTAAGTCGTAGCCTAACGATAATTCGGCACTGATAATAGTGCCGGAACGGCGGATAACACTGACGGGTTTATTGATCAGTAAACTGTTGGGCACAGATATCAATTCGCGGGTCTGGGTTTGAATTTCGCAGTCAAATAACCCCAGCTCAGTTACTCGGCCAAAAATTGTGTCGAAACTAATAAAATCACCAGTGCGAAAGGGTTGAGTAAAGCGCATCATCGCCCCAGCCAATAAGTTACCAAACAAAGTAGTGGACGAAAACGCCAAAATACCCGACAGCAATAAGCCGATTAAACTGAGAATTTGAACTTCAGTGTTTTCAGACAAAGGCAGGGTAATCACCACTGTGACTAAACCGACCAACATCAACATTAATACGCCAAGTTGACGGGCGAATATGTTTTCGTTGCCAGTGTGCTTAAGTTTGTTGAGTAATAAAGATTGGGCTAACCAAGTTAAAAAGCCAAATACCAGCAAGGTAATGATGACAGGCAGCCAATCACTGATAAAGTTGTCGCTTAAAGGCATAGAGGTTCCCTTGCTGTTTGCTCATTGGAAAGAGGCATAAATTCTCACATATCTTATTGTTATATTTTGATATTACACCTCATTACCAGTGTTATACAGGCCATGTACACTTATTGTAACGACAGAACCCATTCAAACCTGTAGGCGAAAGAAATTCTTTTCTCGATTGGTTGACATGCGCTCAAACATATATATGATATTTCATATATTAAAGAGTGGAGTGTTTTTATGTCTACCCCTATTTTGTCACCTCTTTCGTTTTACAAATGCTTGTCTGACGACACGCGGCTGAAGGCGTTAATGCTGATTTACCTTGAAAAAGAATTGTGTGTATGTGACCTGATAACCGCACTTGAGCTGAGCCAACCTAAGGTATCAAGGCATCTGGCTGATTTACGCAAGTGCCATATCTTGCTTGATGAGCGTAGAGGAAAATGGGTGTATTACTCGGTTAACCCTAAATTGCCAGAATGGGCGATGAAAGTACTTGAACTGACCGCTCACAACACAGAAGCCTATTTGAATGACAGCATCACCAACTTGAATATGGCTAAGCAGAGCGAATGTTGCTCTTAGCTCAGTGGCAACCCAGACACCGTAATTTTATTCGAATCATTTTAAACGCAAAGTGAGGAACATCGTGAAAGTCTTATTTATTTGTACCCACAACCGCTGCCGTAGCATTTTATCCGAAGCGATTACTAATCATGTTGGTCAAGGCAAGATTGAGGCACGCAGCGCGGGTAGCCAACCTGTTGGCGAAGTACATCCACTGTCGATTAAATATTTGCAAGAAGCCGGCATTAGCACCGAAGGCTTGATGAGCCAATCATGGAACGAGTTTGAAGATTTCGCCCCCGATGTGGTGATCACTGTATGCGACAGTGCGGCCGGAGAGAGCTGCCCACTTTGGTTTGGCAAAAGTGTAAAAGTACATTGGGGCTTAGCTGACCCTTCTAAATTAACCGGTAGTGAAGAGGCAATTGCCCAAGCGTTTCGCGCCACTATCGATGAAATCACCCAGCGCGTTAACGCCATGCTTAGCATAAATGTAGATACGCAAGACCAACAAGCATTGCGCGAAGCGTTTAAAGCAATAGGAGCACAGTGATGACAGATATTAAAATCGTAGACTCAGGGGCTTTACCTGAAAATGTGCAAAGTGAGTCGTTTGCTGCGCCAGAGTTTGCACAATTTAGCAGTACACCATCGGCTCACAAACCTCGTATTTTATTGTTATATGGGTCACTTCGTGAGCGCTCTTTTAGCCGACTAGTGGTAGAAGAAAGCGCGCGTATATTACAAGCGATGGGGGCAGAAACACGCATTTTTAACCCTAAAGGGCTGCCTCTACCTGATGGGGATGACGCATCAAATCCTAAGGTGGCGGAATTGCGTGAGTTGATGATGTGGTCAGAAGGGCAGGTATGGTGCTCTCCTGAGCGTCACGGTTCAATGACAGGTATCTTAAAAAGTCAGATTGATTGGGTTCCATTGTCGGTGGGCGCAGTTCGCCCAACTCAAGGCAAAACATTAGCGGTGATGCAAGTGAGCGGCGGCTCCCAATCATTTAACGCGGTGAATCAAATGCGGGTATTAGGTCGCTGGATGCGCATGCTGACTATACCGAATCAATCTTCTGTGGCAAAAGCGTTCATGGAGTTCGATGACGACAACCGCATGAAGCCTTCTTCTTACTACAACCGTATTGTTGACGTACTTGAAGAGCTAATGAAGTTCACTTTGCTGACGCGTGACAATAAAGACTACTTAGTCGATCGCTATTCTGAGCGTGTTGAATCTGCTGAGCAATTAAGCCAGCGCGTTAATCAACGCTCAATTTAAGGAGGTCAATCTAATGGGTTTATTTGAGCGTTATTTATCGGTTTGGGTAGCGGTGAGTATTGCTGCTGGTGTGATATTAGGCAGCTTTTTTCCTGATGTGTTTGCCCTGGTTGCTGGATTTGAGTATGCACACGTTAACTTAGTGGTGGCCGTACTAATTTGGTTGATGATTTATCCTATGATGATTCAAATCGATTTTTCATCGATAAAAGATGTCGGGCGCAAACCGAAAGGGCTTGCGTTAACTCTGGTAATCAATTGGTTGATTAAACCATTCACTATGGCCGCTTTAGGTTGGCTGTTTTTTAAAGGTTTGTTTGCCGATTGGGTTGACCCTCAAACCGCAAACGAATACATAGCTGGCATGATTCTACTGGGTGTTGCACCCTGTACTGCTATGGTATTTGTGTGGAGCCAACTCACTAAAGGTGATGCTAACTACACTTTGGTGCAAGTATCGGTGAACGACATCATTATGATTTTTGCATTTGCCCCAATCAGCGCATTGCTGTTGGGAATGAGCGATATTCAAGTGCCGTGGGAAACCCTGATCATTTCAGTCGTCTTGTATGTATTACTGCCATTAGTGGCTGGCGCAATGACGCGCTCTTGGCTGAATAAACGCCATGATAATACAGCGAATAACCTAGACAACAGTACTGACATTGGGGAAGTGAGAATAGCTCGCTTTGTAGCTGCGCTTAAGCCTTGGTCTATCATTGGTCTGTTGGCCACTGTGGTATTGCTGTTTGGTTTTCAAGCGCAAACCATCTTAGATAAGCCGCAAATGATCCTTTTGATTGCTATCCCGTTATTGCTACAAACTTATGGTATTTTTGCCATTACCTATTACCTAGCAAAGCGTATGCGTTTGCCTCACAACGTGGCTGCACCAGCGAGTATGATTGGCTCGTCTAACTTTTTTGAATTGGCAGTGGCAGTGGCAATATCGCTATTTGGCCTACATTCTGGGGCGGCGTTAGCGACTGTGGTAGGGGTATTAGTAGAAGTGCCTGTCATGCTTTCGTTAGTGTATTTTGCAAACCGTACAAAGGCGTGGTTTCCAGCACATCAGGCATAACACTCAATAAGCATGGCCATAGGAAT
Source organism: Paraglaciecola mesophila (assembly GCF_009906955.1). GTDB lineage: Bacteria > Pseudomonadota > Gammaproteobacteria > Enterobacterales > Alteromonadaceae > Paraglaciecola > Paraglaciecola mesophila_A. The sequence goes on from NZ_CP047656.1 coordinate 4,119,072, forward strand.
GTACCTTGGCCATGCGCTTTTTGAACGCTAGTAATTAGTCGTTGCTGTGTAAGCTGGCGTTTAAGCCGCCCCATTTAGACGAATCAGCAACAATGGCTTCAACTGCGCCATTTTGGCTGTTACGACGGAACAACAAACCATTCATACCTGATAACTCTCGCGCGGCGACGACTTCGCCGTCTGGTGTCGTTACCTTAGTGCCTGCGGTCACATACAAACCGGCTTCTACGATGCAATCATCGCCTAACGAAATACCGATACCTGCATTCGCCCCAACCATGCTGTTTTTACCAATTGCATTAATGGTTTTGCCGCCGCCTGACAATGTGCCCATAGTTGAAGCACCACCGCCGATGTCAGAACCGTCACCCACCACAACACCTTGTGAAATACGCCCTTCAACCATAGAACTACCTAAAGTGCCAGCGTTGAAGTTAACAAACCCTTCGTGCATAACTGTTGAGCCTGACGCTAAGTGAGCGCCTAAACGAACGCGATCAGCATCGCCAATACGCACCCCTTCAGGAATAACGTAGTCTGTCATACGTGGGAATTTATCAATCGAGCTAATCGTTAGGTGATGGTGCTCACTGGCGATTGCGGCGCGTAGTTCGTCTACCTTAGTGGGTAAAACAGGGCCTGCAGAGGTCCAAGCGACATTGGTCAGTAAACCAAAAATGCCTTCAAGGTTAATGTTATTTGGGGTAACTGCGCCTTCAGACAACAAGTGCAAACGCAGGTAAGCGTCTTCGATGTTTTGTGGTGCGCCATCGATTTCAAGTTCAACTTCAACGAAATCGCTGTTGATCACGCCCACTTTTTGCGCAAGACAGCTACGCGCAATTTGGGTGTTCGCGCGGGGGAACCACACATCTAACGTTTTACCACTGGCGGCATCAATGTAGCGATGACCAATACGTTTTACAGTCATTTATCTTTCCTAGTTTCGATAGTTTAAAAATTGAGGGCGAATTATGGCGTGAAACGCGCTAATTGACAGCCCCCATTTACTTATAATTTATAATCTTCGCCCTCATAATGAGCTTCTCAGACCAGTTATGGCTTACAAACTTAATGAAAGTTCGTCTTTGATTTTCTGTGTCGCGGCTATTTTTTTCTGTACGGCAAAATCTACTAATTGTAATTCAACCCCACGGTTGGCTGAATTTGCCGAATTTGGGGGGAAGAAGCACAAGGTGAGCATTTGGTTGTAGCTGTCACGTTGCCACAAGTAGCAACGGTTAAATCCGCTGTGCAATAGTGCGTGCCCAGCCTCATCACCGACAAACTTAGCGCTACGTGAAACGCGTAAATCATTGAAAAATGCCAGCACGTCATTTGCGACGTCGTCGCGCGGGGTCAGAGTTTGAATATAAGCACTTAACGCGACATCGCCTTGTGGGGTGTTCGTTTGTTTGCGAGCATCGGCAAGGCTAATAGGTTCGCCGTATTTAGCAATCGCCGACGACAACACACCTTTGAGCACATCTTCAATGCCCACATAGGCGCTTTCAACGGTATACAAGCTGTCAATTTGCGTAATAAAACCGTTGAACTTGTTAAAGTGCAGCGCTATGCGTTGCTCTAAACGAGAATTTTGATAAGGCTGATAAAAGCTCAAACGGACTTTGTCGCTGCGACTACTTCCGGCGATGTGGTGCAGTTTCGCGCCTTGGTCATACAAGGGGATCGCACTGGCAATCACGTTATCACCTACATGGATATGTTTAATATCTAAGGTGCTACGACTGTTTTCACCGGATAAGCGATGGGAAGCATCGAATCGTTTTAACCCTGTGGTTTGTTCTAATACATGGGGAGAAGGCGTTTGAGCAACACTTAAACAGGTAAGTGACATGCAACTGATTAACACGATACAAGGTAACCGAAGTGATTTCATTGGGGTCCTAATGACGTAAACAACTGAACCGAATATGCAGCATAGCACTTAGTGCTTGCTGGCAACAATCACAGGTGTACTAGCTAACAGATTGCTTAATGCCCGAACCTAACCCTGTGTGACACGCCTAATGTGCTAACAAAATCAGTTTGTTAGAAATCTGTCTAAGGTTTTATCAAGCAGGCTATTTAAGCACTTGAATTTGCAACATTAGCAGATTAATCTGTTTGCTAAGCGCTGTGTATTGGCTTTGCCTGAGCTGAGTCTGTTATGTTGGCTTCAGGTACTGAGCAATGTGCATCGTCGTGCGCAACCCCTATCTAATCTCTTCTTTAAGGTGTGTCATTGAGTAAATGTATGTCAATTTTTTGCTGCTATTCCAAGCAAGCCTTAACTGCTGTATAACGACGCCATGAAAATACCTAAAAGAATTCAACCTTTAGTTGACGATGGCCTTGTCGATGAAGTGCTTTATCAATTAATGAGTGGCAAAGAAGCGACGGTTTATGCTGTGCGCTGTGGCAATGAAACACGCTGCGCAAAGGTTTACAAAGAGGCCATGAAGCGAAGCTTTAAAAAAGCAGCGCAATATCAAGAAGGACGAAAAGTACGTAACTCCCGCCGTGCTCGCGCCATGGAGAAAGGCTCGAAATTCGGGCGTAAACAACAAGAAGATGCGTGGCAAAATACCGAGGTAGATGCCTTGTTTACACTGGCTAAGGCAGGTGTGCGGGTGCCCGAGCCTTATGGCTGTTATGACGGTGTACTGTTAATGGAGCTGATTACCGATGACGATGGCGATGTGGCACCACGTTTAAACGACGTCACCATGTCTCCAGAACAAGCGATAGAAGATCACGCTGTGGTCATGGTGTATGTCATGCGTATGCTGTTAGCCGGTTTGGTACATGGGGATTTGTCAGAGTTTAATGTATTGGTGGATGCCTACGGGCCTGTGATCATCGATTTGCCACAAGTGGTAGATGCTGCTGCAAACAACAATGCTTTTAGTATGCTTCAGCGCGACGTACGCAATATGACTGAATATTATGCCCAATATGCCCCAGAGCTGAAAAACAGCCATTATGCTGAAGAAATGTGGTCTTTGTTTGAAGCCGGCGAGCTTGAAGCGGATACACAACTGACTGGGCATTTTGAATTCCCGGATGATGAAGCGGACGTAGATACTGTGTTAGAGGAAATCAAAGCGGCTTTTGAAGAAGAGCAAGCACGAAAAGCGCGTATCGCTGGCCCTAGTGACGAAGACTAGGGCTATTATACTAAAATGCCTTGGTGTATTTGCTAAGCCAATCCCCTAAGATTTTGCTTATCTCACTCAACTTCACTCTACTTAATTCATATCACTCAGCCGACTCAACGCAACCAAGCTGAATTATCTACTGCAAATGCAACAGAGCATTTTTCTGATCAATTCGAAAATCAAATTCGCGCAAAAAATTCATTCCGAGTAAGCCATCACTATGACCTAATTCATCTAAGGGCAATACCATCACATTGACATTTTTCACCTTCGCTTTGCCAATTTCGAGGCTGGCGAACTGGTACATGGGAGAGCGCACCACGCCGTTAGCCGTTTGTACATTGAATTGTCCAACAAATTTGGTCTCGACCGCTTTGAATAATGCTTTAAATTTCTGCCGAGAAATAGCCGTAGTAGATGCACCTGTATCAATCAAAAAGTGTACCTGCTGAGCGCTAAGGCGTGTTTCAACTACGTACTGGTCACCGTATTTTTGTAGCTCAATAGACATACCACCCGCTGGGGTATTTATGGGTGGGCTGTCGCTGTTAGCAGAGTCATCGCGCTTGGCTATCGCATCGTCATTATATTGCGCAATGATGTGCCGTATCTCCATGGCTTGTGGATCATCATAACGGATTGACGCTAGGGCGTTTTCCATTAATCCCGCTTGTTGCTGGCGAGCATATGCAGTGGCCAAGGCTAAAATTAACCCCCGGTCAGTTGGGCTAACTTGTAATAAGGGCTCGACGAATTGCGCCAGAATATCCCAAGAATTGGCTTGTTTCAGTTGAGTGATGGTGTCGTTGGTCAAGCGCGTAATAGTGTTTTGCACCTGGGTCTGCTGCGCATTACTGAGGGGTAAATTGAGCATGCTGTGGTAATGAATGATGGCATCACTGAGCAAATGCGTATGCGCAATATATTCAGCTTCTAGAAGTAAAAACTCAACATCTTGCGGGTATTGGCGTAGATATAGCGGGAAAAACGCATCCAGTTTGGCGTATTCCTGCGCCGCGAGCCAGCGCCGAGTTTGGGCCAAATAGGCCTCGCGGCGATCCGGTTTAAAGCGCTTGGGTGCTTGTACCGGTTTGTCAGTTGCAACACCTAGCTCGTGTTCATTAAACGGCTGACGGGCTTCCGGCTGCGCGCCTTCATCCGTGACATCAGGTTGAAGGCTGGACGGCGTTTGGGGCTCCTCCTGATTTGAAGGAGCAAGTGCAGGCATTGGCGCTAACAAGCCCTTTTCATTCCCCCTGAGATACTGATAAACATTGAATGCCACAGAGACAGCTAACGTCAAAATCAAAGCGGTATTAAGTTTAGTCATGGCCATGATACTGTTATTCTTTAGCCGGTGTCAGCATGGCGTTAAAATAGGTTTCAGAGAATACTTTTGGCATACGTTTGGGCTTACCTGAGCTAAGGGCAATGCACACAAATTCGGTACGGGCTTTTAGCATGGTTAAACCGTCACTTAGGCGAATAAATTGAAACTGCCTAGCGAGTTTTAATTTGTTATCACAGGCGACAATCCATGTGGCGCAGGCTAGCGTATCGCCCAATACTGCTGCGGCCAAGTAATCTATTTCATGACGACTAATCGCCATACCTCGGTCAAGGTCTTGGTATTGTTCAATACTCAATCCTAACGCATTTGAGTGGGCCCACGCAGTACGCTCTAATTGGCTGACATAAGCCACATTGTTCACATGGTTGTAATGGTCGATTTGTTCAGGGCTTATCTGCCATTGGCAAATAAACGGATTCGGGAACTGCCATACAAGAGAAAGGGAAGAATCTGGCGTCATTGACTATGCCTCAATAGGTATTTCAATACTGGGAAGACAAGGTAACGGGTAAGTACCTTGTTGGGAATACACTTGCTCGGAAAACGTTTGGTTGGTAGACAAGATGGTAACAAGATGTGCCTCTTTACTGACAATATCCTCCATGAAGCGTCGGCTGTTAGGGATTTTTTTGAACGCTTTGTAACCGTCATGCAAAAAAAGATGTAGCGCTTGTAGCCCTTTCAAGCGAGCTGGGTGTTTTGATAGCGAGAGCATCATGGCAACGCCTTTTATTGCGACAGCCTGGCGAAGGTTTTCCCCAAGTTCAATCAATAACCTTATTTGCTTGTGTCGCAAATCGCCATTGTTTTCTTTGCTGTAGGCTGCCGCGTAAGTTTGACTGCTGATCATCATGGGGGTTTTAGCACAGGGGGGATTGGCTGCTAGCATGATGTCTTTAAGTGCCAAAGCTAACCCGTAATCCAGTTCATAAGATAAGGCATGTAGTCGCAGGGCGCTCTCTAATGAGAGCAGCGCTTGGCTAGGCAAATATTTGTGCATTTTAGGGACAACGCGTTTTATATCCGCGTCGCGCTGGCTGAAGTCTTGTGGCCCATATACTTGCTCAACAAAAAACGCCAAAGCAGGGGCCGTACGAGGATCGTTCATATGCGCTTCATGGGTTGCCTGCATACGCAAGGTTTGCCAAAGCTGCACCCCTTTTACAAGGGGGAACAGTTTTGCTTTACTCGCCATGTTTTGCAGCGTGTGAACGCGGTGCAAATGACAAGATATCTGAGCAACTAAGTCACTCATATGATGGCATATCGCCCATGGGATTGCGCTTAAGTACTCCAGAGTTGCGAGAAAGCATTATTTTATTTTTTTAGGGTAATTTTACCGAAGACATCTGCGGTAATGAAACCTAAGTTTTTACTGCCGTTTTGTGCGGCAAAATCGTGAGAGCCCATAAAATGCTCCCGTACTTCACTGCCATCGTTATCACAGTAGGCCAGCATAAATCCCATAACATCACCGCTTTTTAACGCAATAGGCGCTTTGGGGGCGGCATCAGTATAGTCATTAGGGTAACGCTTAATGGACACCTCCCATAAAATGGTATTCGGCGAATTTAGTTGGCGTTTCCAGCTACTGTTTATGTGGTCGTTATACAGGTGGGCTTTTTCATCATCGCCAATGTCTGCGGCTTGGTTATCAAGACCAATGTGATACGCCAGAGCACTGTGGTTGAACTGATGAATGCCGCCGGAAGCATCTCCATCAACAAAAATCTCCAGTGCGTCGTCATCCCAGTAACGTACAAGCGGATCTGCATGGGTATCAATCAGCATATCGTCAGTAATTTCAGCTTGTAGGTACAAGTAATTTTCATCCCATAACAAGCGGTAACGGCCGGTGAAATCGGCTTTCTCGGGTAAGCTGCCATCCATCAAATAAGGCATGTCGTGCCAAGAAGCTTGTTGCCAAACGGCTTCTTGAGAGCCATCTATGACGGGGGCTTTTGAGGTATAGGTTACGTCGAACGCGTGGGCTGAAAGACTGCTAAAAAAAGACGCCATGAGCAGTGGTTTTAGTAAGCCTGAAAACATGATAAGTCCTTGTTGGTGAGGGCGTTAAGTTGGTGATAATTAACATGCTGAGTTAATTCCTTTTAGCTTGACGCAAAGCGGTAGTTAACACAATAGCCTGTTACTCACTTGAGTTTATAGGCAGGGGTTAGGTAGAATGCCAGCCCAATGAATACCTCTACCGCTTTTACCCATCTAAACGACCTTAGCGACCCGCCAAGTCGAGAACAATGCGCAGAATTACATCGCTATCAAGATGTCATAGCGCTATTTAATGCTGCCTTTAAAGAAAGCGAAAATACACGCTTAATCAAAGGTGAAGGCGAGCCAGAGTACATTCCAGCGAACGAGCAGTGTGATTTTCATCAAGTTATTTTTGCTCATGGTTATTTTGCTAGCGCGTTACATGAAATTGCCCATTGGTGCATCGCAGGCAAAGCGCGGCGGTTGCTAAATGATTATGGCTATTGGTATTGCCCCGATGGCCGCAGCGAAGATGAACAACGGGCGTTTGAGAAAGTTGAGGTGAAGCCGCAAGCCATCGAATGGGCGTTTTCAGTGGCAGCAAAAAAGCGTTTTCGAGTCAGTACGGATAACTTAAATGGTGCACAGGGCGACAGCAAAGCGTTTACTTTACATGTTCATCAGCAAGTCTTATGTTATTTGCGTGATGGCTTTCCCCCACGAGCGGCGCTGTTTATTGATGCTTTGATGGAATTTTATGGCACAGCCGCGCTCAACATTGAGCAGTTTAGATTGCCTAATGAGTGAGCTAATAGCCAAAGTAAGGAGCTTCTGTGATGAGCATACCCAGTTTTAAACTTGGCTTGGTGATCAATCCGTTTGCAGGTATTGGGGGCAGTGTCGCCTTAAAAGGCAGCGATGGGATTGAAACCCGCGAAAAAGCCCTCGCTCTTGGTGCAGCGAAGCTAGCAAATACGCGCACGCGCCTGGCACTTGAAGAGCTCCTTAGTTTGAAGGATAAGGTGCATATTTATACGGCAAGCGGTGAGATGGGCGAAGCACTTGTTGCCGAAATGGGGTTTGAACACACAGTGGTGTATCAACAACAAGCGGCCCAAAGTGAGGCGCGAGATACCGAGCGCTGCGCCACGCTACTGCAACAGCAAAACGTTGATTTGCTGCTGTTTGCTGGTGGAGATGGCACTGCGCGCAATGTTTGTCACATTGTCGGAGAGTCATTACCCGTGCTGGGTGTGCCTGCAGGGTGTAAAATCCATTCTGGGGTATATGCGGTCACGCCGCAGGCGGCAGGTCGAGTGGTAGCCATGATGGTTCAAGGGGAAATTGTCACCTTGCAAGAAGCCGCCGTGATGGACATAGACGAGGCCCTTTTTCGTCAAGGCCGCGTCAATGCTCGCCAGTATGGTGAAATGCGCGTGCCAAGTGAGCTTCGCTATATTCAGGCAGTGAAAATGGGCGGTAAGGAATCTGATGAACTCGTGCTTAGCGATATTGCAGCCCATGTGATTGAATTCATGGAAGAACACCCTGAGCGCTTGTTTGTCATGGGCTCTGGCTCTACCGTGGATTTTATCATGCAGGAGTTAGGGGTAAGCAATACCTTGCTTGGTGTGGACCTTGTACAGAATCAGCAAATTGTTGCCCATGATGTGACTGCCAGTGCATTGCTCGAATACACCACAAATCAAGCTACAACCTTGGTGATTACCTTAATTGGTGGCCAAGGGCATATATTCGGCAGGGGGAATCAACAACTTAGCCCTGACGTACTCAAACAAATTGGCCGTGAACATTTCCTGTTGGTTGCCACTAAAAGCAAACTTCAAGGACTAAACGGTAAGCCCTTAATTGCCGATACTGGGGACGCAGACTTAGATGCACAGCTTGCAGGTGTCATCAGTGTTACCACGGGTTACAAAGATCAGGTGTTATATCCCATAGCCAAATTTTAAACCAACCCAAATATAGGAATTCAACTAGGTATATGAGTAGTTCTGTAAACAGTGATGCAGCAAAACAAACGTTCGATGAGTTTGTCGATTCAACTCAGGAATACCTCGATAGCGTAGTCGTTGATGGAAGTGATCAAGAATTGTTTATTGCCAGTTATTTAACTGGGCATTTTTCGCTTGTGACCAGCAATGCGTTGGCATTAGATGACTATTCATTGGCAACAATGAATAGCTACATGCTAACCAGTTTAGAAAAAGCCTATGCCAACAATGAGGTTGAAGGCCAAGATCAAGCGCAGGTTTCAGCTTTGTGGGACAGGTTATTTGCCAAAGCAGAGCTTTAGGCTGTTCTCTGACAAAGACTAACAGCTAACAATGCATTTCTTATATTTCTCGGCGGATCAACTGACGGATCAAAAAACGATTCGGATTTAATGCATTCAGCAAATCGTTGGCCAAGGGCAGAGGGTGACCGCTAATTTGGCTTGCGAGTACTTCGGCCATTAACGGAGCGGTGGTCAGGCCCCGAGAACCAAGCCCAGTGAGCATAAATAGATTCTGCATATCACTGGCTTTGGGGTAATAGTTTAGCGGCAAGGCTTTGTATAAATCGTTTAATTCTGTTTTTTGTTTACGTATATCGGCTAACGCGCCCACTAAGGGCAGATGATCTGGTGAACTACAGCGCACGGCTGCCCGGCCATGTGCGTTGCCAACGACGTCTTGTGCCCAGTTGCACTTCGCCAGTGACTGATAATGAGTGGCTAGGTTTTTATCTTGCTCGCTGTGCCGGTACTCAGTGTTTAAGTCGTCTTTTACATAGGTTGAGCCTAAGGCGTGTTGTCCATTGTATTCGGGGGTTAAATAGCCTTTATGACACAGCACAGTGTTAAGTTCACTGAGAGCGGGCTGAGTGGGAATCGCTTCAACCTGACCGCGAACCATACGTAGCGGATAATCAGTGAGGTGTGGTAACTCATGACTTTGCGCTCCCGTTGCATAAATCACAATATCTGCTTCTACGCTATTTATGCTTGCCTTGTTAGCTGTTTGGTTGAAACGTAGTTGCCAAGGCTGAGGTGGCGATGTGTTGCTACTTTTTGCTTTTTGTTCTAGTTCGCTAAGGCAGTGGTGGCTGTGCAATGTGACCTTGCTCAAGCGTGCTGCAGCGTTAAATAACGCGGTGACTAGCTGCGCAGGATCTATCCAACCACCTAAGGGCATAAAAAGACCACCGTAGGGGATTTCACAGTTTGCTAGCCTGCTTGCTTCGTTTGCTTCTACATAGCGGACAAGGGCTGGGGGCCATAATTGATTGTCAGCTAGTTTTGCATAGCGTTGGGCTAATGCGGGTTTAAAACCAAGCTGCAACACGCCACACCACTGATGGGCGAAGCCAAACCCCTGAGATAATAGTTGCCGATACTGATTGGCGGCATATATAAAACTATGAGCGTTAATTTGACTAGCGTTGCTGGCATCCACATTCAGTTGCGGGTAGAAGCCTGCTTGAGGATTACCCGAGGCGCCTTGTGCGGGCTCAGCTTCTTTAAAATATACATCACAGTGATAACCTTTTTGCGCCATGGCATAGGCGGTAGTGGCCCCTGCTATGCCAGCACCAATAATCGCGACTTTAGGCTTTAAGCCATGACCGCATTTTGCCTTGTTAACACTTTCATCAACTGGATGGATATAAGCGCCTCGTTGATAATATCTGGCTTGTTGGCGATTGATTTGCGTATCTGATTCGGGGGCGATATATCCTGCGAGCATTTCTCGCTTGCGCCCATGACCTTTGCGCTTTTCTACCACAAAGCCAGCATCACGCAATCCGCGTTTTACAAAACCCGCGGCGGTAAAGGTGGCAAAGGTGCAATCTTTTGCTGCTAAACGGGCCATCTGTTCAAATAATTGCGTCGACCACATTTGAGGGTTTTTGCTTGGCGCAAAACCGTCCAAGTACCAAGCGTCTACTAAGCCGCTTTCATTGGTCTGCCATTGGGGCAATGAGTCATGAATATCGCCTAGCCACAAGTCGACAATCACGCGATTGTTCAAAAATGCCATTCTGTGACAGCCATTAAGCGGCATTGGATATTGAGCAATTAATGCGTTAGCACTATCTTTGAATTGAACAAATGCACCCAACGCTTGGACTAAGTCAGTATGGCTAAGTGGATATTTTTCGGTACTGATAAAATGCAGAGTAAAGGTGCTAGCGGGGTTTTGGGCCAAGTAGTCTTTGAATGCAGCCAATGTGACTAATAAATTGAGCCCAGTGCCGAATCCTGTTTCGGCAATGACAAAGGTCGGCTTTGTCCAATGTTGCCAGCGAGATTGAAGCTGATTGTTATGCAAGAAGACGTACTGCGTTTCTTGCGCGCCATCAGACGAAGAGAAATAAACATCGTCGAAATCTGTGGCGACGGGTGTGCCGTCAGCGTTAAACTGAATATCTGCTGTTTTAATGGTCAATCCTGGAGGTCTCCGAGTATGCTTGGGCTAGTCTTCAAAAGCCTGATAGTTTAAGGTAACTATCTGGACAAGCCAAACAGTCTACACAAACCAAATAGTGTTAACCAAATAGCGTTGCTATTCCTAACCGGTAACGATGTGTTGTACAGCCGTTGTGCATAATTGCTCAATGTAAAAGAGCAGACCAGTTACAACGCGAAAATCGTTACCATATGCGGCAATTTTAAAAGCGGCAATTTTTTGCTTGAAGGGTTTATCATGAGAAGAGCGGTTATCACCGGGCTAGGCATTGTTTCTAGCATTGGTAACAACAAAACTGAAGTCACGAAATCTCTTAGAGAAGGGCGTTCTGGCATCACTTATTCTGAAGAATTTGCTGAAAATGGCATGCGCAGCCATGTTTGGGGCAAGGTTAATCTTGACCTATCTGAGCATATTGATCGTAAAACGCTGCGCTTCATGGGCGATGCAGCTGGTTATGCGTACATAGCCATGCAGCAAGCGGTAGAAGATTCAGGTTTGACACCAGAAATGGTTTCAAACGTTCGCACCGGTATCATTGCCGGCTCAGGCGGTGCGTCTTCTCAGCATCAAGTTGGCGCAGTCGATATATTACGTGAAAAAGGTTTACGTCGTGTTGGCCCTTATATGGTCACACGCTGCATGGGCAGTACTGTGTCTGCTTGTTTAGCCACGCCGTTTAAAATCAAAGGGGTTAACTACTCAATTAGTTCGGCCTGTTCAACCAGTGCCCACTGTATTGGCAATGCCCTAGAGCAAATCCAGCTAGGTAAGCAAGACATTATTTTTGCTGGTGGCGGCGAAGAGCTTCATTGGACTTTATCAATGGAATTTGACGCCATGGGCGCACTTTCAACTAAATACAATGACAACCCAAGCACGGCGTCTCGTACCTATGATGCAAACCGTGATGGGTTTGTTGGTGCTGGCGGCGGTGGTATGGTTGTGGTTGAAGAACTAGAGCATGCCCTGGCCCGTGGTGCGAAAATTTACGGTGAAATCGTAGGTTACGGCGCAACATCAGATGGTGCGGACATGGTAGCACCTTCAGGTGAAGGCGCTATTCGTTGCATGCAACAAGCAATGAACGGCGTAGATGAACCAATTGATTATATCAACACGCATGGTACGTCGACTCCTGTAGGCGATGTAAAAGAACTCTGGGCTATCGGTGAAGTGTTCGGCGATAAAGTACCACCACTGAGTGCAACGAAAGCGATGACAGGTCACGCTTTAGGTGCTGCGGGTGTTAACGAGGCTATCTACAGTTTACTGATGATGGAGAACGACTTTATTGCGCCTTCTATCAACATTGAAACCTTAGATGAAGCGGCACAAGGTATGGACGTGGTGACGGAAACCCGTGATGCCAAGTTAAATACGGTTATGTCAAATAGCTTCGGCTTTGGTGGCACAAACTGTACTTTGGTGATGCAACGCTACAAAGGCTAGTAGCCCAGCACATCAATTATGAGAAAGCCCGCTACGTTTAGCGGGCTTTTTTATTGCAGAGCATTGGGTTGGTAATTAGAAATAGGTCTCTTCTAATTTATTAAACACGTGATTGATGCCAAGTTGCACATCGTCAATAAAGTGGTGCAGCTTATCTTGAATAAGCGATTGTGGATTGGCGTCCATTAGCATCTTTTCAACACGTTCAATTTCCGTTTTAGTCTCCGCGTAGTTAGGTAGGGTTTGCACGCATCTTCCCACTTCTTGTAGCGCGTGAAGTAGTGACCGAGGAAAACGTTCTTCAAGTAACAGGAACTTTAAAACATCTGGTCTGCGAATTCTTAGGCGCATTTCTCGGCGGTACATTTGGTAAGCGGTTAATGACTTTAGCACACTCATCCACTGTAAATTTTCAAACGCTGATTGCTCGGTTTCTGTTTCAGGTAGTAATGATGCAGAGCGCACATCAATGATTCGCGTGGTCATGTCAGCCCGTTCTAAATTGCGACCAATTTTTAAAAAATGATAGCCTTCATCTTGAGTCATAGTGCCGGCGAGTATTCCGGTTATTTTCTGCACCGATTCTATCACCTCAGTGAGAAACTCATAACGTGAGCGTCGCACTAAGGCTTTGGAGTAATTTTCGTGACCGTAGAGGTATAACTCATTGATTTGTTCCCATACTTCCCTTGGAATAATTTCCCGAATGGTTCTAGCGTTCTCTCGTGCGAATTCTAATGAGCTGACGATCGATGACGGATTATTTGGGCCATGTAATAGAAATCTCAATACATTATGTTCGTCAGCGACATCATAGATTGCATAAAACGCAGTTCTGTCGGATACAATGTCAACGAGTGGTTCCCAACCCAATACGATACTTTTGGGTAAATCTAATAGCAGGTTAGAATTAACGTTTATAAGCCTAGCGGTATTTTCGGCGCGCTCTAAATAGCGGCCTAACCAACATAAATTACTAGCGACGCGAGATAACATATTAGGAGCCCTCCATATCAACGATCCATGTGTCTTTACTGCCACCCCCTTGGGATGAATTTACCACGGTTGAGCCTTTGATCATCGCGACACGTGTAAGGCCGCCCATAGTCACTTTTACCTCTTGGCTGCTAAGAATAAATGGCCGTAAGTCAAGGTGCCGCCCTTCTACGGTATTTCCCACCATAGTGGGAGCCGTAGAGAGCAATAACATAGGTTGAGCCACATAATTTCGAGGGTCATCTTTGATCAATTGACGAAACGCTTCGTGCTCTTTGGCACTTGCATGGGGACCAATTAGCATGCCGTATCCGCCGGATTCGTTAGCCGGTTTGACCACCATCTTCTCAATGTTTGCTAGCACATATTCTTTTTCATCTGGGTTAACACAGCGGTAGGTGGGGACGTTTGAAAGCAGTGGCGTTTCGTTCAAATAATATTCAATAATTTGCGGTACATAGCTATACACTACTTTATCATCCGCTACACCTGAACCCGGTGCATTTGCTAGGGCGACATTCCCTGATTTCCAGGCGCGCATAAGACCGGGTACCCCTAAAGTTGATTCAGGATTGAATACCTCGGGGTCGATAAAGGCGTCATCGATGCGCCGGTAAATAACATCCACGCGGCTCAGTCCATTAATGGTTCGCATGTATACGCAGTTGTCGTCTTCAACCACTAAATCATCGCCCACTACCAATTCAGCACCCATTTGTTGGGCTAAATAAGCGTGTTCAAAATACGCTGAATTATAAATACCTGGGGTTAGTACAACAATCTCTGGCTCGGGAATGTTCCGAGGAGATAACGCCGCAAGCATGTCGTATAAATCGGAGGGGTAATTGTCTACTGGTAAAATGTCGTACTGTTTGAACATTTCAGGAAATACGCGCTTCATTACTTGTCGATTTTCAAGCATATATGAGACCCCTGAAGGCACGCGTAGGTTGTCTTCGAGTACATACACAGTGCCGTGTTGATCACGGACTAAATCTGAGCCACAGATATGCGCCCAAATACCAAGTGGTGGGGTCACTCCCTTACATTGCGGGAGAAAGTTTTTTGAATGGGTTAATAAGGCTTCAGGAAATATTCCGTCTTTTACAATATTTTGCTCGTTATACAGATCGTTTATAAACATGTTGAGGGCTTTGACCCTTTGCTTTAACCCTTTTTCTATTTGTTGCCACTCTTTGAGTTCAATTAAGCGCGGCACAATGTCGAACGGCCAGGCTCTGTCTATGGAGCCTTCTTCGTCGTTGTACACGCGAAACGTGATCCCCATGACTTTGATAGCGGAATCGGCACCCGCTTTATATTCTTGTAGTTCTACATCAGATAGGTTTTGAATGAATTTACATAATTCTTTTGCATAACCTCTTGGTCTCCCTGAGGTTTCTACTAACTCATCGTGAAACGGACCCGTGTCGTATTTATTCCAATCAATCGGCATACTGAGCTCTCCATCTTGTTAGTTGCTCATTTAGTATACGACTTTAGTGTGAATTTGATACAAAAACGTCTTGACGTTTATATTGGCTTCATTTCAAATCAAGAGCCATAATCAGGCAGGCTTTCTCTCGCCACGGTAGCGAATAGTTTAGGTAAATAAGTATGACATATTGTTTAGCGATAAGTGTGGACGATGGCCTTGTTTTCGCGTCTGATTCTCGCACCAATGCTGGAGTCGATTACGTCGCGACGTACAGTAAAATGAGTCGATTTGTATTTGATGATAATCGTGTGTTGACGTTACTTACCTCTGGTAGCTTGGCCACATCTCAAGCCGTAGTCAATGGGATTAAGCGAGACTTAGACGATCCTGAGGCTAAGTTCGATATCAGTCAGGGAAAATACTTGCATGAAGTTGCCGAGTACATTGGTAGATTGAGTCAGCATGAGCAACGTACCCATGGTAAGGCGTTTGAAAACTCAAATGGTAGTAATGAATCTAGCTTCATATTGGGTGGTCAAATAAAAGGACAACCTTGCGAGATTTACCTCATTTACCCGCAAGGTAATTTTATTTCTGCTTCTGCTGAAACGCCTTATCTTCAAATTGGTGAGAGCAAATATGGCAAACCGATTTTGGATAGGATAATTAGCGCCGATATTTCTCTATCTGATGCTGCGCGCTGCGCGGTGATATCTCTCGATTCGACGATGCGTAGCAATGTATCTGTGGGGACGCCGATAGAACTTTCTTTGCACAGGCGAGATGTGTTTCAATCTCCTGAACATTTGGTTTTAAGTGCGAACAGCGAGGATTATCTATCGATTCAAGCTCAGTGGAACAACGGCATAAAATCAGCTTTTAACCAGTTACCCAAGCTCGATTGGGATAAATATAATCGCTAATAATCTTTATTGGATATGACTTCATGTACAAAGCGAAGTTTATCCAGCGCGGTAATAGAAATAACAAACGGATAGGCATCATCTAGCCCCATACTGCGATTTAGCCCGTTAAGGGCCTTGGTCAATTGGCACCAGTTATCGAATAAATGGGTAAAGCTCGACGCGATATATACTTGATCGTGAATTTCACTTGATGGGATCGGATTGGCTATTTTGTTACCCGCTACGGAGAAATCGAAATCGTTTGCTGTTTCTAACGTATCAATCATATGTAAGTAATGGGCCCAAGTTTCTGCCCAATCCTCCCATGGGTGCATGCTTGCGTAAGCGCTGATCCATACATTTTGCCAATTATTAGATGGCCCATGCTTATAGTATTCTCGCATTGAATCTACGTAACTTAGGCGTTCATCGCCAAACAAGCGACGAAATTCGTTAATCTTATCACTATGCGCGATTAATCGATCCCAATAATAATGACCGGATTCATGCCTAAAATGCCCAACGAGCGTACGGTATCGCTCGCCCATTTTTTCGCGCATCTCTATACGGCTACTGTGGTCCGCTTCGTTGATATTGATGGTGATTAGGCCGCTGGCGTGACCTGTGGTCACAAAGTTTTTAACAGTAAGCTCGTTGCCATATTGGTCTTCAAGCTCGTCCTGCAAAAATGCAAACCCTAGACCGGTGGGGTTATTCGGGCTTTTACCTTCTATGGGCAAGCCGAGCGTGATCACGTTATATAGTAGACGACGTTTTGCTTGTTCTAATCGAAACCAAAGGGTTAGATTATCTGAATCGGCTAGATTGGGGATCACTTCATTCAATCGACAAGAAATGCAATATTCATGGTTATCGTCGTAACTGACCATCCAGTTGCAGACATCATGGTCTGCGTAATTTTTGCACTTTCGGTAAAGCTTGCCGTTGCAGGAGGCTTGCAAGTTTCCATATTGGTTCGTGGTAAAAGCGCTCAGTTTTGCTTCGTCTGGAATAAAACCAAGCATTAACCCGCACGAGACACATTTTGAGTTAGCAAAATGCAAGGTATTAGCGCACTGGCAGGTAAAGGTATTCAAGCAAACACTCCTAGTAAATCACCACCGAAGTGGGGCAGTTATAGATTGTAGCAAGCTAGTGAGTTTATCCGAATAACTAACGTATCAAATTTGAGAGTTTATTTTGTGTTCTTGTTCTCGCGCCATAGTGATAGATTCAAAAAAACGATTAATTTTCAACGCAGGTCTGTTAGCAATTTGAGTGGTTTGTGGATTTGCCGTTAACATTGCTTTGCAAATTTGTCGATATGCACTAATTCAGCGAAAATTTGAATAATTAGCATTGCAACTAAGGGTATATGCTGGTTACCTTGCGGACAATTATTGCACCTGGAACAGAAATTCAGGAAGCAGGTCATTTACAGTCATCTTTGTTCAATAGGTTTTATTCGGAGTATTTATGGATCGCCGCGCAGCTACGTCTGTCATCTTTGCTGGGTTTTTCTTCCTAGGCATGGTGTTTATCTTATGGGGAGTGTTGCTGCCCGACTTAGCACAAAACCTTGCTATGAATGAAGTAGTCAGTGGGGCCTTTTTTACTTTGATATCGATAGGCATGATCCTCGGCGCTATATTGGGTGGCAAATACGCACAAAAGTTTGATTTTATGTCGCTCTTTGCGGTGCTGCTTCTTTGCGTATTGCTCTTGTTGCTGGCTATTTCATTTGTGCAACATTGGTTATGGTTGCTTGTTGGTGCGCTGGTGCTGGGGATGTTCGCGTCGAGCTTATTCACCATAGGGCATACCGTGATCGCGCGCCTACATGTTGAGCGGCGCTCTGCCATGATGGGCTTCATGGATTTTATGTTTAGTCTTGGCACGTTGGCCGCACCGTTTTATGTGTCTGGTTTGTATTTAATTGAGCATGACTGGCGCTGGCCACTGCGTATATTAGCTGTTGGTATGTTAGTTCTGGCTGTTTATACCTGGCGCGTGGCTCATCAAGGTAAAAAACTTGTCGCTCCAGAAGAGGCAAAGAAAAACCGTAAAAGTCTATCTTATGGGGACATAATTCGCCGTCCGGTGTTTATATTTTTGGCTCTCGCTGCTTTTGGCTACGGCATGGTAGAGTTTGGTAACGCCAATTGGTTTGTAAGTTATGCACAAAATGGTCACGGCTTTAGCGGTGAGCAGTCGCGTTTAGTATTCGCCTTTTTTACCGCTGGTATGGTGGTCAGCCGCCTTGTGTTTGCTTTATTGCTTAAATGGCTGACCTCCCATCGATTGATGCTAATTTTAGCCACCATCATGGTAACAGGCAGCTTTATGATTAAATTAGCCGTTGATCCAGTGGTGATGTCGTGGGGTAATTTCATGTTGGGCCTAGGGCTTGGAGGCTTGTTCCCGCTGATGCTTTCGGCCGCAATGGACGTGGATAGCGATAAAGGGCCGATTATTTCAGGCCTATGTGTTATTGGTTCATCGATTGGCGTGCAGGTTGCTTCATTTAGTACTGGGCTTTGGGCGCATTATGCGCCGTTAGTGACTGCATTCTGGGTGATCCCTATCGGCGGAGCATGGCTGTGGGCGATGACGTGGGCGTACAGCCGATTTGTAAAGCGTCATATTGCACAGGTTAAACTTGGCGTTAATTAATCGACAACCCTGACTTTGGGCGCATAAGCAAAGGTATATTCTGCTACACTGCGCCTTTTAATTATCTGAGAAATACCATGTGGATTTGCCCTGCTTGTCAGTCACCGTTACTTTTAACTGGACGTACGTATAGATGCGACGCTGGGCATACCTATGATATGGCAAAGGAAGGCTACGTTAACTTACTGCTTGCTCAGCATAAAAATAGCAAAGAGCCGGGTGATAATAAGCAGATGGTCAACGCTAGACGCGCATTTTTGGAGCAAGGACATTACCAGCCATTAGCGAGCAGAATGGCCGAATTATTGGCGACCTATTTAGCCAGCAACTCTTCCGGTGAGACTGATCTAGATGCCGTATCTTCACTATTCGATGCGGGCTGTGGTGAAGGTTATTATTTACAGCGTATTTTAACGGCACTCAACGCCGGATCTTCAAATGTAAAAACCATGGGCGCTGGGTTAGATATTTCTAAGGTTGCAGTGCAAAAAGCAGCGAAAAAGTACCCTGAAAGTGCATTTTGTGTTGCCAGTAGTTTTGCTATTCCTGTGCCGAATGCAACCCAGCATGCTGTTATCCAAGTGTTCGCGCCAAGTAGTGAGGCGGAAATTTTACGTATTCTGGCTGACAACGGCATGTGGTTACAAGTAAACCCTGCTCCTGAACATTTAGCTGAGCTAAAAGCGTGTGTGTATGCAGCACCTGCTGAGCACAAAGCGTCACCCGCTGTACCAAGTGGTTTTGAACTTGCCCATGAAGAAACCTTAACCTTTTCGTTTGATTTAGCCACCCCTGAGATGCGCATGAACCTATTGATGATGACGCCATACTACTGGTCTACGTCGGTGGAAAATACCCAACGTATTAAGGCGCTATTAACGCATGTCAGTGCGCATTTTTCGTTACGCTTGTTGCGCAAAGCTGGATAAAGGGCACAAAAAAGCCTGCATTTGCAGGCTTAGGAAATTCTCAAGGTCCAGTGTTTAGGGTCCAGTGTTTAGGGTCCAGTGTTTAGGGTCCAGTGTTTAAGGGTTCGTCGCAAAACTGCTTAAGCGTTTTATGGCTTGGCTTAGCAACCGAGTATCAGCTTCATCTGCTAACTCTTTGCCACTTAACAAGTTATAAACTTTGCTGTTGCCGTTACTAGAGACTTCAATGCGTTTATCGTTTTGCATAACGATAACCATGCGTTCATGGGTTGTCACTAACCAGTCACGGCCAGGATGACTTAAATCTCGACCCGTACTGTAGTTTTGCGTAGGTGCGTTGCAACCCAGTAAATTCAGTATGGTTGGGGCTAAATCTTCGCTGCTGGCAAAGTCAGCAAATAGCTCAGTATTACTGAACAGGCTATTGCCGCCATGGTCATTTCCCGTTACGGCTAATACCTGATACTGCTGCATTACTTGCGGAGTAGCGAGTATCGCGCTGAGCTGCTCACTGTTTGTAAAACCAACGGCGAGATGGGTTGCCGCTGAGATTATTCCTTGTTCAAAGTCAGACCATTGCTGACTAAACTGCTTGCTTTGTTTGCCCGCGTCTAATTCACTGGCGTATATTCCAACCTTCAGCCCTAACGCTGAAGGCAAATCAAGCAGAATAGGCGTTTCCTTTGCTAGCACAGAATGATAAAGCTCGGGCAGTCCAAACAAATAACTACGCTGATTATCAGCAGAAGAAGATTGGCCTGCATAAAGCGGTATGCTATGGGCTAATGGTGCCTGAAAAGCGCTAGTTGGTGCATCAGTATTGACTAACAATAAGACTTTCTTTTGCCCAGAAACGGAGCAATACAAAGGGGACAATGGATAGTTGATTTGACTAACTCGATCATCAAATTGTAGTTCAAGACGCTGTTCGTAGTTGTCTCTATCGAGTAAATCATAACGTGACATTAGTGTTTTCGCTGTCGCAGGATAAGACAAAGGGAACAGATCGTCTTGTTGAACGATAGGATGATACAAGTTTGCGTCAGCCCAAATATGCAGTGCATGGCTAGACACAAAGCACACGACGAAAAAGCTGCTAATGGGCAAGGCAAGTTTACGCTTTTGCAAGCGCGCCACGCGCTTCCACAGGGCATTGGCTAGCACTAACTGGGCCGATAACCAGAACAAAAAGATCAGAAAAAAGAATGCCCATCTCTGCCAGCTAAATACCGAACGTGCGACGTTAGCCTCACTTCTGAGCATTTCCGCGGTAGAGAAACTTAAATGCACCCCATACTTGTTATATAGCAATGCATCAAAGCCCAACATGGCCAAGGCCACTGCTGCCAAAATTGCACTAATGACCTTAACCGTACGGGCATTTGGCACTAGATAACACAGAGGCAGAATGAGAATGATAAACCCAAAGAAAGTCAGAAACCCGATATGACTGATCCAGTTGGACAGTAAATAAATGATCCCCAATGGTGTCTCAGGAGCAGGCGAGCTAAATATGTACACACTGGCAATCGCGATCGCCAGAATCATATTTGAAAGCGCAAACCAATGACCCCAAGTAACTAACTGTGTGACTAATTTACGTCTAGGCGTTTCTGTTAAAATCATGAATTTATCTATTTAGCATTGATACTTTTTAAAAGTACTTGTGTAAACTTATCAGCCATTTCACTTCGCTGACTTTCGTTGACCTGTTGCATAAAAATGTTTGTGATGACATTACCCAATGCCATCAATGATAAATCTCGTCCGGCTTGGTGCTTTTCCAGTGCGATGATGATGTCGTGCATAAGGTTTTCGAATTGGGTATCCGAATATTTAGAATTTTGAGGCATATTTTTTCTCTCAATAGTAATGGCGAGATAGTAACAATGGTCCGCTCAAAATGCGAGTAATGCGCAGTGTAGGTAGATAAATAGTCATTGAAAAGGGCGTAATTCGTCCAACAAGAACCATTTTAGGTTTACGCTTTTTAAGCACAAACCCTTAATTAAGATAAAGGAGCCAACGTGAGCGCACTCATTCGCCATTTTGTGGTACATCAATTAGCGATCAATGAACAGCAGCAATTAACGCTTGTACCGCGTGATAGCTGTTTTTCTGTCACCCCAGAAATAGAAGACCTCGCCCAGCAAATTAACCATGCTTTTAATACAAAGCCGGGTAAAGGGGTCGGTGGTTTTATAGAGCAAGGTGCTGAGCCCGCCAAAGACGAAGAGGGTGAAGATATTCCAGTCAGTCCGTTTCAAGCGCATTTAACAGCCATGCTTAGTGATCCCGAGACCTTTGTTGATTTTAGTATTCAAAGCAGTCAGATGCTGAAAAAAACCATGGCTGACATGGCAAGTATTGAAACGGGCTTTGTGGTGTTTAGCCATTATGAGTTCCTGGCCACTGAGTACTTGATGATAGCCATTTTAAACACCAAGCAACACGTTGAAATTAACCGTGAACTAGAGCTGAGCAGCAGTGACCACTTAGATTTAGCTAAAATGCAGCTTGCGGTACGTATCGACCTTACCCAGCTATCAACAACCCCTGAGCAAAATAGATATATCAGCTTTATTAAAGGCCGAATGGGGCGCAAGGTGTCAGACTTCTTTATGCAATTTTTAGGGTGTGAAGAACTCGTTGATATTAAACAGCAGAATAAACAGTTGCTTAATTCGGTGGATGAATACTTAGCCTCAGAACAAATGGATGCCAGCGAAAAGAATGCAACTCGCAAAACTGTTTCTGAGTATTACAAAGAGAAACTTGATGCTGGTGAAGACATTCAGCTTAAAGAATTAGCCGATAAGCTTCCTAAAGAACCAGAGGGGGATGACTTCTATCAGTTCGTCGCGAACAGTGAAACGCCCATTGAAGAAACCTTTCAAGCGGATCGTAGTGCGCTGAAAACGCTAGCAAAATTTAGTGGACAAGGGGGCGGTATTAGCTTGAGTTTTGAACGCAATTTATATGGAGAACGTGTGCATTATGATGCAGGCTCAGACACATTGATGATTAAGGGAATTCCGCCAAATTTGAAGGATCAGTTGTTGAAGGCTCAAAAGTAACTGTCTATTAGGTCGAAAATACACCAGCGTGAAGAGCATGGCTGGTGTAAACACATGATAAAGTTTCATACCCGAGATATACTAAGCTCGTAATATACTACTCATTTTCTCAACACTCATTGTGTTAACTAAGGTATTTAGTCTGTTTTATGCAATTATTCGTTAACGATTTAACCGTTATGGATTTTTCTTATCTGTGCCCTAAGCGCGGCATGGTGGGAGAAAGTTGGATAGTCGACGTCGTATTAGACGGCGATTTAAATGAAGAGAGCATGGTGCTCGATTTTTCTAAGGTTAAAAAGCAGCTTAAGCATTTGATTGATGAATATGTCGACCATAAATTGCTGATCCCCGTTGAGCATGAATATAGCCATATTCTGCGAGACGAAAAAAATGACAGAGTGAGTGTGGATTTTATGCGCCCAGATGGACGTTCTATTCATCTTAACTGCCCCTCAGAAGCATACGCTTTCGTGTATTCGAAGCACGTGACTATGTCATCGGTTAGCCAATATTTAAAACAAGTTATTGCTACCCACTTGCCTGATAACGTTGCAGGGTTAGAGTTAGCGCTGCGCGCAGAAGTGATAACGACGCCGTACTACCACTATACCCATGGTTTGAAAAAACACGATGGCAATTGTCAGAGGATAGCTCATGGCCATCGTTCGAAAATTACCATCATTGAAAACCAACATGAAAGCCAAGAATGGCAACAGTACTGGGCAGAGCGTTGGTGCGATATATACGTGGGCTCTAATGAAGATTTAGTTAGCGCTGACAAGGTTAACTTTGTAAAGAGTGATACTGATTTTACAGAACATTATTTATTTGGTTATGAGTCTTCTCAAGGTTGGTTTGAGTTGGCTATTCCGAAAGCTGAAACAGAAATGGTTGATACAGATACGACTGTTGAATGCCTTGCACAATTTATTGCTGATGAACAAAAGCGTTTAGTGCCTGAGAGTGAATTTAAGGTGTTTGCGTTTGAAGGTGTTGGAAAAGGTGCCATAGCCTATGCATAAATATATTTTTGGGGCGTTTATCAACCTAATGTTTATGATGGGTGCTCAGGCCGAAATGTTAGAGCTGCGAGGAGAGTTAACTCAGGGCAGTTTACTTAGGGGCAGCGCCCCTTCAGGCAGTGAAATCTGGTTAGACGGAAAACCAATATTGATAAGTGATGATGGTCACTTTGTCTTTGGGTTTAATCGTGATGCCAAGTTAGAACATCAGCTCACATGGCGCGACCCAGAAGGCAATCATCATGAGAAAAACCTCAAATTAACTTCGCGAGAATACGATATACAACGTATTGATGGCCTAGCCAGTAAAATGGTTTCTCCTCCTCAAGAGGTACTAGAGAGAATCCGTCAAGATAATGTACAAGTTGCAGCCGCGCGCGCTCGTCGTGACGTGCGAACCGACTTCTCTCAAGATTTTATATGGCCTGCCCAAGGGCCTATTAGCGGTGTGTATGGGAGTCAACGCGTACTCAACGGTCAGCCGAAACGCCCCCATTACGGTGTGGACGTAGCTGCGCCAACGGGCACACCTGTTTACGCCCCAGCTGATGGTGTGGTCACCCTGTTTGTGCCTGATATGTATTATTCTGGCGGTACGATGATTATCGATCATGGGCTAGGGGTTTCTTCTACTTTTTTGCATTTAAGCAAAGGATTAGTGAAAGAAGGAGACATCGTAAATCAGGGGCAATTGGTGGCTGAAATAGGCGCCACAGGGCGTGTCACTGGTGCGCATTTGGATTGGCGAATGAACTGGATGAACGTGCGAATTGATCCAGCATTATTAGTTCCTAAGCGCTAAAGAAGCGAAACTTCAAAGGGTGAATAACTAGTGGGCATGTGCTTTTGCGAATGTCGACGCTCAACATCAGTCACTTTCATTGATAACTTTCCCCGTCGTATCCCTCAAGAATCAGCGTTTTCGCGCGATAACCTAGTTAATTAATCATTCTCATATCCTCCTTTTTTATAGGGGGAACTATTGGTGATCTAGGTTTGCAGGAAACTCAAGCGACGCAAAACAAGCAAGCGGTTAATCAGACCTCGTTAGATCTTGAATTTAGCGGAGCGCTTAACCGTGCGTCACAGCAAGGGGGAAAATTCGCTTTACTGTTATCTATGCTGCAGCAAGATATATTAGCTCGCCCGCGAATTGGCTCGGTAAACACTGAAACCAGC
Organism: Paraglaciecola mesophila; assembly: GCF_009906955.1. Lineage (GTDB taxonomy): Bacteria > Pseudomonadota > Gammaproteobacteria > Enterobacterales > Alteromonadaceae > Paraglaciecola > Paraglaciecola mesophila_A. The sequence continues at coordinate 4,143,722 of NZ_CP047656.1, forward strand.
GGGGTCGAAGAGGAGATTACCTCATATTACCCAGAAAGCCAGTTACAAGCCCATGCCCAAGACTGGCTTTTGGCCGATACCACGACTGAGATTCTGCATGCCGATGGCATTCGTAGTGCTCAGTTGTGGTTGGCGATGCACCCGCAACCATTGTCGTTGCATAATGATGCGTTTCATATCGATGATGATATTGTCGAAAATTGTGATATGTATACTCAGAATCGATATGCGGCTCATTCAGCTGGGTATGCAAACACCAGTGAAAGTAATGGCCATGATAATGAAATAACGGTAGATGAAACGGGTATATTTGATTTACTAGAAGAGATTGGCCTGCAAATGCAGGCCTAATTGGTGAAGTTTTAATTAACCATCTCGATTAATTTTCTGCGTAACTTCTTGCAATACCTCGTCCGCTTTATCTGTGGGAATTTGGCAAGTACCGGCGTTCTCGTGTCCGCCGCCACCATATTTTAAGCACACTTCACCAATATTAGTGTTGGAGCTTTTGTTCAATATAGACTTGCCGATCGCTAGCACCACGTTTTGCTTTTGGAATCCCCACATTTTATGAATAGAAATATTACACTCAGGGAATAGGGCATAAATCATGAAACGGTTGGTGGCGTAGATAGGCTCTTCGTCCTTTAAATCTAAAATCACTAAGTTATCTTTTACCGTCGCACAGCGTTTAATTTGTTCAATTGCAAGTGGACGATGCTCTTGGTAGATTTTGATACGCTCTTGTACGTCAGGAAGCTGAATAATTTCATCAACGCTAAGGTCTAAACAACAGTCGATCAGCTCCATCATCAAATTGTAATTAGAAATTGTGAACTCTCGGAAACGTCCTAGACCCGTGCGTGCATCCATTAAAAAGTTCATTAAGTCCCAGCCTTGAGGATCTAACACTTCTTGCTGGTTAAAGTTGGCTGAATCCCCCTTATCGACAGCATCCATCAACTCATCAGTAATTTTCGGAAACTTGCTCTTACCGCCGTAGTAATCATATACCACGCGAGCCGCAGAGGGGGCCGATGGGTCAATGACATGATTGTCATGAGCTTCGTTTCGCATGGTTTCACTGTGATGGTGATCGAAGCACATGTGGCAACCTGAAACATAAGGTAGGTTAGTAAGAATGTCCCTAGGACCTACCTCAATCTTGCCATCTTGCATGTCTTTAGGGTGAACGAATTTAATATCGTCAATCATGTTCATATCTTTCAGCAAAGCGGCACATACTAAGCCGTCAAAGTCGCTGCGGGTGATGAGTCGAAAAGTACTGTTTGACATAATGCTCTCTTGGTTGTGGATGGGAGAGATAAAAACGTATTTTCATTTCTCTCGATGATATCGAATTGGGCGAAAATTCAATTACTTTGTATGCAATCAGTCTAAAACGTAACAGCAGATTATTCAAAAAGTAAATCTATGAAAAGTATTGATATTTAGTCTAATACAGAGATAAGTCTTTCTTACTGTAGGTAAAAAAATTACGTTATTGAAGACTGGATTTGGATAATTAAATCTTCATTATAAAAATTTTTTAAATTCAATTAAACTTTTTGCCTATTTTTAGCGACTAACATTTGGACAGCCTAGTGAACTGTCGTATTATCCCCGGCCGCAGCATGTTTCACATGTCGCGGCTTTTTCCTTTGTGTCCATGCGTAACACGCATTATTTAGCGTAATTCACTTGGGCGGTTAAAATGATACCCCTGAGCAAAATCCACTCCTAGTTTCGTTAAAGCGTCCACGGTTTTTTCGTTTTCGACGAATTCGGCAATAATTTCTTGATTGGCTGCTTTGGCTATCTCGCAAATAGATTTTACTGTGGTGTAATCTAGCGGGTTATCCATCATATTTGCGATGATTGTACCGTCGATTTTAATTTTCTCCGTGGGCAGCTCTCTAAGATAAGCATAAGAAGAATGGCCACTACCAAAATCATCTAAGGCAAAGCAACAGCCTAGTTTTTTTATGTTTTCGATAAAAAGTTTAGCGCGCTTTATATTGGCGATAGCCACCGTCTCAGTCACTTCAAAGCATAATTTATTGGCGGGGATCCCGCCTTTTATCACCTTGTCGATAATGAAGGTTTCTAATTCGTGATCATTCATAGAATGACCGGATAAATTGATAAAAATCATCGCGGTATTTTCAAGTTGAGCTTGGTTTTGACGAAAATGCGCGAAAACGGCGCTGACTACCCAAGTATCAATTTGGCTTGTTAATCGGTAGCGTTCAGCGATGGGCAAGAAGCTCGCAGGGCTAATGATCTTTCCATCCATCCCTTTCATGCGCAGCAATACTTCAAAATAGCGCCCAACCTGTGTATTTTGTAACGGCATAATATCTTGTTTATAGAGGATAAATTGGTCATTTTTTAAGGCGTTATTGATTTGATGAACGGATAGAATATCGTGTTGTTTGAGATTGACCTGCTCTTGGCTTGCATCGTATAGACGCACGGTATTGCGGCCTTCACTTTTTGCTAAACCACAGGCAACATCCGCAGCATTGAGTAAATCTGTCGTGCTGTTATTCTTTACTTTTGGGGCGACGCCGATACTAGCGCTTAGATGAAAGGTTTCCCCTTCCCAATGGTAAGTTAGGTTACGTATATTTTCTTTGATATTGTTTGCAATTTGTAGGGCCTTCTCGAAAGGACAATCTAATATGAGAATGGCAAACTCATCTCCCCCGAGCCGTGCGACAATATCATTGCTGCGTACATTACTTTTTAAAATACGTGCAACACTAACAAGGATCTCATCTCCCGCTGCATGGCCGCATGTATCATTAATTGTTTTAAAATAATCTAAATCGATAAAACATAAAAAGTAGTTTTGCTTGTTGTCGTGAATGACTTGTTTTAGGTTGCGCTCGAACGCACGCCTATTTTGTAACTCTGTTAACGGATCGTGTGACGCTTGATGAAATAAGGTCTCTGTTAAGTGTTTAAAATCGTTGCTTAACTCTAATATTTCAGTGGGGGCTCGCCTAGTCGCCTCAAAATCATGACCTGAAAGTGCTCGATGAGATGAATAAATCAAACCATTTAACGGCTTACATATTCTGCTGTTAGCCCACCACCATAGGGCGATTATGGCCAGAAAGAAACCGATTCTGGTGAACCAACTGACTTCTTCCATTCGCTGTTTTTCCGCCTGCAAAAAACGGGCTTCGTCATCTATTGTATTGTTGGTTTCCTGCGTTAAAAACTGGATGTTTCGCGAAAGTAAGAGGCTGACTGGATCATATTGCTCTAGTAATTGAGCTAGACTTTGCTGCAGATCACTGGAGGGCAGGTCTAACACTTTGTCTAATACATTGTTGATACCCACCACCAAAGCCTTAGACTCAGATATCTTTTTTGATAAGGGCGGGAAACGGTTATGGTCGTGCATTTGAGAAAGTTCATTAATGAGGTATTCCCCCATATTTTTAGCGCCAAAAATCAGATAAGTGTTACCTGAGCCGATAACAAGGTCCGCGGAAACTAAGAATTGTGACGTGGTGTTTTCTATCCGTTGAAGATCTTTTTGCCACAACAAACTTTCATTGTGTTCACTCTCTAGCGTTTGCACGCTGTTAAAGCGATAGGCTAAGACTTGCTCTAATATATAAGCGCCCAGCAAACATGCGCAAACCAACAAGGCTAGGTAACTTCTTATTCTCATTTTTGTCCTCAATTAATGCGCTATGGCTAGATTTTGTAGATCTTTTCTCCAACTTATATCGGTAATAGCAAGGGTTTTTAGCGCAGATCGTAAGGTTAGCAATGCTAATTTAGGCGCGATAGGAAAGACTGACTCGCCATAAGCGGAAAGTGTTTCTCCATCATCACTTAATAAGCTTTTTAATTGAGAGAATGACTTACCTTGAATTACGTGACTGATGCTTCGGGTCACTGTGTCATTGCATTGTGGACTACGGCAGCGCTGAAAATAAAAGCCTTTTAAAGTTCGATCTAAGTTGATTGCCCAAGCAATTTCAACGAGCCCCCACTTTGCCCATTCAGAACGTGCTTGTAAAAAACCTTCTGCTTGTTGGTCTTTATACAAGACGTATAAGGTGTGCTTAGCGACTTCACTTTGATGGATAGTGAAGGGTAGCTGTTGTTTCATTTGTTCACGATCTGCTTCAGTAACATCGGTCACCACAGTTCTAAATTGATACTCTTGGGTGTATAAAGCTTGGATAGCTGAGACGGGGTCGCGCAATGAGCAGAAGGCGGCTTGGGAGGGGAATGTTACGATGAGCATAAAGAATGTAAGCGCAAAAAACGTCGCTAATTTTACGAAAGCTGCTTTTACCAGATCTGCTGATTTCTTTGCTTGAACGTTTGTCATCACAATCTGTATCTCACTTGAATGCTTAAGTCAGGCTCTATATTAAGTGTCGGAGCGGCGTTTAATTTATGTTTGAACTGTGCGCTTAAGTCAAAGCCATGGGTATTTTGCCACTGCATACCTATCACCCAGTAACTGGCAGAATCTTTTTTACTCATCTGTTTAATGTTTTGATAACCCAGTTGCATATAACTTTTAAACTGCTCTTTGGCACCCATCCAAGCAATTTCTACGAAGCTATTTTGGGTATCATCCCCTGCTTTTTGACCAATAGATGACTCAAACATAAATTGCCACTGATAATAAAAATAGGAAGCGTCTACCCCTAACGTTTTATGCTCGGTGGTGCCTGAACCGGTCAGCACATCTCCGTAAAACCACGAAAAACCTGCGGTTATATTTTTCTGACTTGGTGTTCCAATACGACCTGAAAAAATATGCGGGTTATGGGTGCTGGTTAGTTCGTTTCCTGAGCCTCTTGTGAGTGCGATTTCATACTCTAAGTAAGGCAAAATGCCGTTAACTGACATGCCCCAATCGGCTTTAATGCCCCGATTTACAAAGGTGAATTGACGTAACGTTCCATTGGTATCTTCTTGATACTCTAGCCCATACGGAATTTCAAAGTGCCCTAGCTTTATATTCAGCCTGCCTTGGGCTAGGGCCGTAAAATTAAAGTTGGTGATGCGCCATGTCAATTGAGTATCATCGCCATCGTCGAAGAAAAATGGCGCAGAAGACGCGTTATTCAATGACACCAAATACGGTTGAAACATCAGGGTGCCTATGTCCCTATTTTTGTGGCTAAATACCTTGTGCACGTCAAGACCTAATGTATAAGTAAAGGCATTGTGCTGGTTATCTGTATTGTTATTAAGTCTAGCCGATGTATCAACAGACCAGCGCATATTCTCGCCTAGCAAGTTACTACCGAGGTTTTCGGCGCAAAGGAGCAAAGGTGTGAAGCTCAAAAGAAGCGCAAAAAAGTATTGTGGCTTAGGGAAACAAATCTGCATGAAATACTACTTTCCTTAATATTTTACCCAAGCAAATACATGCTTTTTGATTGGAAGCTGAACCGCTTTATCTTTGTATACTTGACGCTTCTTATCTAGGTAACGTGCACAGCATCAACTCTAGCTGGCGAACTTACTTTTTCATATTAGACATAGATATAAATCAGACTTGGCTTTATCGCCAATTTTTAGTTTTTGACTCTGCGTTTCTCACATCAAGACCATTCGTGCTTGAGTGGTACGGCATTATATTTGACACAAGGTTTTAAGTTTCAGGTAGTCAATAATCGTCACTTGGCCATAGTGAACTTGAATAACTTCTTGTGCTTGCAGTTCCTGAAGTAATTTATTCACGGTTTGTCTAGAGCTGTGAAGCATTAGGGCAAGCGATTCTTGGGATATGCGCAAGGTGGTGCCATTTTCAACCGGTGCTTGATGTTCTAATCCCTCGGCTAATAGCAGAATTCGTCCACACAATTTACCTTTTAGCGATAAGCTTCCGGTTTCATCGATAAACGAAAATGTAGTGCGAATGCGTTGGCAGAGCAGGCGCATGAAATGCGGGTACAGTATTGGGTGTTCTACCAGCAGCGCTTTGAAGTCATGGCTAGATATTTTCAATAGCTCACAGGGTGTTTCAGCATGGGCATCATGAGCTCGAGGCAAACCGTCAAACAATGATATTTCACCAAACCAATTACCAGCTTGCATCCAGGTTAAAATGAGCTCTTTGCCTTCAAGGGTTACATTACTCAAACGGACCTTACCTGACATGACGCAGTACAAACCGTCACCTAAATCATGTTTCTGATAAACAAGTTGTCCTGTTTCAACTCTCTTTAGTTTTGCTGCCGTGACGAGTTGTTCGATAATGTCTTGCGGAAGTGATTTAAACCATGGGCTCTGACTCAGAATGGGTCTAATTGTGTCTAAATGCATAGGAATTATCTTGAATTGTCGTATTAGCGACAGTGTGTGACTTGCCTGTAGATTAAGTTGTTGACACAAATTTAACAATCTAAAGAAGCAAATTTATGTCAGCAGTAAAGCAACAGGTTAGTGAGCAAGAGTGGAAAGCCAGAGTCGACTTAGCGGCGGCGTATCGTATGGTGGCTCATTATGGTTGGGATGATTTGATTTTTACCCATATCTCCGCTCGTGTTCCAGGGCCAGAACATCATTTTTTGATCAACCCCTACGGTATGATGTTTGATGAAGTAACGGCTTCTAATTTAGTTAAAGTCAATTTACATGGCGAAAAAGTCATGGAGTCTGAATATGATATAAACCCCGCAGGTTTTGTGATCCACAGTGCAGTGCATGAAGCACGCGAGGATGCGCAATGTGTTATGCATTTGCATACAACGGCTGGTATTGCAGTGTCGACGCAGAAACAAGGGCTTTTGCCTTTAAGTCAGCAATCTTTATTTGCACTGTCTTCTATGTCGTATCATGACTATGAAGGTGTTGCGTTAAATCCTGATGAGAAAAAGCGTCTGGTGGCTGATCTTGGCAATACTAATTTTATGATATTGCGCAACCACGGCTTGCTAACCTGTTCAGACTCTATCGCGGATGCTTTTTTGGGGATGTTTTTACTGCAACGCTCATGTGAAATCCAACTACAGGCACAAGCCTCTGGTCAAGAGCTGATACCTATCCCTGAACAAATACTGGCGGGGATTCGAGCACAAGCTCAACAAGTTACTCGCTCTGCCGGAGGCGCACTAGCCTGGCCGGGCATTTTACGTCAACTTAATCGAACCAATCCAGGTTACGATCAATAATGAAGCGCTTTCCCAATGTTGAGCAGTATCAAGCGAGTGCCAGCTACGCGCAAATGGGTGAGCATAGAATCGCATACTGGACTGCTCAAGATGCTGCGGCGATAGAGAATGGTGAACCGTGGGTTTTATTGATCCATGGCTTCCCCAGTGCAGCTTGGGATTGGCACAATCAATGGCATGTACTACGCCAAAAGTATCGCTTAGTGTGTCTCGATCTTTTGGGGTTCGGGCTGTCAGATAAACCCAATAAACACGATTACAGTTTACTCGAGCAAGCGGATATTCTCGAAACATTGATGGCGCAACTACAAATTAAGCGATGCCATATTTTAGCCCATGATTACGGTGATTCAGTGGCACAAGAGTTATTGACTCGCCATTATGAAAAGCGCTTAAATTTGAGTATTCAAAGTGTCTGTTATTTGAATGGCGGATTATTCGCTGATTGTCACCGTCCCCTGTTGACGCAAAAACTGCTCAAAAGCCCGTTGGGGCCGGTTTTAGCAAGGTTCATGAGTCAAAGCAGTTTACACCGCAGTTTTGCTAAAATATTTGGCCCTAATAGCCAGCCGGACGCGGCTCACATTGCGATCTTGTATGCTTTACTGGAATGGAAACAGGGAAAGCGTGCGCTTCCGCATTTATTAAAATATATAGATGAGCGTAAAACTCAGGCTTCTCGCTGGATTAGTGCCATGCAACACACATCGTTGCCCCAGTGTTTTATCAATGGCGTTCATGATCCAATATCGGGCCAGCATATGTTGAAGCAGTTTGAAAACCTATTACCTCATGCGCAAACTTATGCCTTGCAAGTCGGTCATTATCCTCAACTTGAAGCGCCAAAAGTCGTTACTCAGTTATATCAGACCTTTTTACGATCACTACGCTAGATTCAGTGTATTTCTATTTCATTATTCTCGTGAAGACTTGTGAATTAATGCGTTGGGCAGACCAATGCTGTAGGTGTACTTCAAGTGATTAGACCATTGTCAAAACACGGCATAAAATTCTTTCTGGGCATTTAGCTTCTGGTTCCGCCGTGGCATACTTGCGCTCCTTTTTTAAGCCTGAACCTAATGCGTACTCGGGCGCAGCGATATATCGCTGGCGTATCATGGAGCCTATCTGGTGAAAATTTATTATGAAGACAGTCTACCTTACGCTGCTGAATTTTTTGCAGAGCTAGGTGATAGCCAGGTTTTTTCCCATAAAGATGTGAATGCCGAACTTGTCGCAGATGCCGATGTACTACTGGTCCGTTCAACCACTAAAGTTAACGCAGAGCTTCTTGACGCCAATAAAGGTATCCAATACGTAGGCACTGCAACCGCAGGCACTAACCATTTAGATAAGGCCTACTTGCAAAGTCGTGGCTTAGGGATTCATTCTGCAGCGGGATGCAATGCCGTTGCGGTTGCTGAATATGTACTGAGCGCTTTATTCGTGATGGCGGAGAAACTCGATTGGCAGTTAACCGATAAAACCGTCGGCATAGTTGGGGCAGGGCATGTGGGCACTCGCTTAAGCGAGAAATTAACCGCGCTTGGTATTCAGTATTGTCTATGCGATCCCCCACTAGCGGATGCAGGTGACAGTAGGGACTTCGTTACGATGGATACCATCATGCAGTGCGATATTATCAGTCTGCATGTTCCCCTTGTTGAAGGTGGTCAGCACAACACAGCACATATGTTTGACGCCTCTCGCATCGCTCAGTTGCGAGAGGATCAGCTTTTGATTAACGCTTGTCGAGGGGAAGTGATTGATAACAAAGCGTTATTAGCTAGTTTTGTAGCCGGCCGTGAACTGAATATCGTTTTAGATGTTTGGGAAAACGAGCCGGATATTGATCAATTGCTTGTGCCTTATATTGCATTAGCTACGGCGCACATCGCTGGGCATACCGTTGAAGGAAAAGCCCGTGGTACTGAAATGCTCTATCAACAAGTATGTAAGCAGTTTGGGTTTGATGCGACAAAGCAGCTTAGTGACTATTTACCGTCGCCACAGCCGAGCTGTATTAACCTCGATGAAACACTTGATGGGCAAGCTCTTCTAAGCGCCTTAGTGCTCAGTGTTTATGATATCCGTAAGGACTCAGCGCTATTTAAAAGCACGATTGCCCAGCCAGATCAGTTTAGATATATCCGAAAAAACTATTCTATTCGAAGAGAATTCGCTGCGCTTAGCGTAAATACTGGAAATTATCTTGGATCAGAGGCAATCTACGCACTCGGATTTAACCGTAAATAAGTTACTTAAACAAATTAACACTTTTTAGGAGTTATGCTACATGTCTCGGTCTTTTGATGTCGCCGTGTTGGGTGCTACTGGTTTAGTAGGACAACACATGATTGAAATTCTTGAACAAAGAGGATTTCCAGTCAATAAACTTTACCCATTGGCAAGTTCACGTTCTGCTGGTGGTACGGTGACGTTTAAGGGTGAAGAAGTAACTGTGTTAGACGCAGATACCTTTGATTGGAGCTTAGTACAGTTAGGCTTCTTCTCAGCCGGTGGCAGTGTGTCTGAAAAATTTGCCCCTATCGCTGCAGAAGCAGGTTGCGTCGTTATCGATAATACCTCGCACTTCCGTTATGAGCCCGATATCCCATTAGTGGTACCAGAAGTTAATGCCCACGCATTAGCTGATTTTCGTAATCGCAACATCATTGCAAACCCTAATTGCTCAACGATTCAGATGATGGTCGCCCTAAAGCCTATTCACGACGCTGTAGGTATCGATCGTATTAACGTGAGTACTTATCAGTCAGTTTCTGGCGGTGGCAAAGAGTCTATGGATGAGTTAGCTAAACAAACTGCTGCCTTGCTGAACGGTCAGGAAGCAAAACCTGAAGCATTTAGTCGTCAAATCGCGTTTAACGTCATTCCTCAAATCGATGTGTTTTTAGACAATGATTACACCAAAGAAGAAATGAAAATGGTGTGGGAAACTCAGAAAATTTTGGGTGACGAAAGTATTCGCGTTAATGCCACGGCTGTGCGAGTGCCCGTATTTTACGGTCACGGTGAAGCGATCCATATCGAAACACGCACGCCGATCGATGCGCAGGATGCGAAAAACCTATTGGCACAAGCTCCAGGGATTGTGTTGAAATCTGAACCTGCTGATTTCCCGACTCAAGTAGGTGATGCCAGCGGTAATGACGACGTGTATGTTGGCCGTGTACGTAATGATATCAGTCACCCTAATGGATTAAACATGTGGGTTGTTTCTGATAATGTACGTAAAGGCGCAGCAACAAACAGCATTCAAATTGCTGAGGTACTGATCCGCGATTACATGTAATCAACAAACGTATTAAAATTAACCCACGGTGCGTATTTTACGTCCGTGGGTTAATTGTTTATAAAGCAAAGCAACTTTGAATATTCACTTTTAGTTTAGTCACTTATATATTCATATTTTAATTGGAAGTGCCGATAGCATTTTATAGTCTTAGCGTAAATCAAGATGACTTTAGGATACATTGCCCTTTGTAAAGTAAGGGAAAACATCACTAAAATCGCATTCTAGATCATCTCAACCTTCTGGTTTATAGTAAGATATGAAGTCGTTATCCAACTGACATATGTACGTGTGGAACATTTTTTGCTCTCATTTTTTGTAATATGCAAGAGCACGTAACGATAACAATGAATGACATTGTAAATAAACTGTCGGCGGCTTATTTACCCTAATTTTGAGGCATAAAGGATCAATGAATTTGCGAACGCTAGCCCTGTTATTTGTAGCGAGCCTCACATTAACTTTCTCTATTGGCCTTGCAGCAGCCGATTTTCAACAAATCCGTATCAAAGGGCCTAAAAGTAGCGATTCGGAATTCTCTGGCCAAACCTATGGCCCGATAACCTCCTCTGACACACTTTGGCGCATCGCCAGCGAAGCAAGGCAAAACACGAGCCATTCTATTTATCAGGTAATGCTTGCCACGTATGAGCTGAACCCAGACGCTTTTGAACGCGATAACATAAATTTGATGAGAGACGGCGCTATCTTGCGCCTGCCCGCTTCTAAGTATGTCAACAGAGTGAATGAAGCTCAGGCGATTGCGAAAGTTCGTTATGATAATCAATTACTCAATTTAGGTGGTGAAGTTTCAGGCTCCAGTGCTGGCGTTAGCTCAAATAAAACCTTGGCCAGCAAAGACGACCTAGATGAAACGAAAGACATTATTGAGAAACGTCTAGGCGCCATTGATGAGGAACAAAACCGTCAATTTCAACAAATCCGGCAACAGTTTGCCGAGTCCATCCTCAGTGTTCAAAGTATTCTTAATGAAAATCAACGGGTGTTTGAAAGCCTCGACTCGGTAAATAAAGACTTAGCTGAGATACGCAGTCAAGAAGCGCTGAGAGATGAGCAAATTGTGCAGATGGGTAAAAGCATTGATGAGTTACTTGCGAAGTCTCGTGACGCCGAGGCAAAGGCGTTGGCGGAACAGCAAAAAGGTGGTTTTACCGACTGGTTGATGAAGCCCCTTACGCTAATCATATCTTCTATCTTGGTGTCTCTTTTAATCTTAGGTGGTTTTGCATATTGGTTAATTAAGCGCAAAAAGCCGCAAGAGATGGATCTAGATTTACTGGCGACGAAAGACGAACCCGCTGATACCTATGTTGCCAGTGAAATGGACGACCTATCTGATGCATTAAGCGAAGAATTAAGCTCAGAGTTAGATGATGAAAACTTGTTCGGTGATCAGAGCGTTGCGGATGACGTATTGGCAGAGGAACTAAAAGAGTCATTTGACGAGAAGGATGACCTGCAGGACAAGGAAGAGTTTGATGATCTTGGCGACGATATGTTGGTGCCAGATAGCGAACTCAACCCAACAGAAGACTTTGAAGCCGGAAGCGATGAACTTGATCAAGACGATCTAGACAACTTATTCGAAGATGAAGATGACTTGTTGGCAGAGATCGATGATGAGATGGACAACATCAGCTTGTCAGACGAGGAAGAACAGGACAATAGCGACGACGCTCAAGCTGACGCACCCGAACAGGATGTAGCAACAAGTACGAAAATAGAAGAGCCTGTTTCCGATGAACAAGATACGCTTTCAGATCTAGACGATTTAGACGAGCCGGGCGATTTAGGCGCTGAAAGCGAAGCAATTATAGATGAAGGGCCTGAAGACGAGTTTGCTGCTGATGTAGATGATGTTGAAAGTGAAATGGAATCTTCTGTTGACGTTACTCAAGATACCTCAAGCGAGATTAACGAAATTTCTCCTGTTGACGATGTTGATGAGCAGCCAGAAATTAATATTGATGATTTACTGGTTGAACCGAAACCTGAGCTTCCAGAGTCGTCTGAAGTAAATGCTGATGATCCTATTAATGAGGATATGTTAGAGCAGCTTGATAAAGAAATAGCATCGCAAAGTGAAGAGCTAGATAACATTACTAGCAATCTGATTGACGAGCTTGAACAAGTTGAAATGATGCAGGATATGCTGCCAGAGGGCGAAGAGGCAGTTGACCCCGAGTTTACCGGCACACCACAGCGTGATATTCAGCAGTTAGATAAAATTACTGAAGGTTTAGGTGACATTTTTGCTGACGCTGACATTGATGCTGAAAGCCCTAATTCTGATCTAGACGAGTCTACTTTGGACGCAGTCGCACCTTTATCAGAAGCGTTTGAAGAGCCTTCAGCAGAACAAGAGCCTTCAGCGGATGAAGAGTCCTTAGCGGATGAAGAGTCCTTAGCGGATGAAGAGTCCTTAGCGGGTGAAGAGCCCTCAGCGGATGAAGAGCCCTCAGCGGATGAAGCGCCCTCAGCGTTTGAAGCGCCCTCAGTAGAACAAGCGCCCTCAGCGGATGAAGAGCCTTCAGCAGAACAAGCACCCTCAGCGGACGAAGAGCCCTCAGCGGATAAAGAGCCTTCAGCGGATGAAGAGTCCTTAGCGGGTGAAGAGTCCTTAGCGGGTGAAGAGTCCTTAGCGGGTGAAGAGTCCTTAGCGGGTGAAGAGTCCTTAGCGGGTGAAGAGTCCTTAGCGGGTGAAGAGTCCTTAGCGGGTGAAGAGTCCTTAGCGGGTGAAGAGCCTTCAGCGGATAAAGAGCCTTCAGCAGAACAAGCGCCCTCAGCGGATGAAGCGCCCTCAGCGGGTGAAGCGCCCTCAGCGGACGAAGAGCCCTCAGCGGACGAAGCGCCCTCAGCGGACGAAGAGTCCTCAGCGGACGAAGCGCCCTCAGCGAATGAAGCGCCCTCAGCGAATGAAGCGCCCTCAGCGAATGAAGCGCCCTCAGCGAATGAAGCGCCCTCAGCGAATGAAGCGCCCTCAGCGGACGAAGAGCTCTCAGCGAATGAAGCGCCCTCAGCGAATGAAGCGCCCTCAGCGGACGAAGCGCCCTCAGCGAATGAAGCGCCCTCAGCGAATGAAGCGCCCTCAGCGGATGAAGAGCCTTCAGCAGAACAAGCGCCCTCAGCGAATGAAGCGCCCTCAGCGGACGAAGCGCCCTCAGCGGATGAAGCATCTCAAGAAAATCATGAACCTCTATCAGAGCAAACGTTTGCAACGGAGCATGGTGATGAGTTACAGCAAGAGCAAGCGTCTGATATGCAAGACGAAACTAAACTTGAGCTTAGCGATATTGATGAGCTTGATTTTGACGAGCATGACACTGACAACCATAGTGAAGGCGTATCAGCATTTGAGAGTGATAGCGTTGAGAGCAATGCTGAAGAGCATAATGGAGCATTGTCGGAAACAAATCCTGTCACATCAACCTCACCAGTAGACGACACAGATCTCACAATCCATGCTACAGAGATTGATGCCACTGATGTTCTTAGTGATGAACAGCATACCTCTACTGAACAAGATTCACTTGATGATCAGGAGTTAGCCCCTGAGAAAAGTGAACATAATGAAAATGACGAGCCTAGTGAGCAAGACGCGTTAGAGCAAGCACTAGCCGATTTTGACACTGACGAACTCGAATCAAATGATGCCTCTGCCAAGCCAGTTTCTGAACCATTAACTGATACGGAGCTAGGCGACATCGATGCATTGGCAGATTTTGATGACGATGAACTAGAATCTGCGCTAGAGAATTTTGTTTTAGATGATGAGCAGAGTCACTACGACGAAGCTTCAACAGATGATAGGTTACCTTCTTCAGGTGTTGAGCAAAACCATGAGTTGGATGAATTCCCCGAACTCGAAGATTGGTTAAATGAAGTCGACGAAGATGACACAGACTCCATAGAAGAGCTCGAATCAGCTTCATTTGATGACATGTTGCAAAGTTTAGATAATGATTTGAACGACTCTTTGGAGTCTGATTCATCAGAAGAGCAAACACCAGGCAATATTAACCAAGCAGGTCAGAATATTAATAGTGCGGTGGATATTGCCACTTTACTTGAAGAAGAAGCGCCCGAGGAAGATGAGCGCGACTTTGTTGACGTGGATGATCTACTAAATGACAGCATCACGGCAGATCCCTTACCCGAAAAGGCACTTGATTTAGAGTCAATCATGGGCGAATTCTCCACTGCTAAAGATGATTCGGATCACATTGATGTAGACAGTGACGATGGGTTTGGTGCTAAGCTGGACTTAGCTCATGCCTATATAGAAATTGGAGAGACTGAGTCTGCTACTGAGTTGTTAGAAGATATTATTGAATATGGACATCCGCCACAATCTGAAGAAGCGAAGCGTGTCCTTGCCAGCTTAAAAGGGGAAGAATAAGCTGTAACACGTCAATTTAGCGAATTGATTTTAAAACTTATTGAAAAAAAATGTCAAAGAAAGGAGACATTTTTTAATACGTTAGCTAAAAATCAGTTAGTATTTGTTAAAAAAATTGAGGTAGCAGTGATTAGATTCACCTTAAGTTTGTTACTGGTTATGGTAAGTACCGTTAGCCACAGCAGTGACATTGACATTGTCGTTACCGACAATCAGAACACACCCTTGTCAAATGTGGTGGTTTTTCTTCTTCCGAAAAATGCTCCCGTTGAGACGACCAATGGCATGGCAATCATGGATCAGGTTAACACTCAGTTTTATCCGCACATTCTTGCTGTTCAGCGAAATACCCAAGTGAGCTTTCCAAACTCTGACTCTATTCAG
This sequence comes from Paraglaciecola mesophila, assembly GCF_009906955.1. Lineage (GTDB taxonomy): Bacteria > Pseudomonadota > Gammaproteobacteria > Enterobacterales > Alteromonadaceae > Paraglaciecola > Paraglaciecola mesophila_A. The sequence goes on from NZ_CP047656.1 coordinate 4,159,002, forward strand.
CATCATGTATACTCTTTCTCTGCAGCTAAAGTATTTGAGCTAGAGTTATATAAAGGATTACGCGCGAACCCTTTATTGTTTGATAAGTTAGGCGTAGTCGAAATGGGGTGTAACGTCCATGATTGGATGTTGGGTTATATATACGTAGTAGACACGCCTTATTTCACCAAAACAGACCAATCGGGTTTAGCCAGCTTGCAGGTTCCAAATGGGGAATATATCCTCAGAGTATGGCATCCTCGCATTAGTGATGCGCCAGAATCTTTTCAATTACCAGTGTCCGTTGATGAGGTAATGCAAGTGACGATGAAGGTGCCTTCTGACTTGCTACCTGACGTCAATGCTTATGAAAATAGCGGTGACGAATTCGGCGAATATGAGTAATACAAATACGTTTTTCAAGACATCACTGCAAATGCGGATGTCTTTCATTTTTCTTTTGCTACTCACCATTATTGTTCTGGTGACATTATACTTTGTTCAGCGTGCAACCTATCAACACTCCAGTATTCAATTATTCAGTCACATGCAAACCTCTGTTAGCGTGGTTAGAGATAATATTGAAGGAAGAGCAAGTGCACTGGATAACGGCATGACTACGTTAGCCAAAGATTTTAGTATCAAGCAGCTGATTGCAACTGCGAATGATGATCGACAATCATTAAAATCAGCCATGTTTAACTACCAGAACCGCTTAGGCGCGGATATTTTTTGGGTATTGGCAGATGATTTTTCACCTCTCGTCAGTACATCAGACCCACTTGAACGTAGCAATGAAATAGTTCCTTCTTTTACAACGCCTGAGCTCCATTGGTTCTCATTTAACCATCGTTATTATCTTTTGCGCGCCACCCCGGTGCGCTTCGTTGAAAACTCTACTCAAGTCAATGCTTGGGTGGTGATGGGAATAGATGTAGAGAAGTTATTCACGCAAAACTTGGTGGAATTAACCAATATGCAAATGACTTTGCTCAGTCTCAAGAGTAATACGCTGCTAGGAGCAACACCAGACACTCCATTTGTGAATTCTCTTGTGCTACCTGATATTGAAGTGTCATCCGGGTTGCACCGTATCTCTTTATCATCTACTAATACGATTTATACTACGGTTGAATTTGGGGTGTGGGAACATAGCCCCGTGTATATTGTGGCTTCTACAGGCGAAGATGATGCGTATCTTTCTAGTGAGAGTCTTATCGGCCAGTTATTTATTATTTTGTTATCAGCGGCGACACTTGGCTTGTTAGGAGCGACATTATTATCCAGAGAGATTACCAAACCGTTACATCAATTAATTAAGGCTGCGCACAGAATGCGAGCAGGCGAGTTTGTTGAAACCTTTCCAAGTGCGAACACGTTAGAAGTAGAGAGTTTATCCAGTGCATTTGACGAGATGCAGCAGGGTATCCGCGATCGAGAAGAGCAAATTCATCACCTTGCTTACTATGATGAGCTAACCAATATTCCTAACCGGATACAGTTTTCCAATCATATAAGGGACATACTTAAGCAACAACCAGAATGTCAGCTAACAGTGCTGATGTTGGACGTGGATCGATTTAAAGACATAAATGATACCCTTGGTCACGACCTAGGTGACGAACTATTGATTGCAATTGCGAGGCGTTTGAGCAGCTATGCCACCGAAAGCAGCTTTTGTGCTCGCTTGGGGGGAGACGAGTATGCGGTAGTGAGTCATCAAGGGGCGCATGACAGTCCCGAAGAAGCAGCCGAACAATTAATCAAATTGTTTGAGCAACCTTTTAAGATTGAAAATGTCGTGCTGGACGTTGATTGTTCCGTTGGTATTGCTTTATATCCGCAGCATGCTCAATCGTTGCAGGGCCTGATGCAGTGTGCGGATATTGCCATGTACAGTTGCAAAGACCAGCATAATGCATTCGCTGTATACACGGATGCACTAAATAAGCACTCTGTTGTGCGCCTTAGTCTTATGTCTGAGCTTAAAGGGGCGTTGGCCGAAGGCCAGCTAGAGCTGCATTATCAGCCTAAGTTAACAATACACAGCCATAAGGTTGAAACGTTAGAATGCTTAATACGCTGGTTTCACCCTGAGCATGGTTTTGTTCCCCCTGACGACTTTATCCCCTTGGCTGAGCAAACGGGTTCCATTCGACATGTTACCCAATGGGCTTTGAGAACAGCGTGCCAGCAGGTTAAAAAATGGCAAGAGCAAGATATGCATTTTACCGTTGCGGTGAACATTTCAGCCATTGACCTGGTTGATTTATCCCTTCCAGATAGCATTGCGTCATTGTTAATGGAGTTTGATTTACTTCCTAGTGCACTGACCATGGAAGTGACGGAAAGCGCCGTTATGAGCGATCCTCAGAATGCGCTGCGCGCACTGAATTTGCTGCGCAATATGGGCATTACCCTTTCTATTGATGACTTTGGTACAGGCTACTCATCCATGGCGCAATTGAAGAAAATGCCCGTCGATGAACTTAAGATTGATAAGGCGTTTGTGCTTGATTTAGCCACCAATCAAGATGACCGAGTGATGGTAAAAACATTAGTCAGTTTGGCGCAAAATTTAGGGCTTACTACAGTTGCAGAGGGGGTTGAAGATCTTGCCACTTTGGAATTTTTAACCGAGATAGGGTGTACCAAGGCGCAAGGTTACTATATGACCAAGGCGCTGAGGTCTGATGAACTGGTCACTTGGTATCAAAACTTCACTCGCAATGGTTTAACGTCGTGACGCGATTAATTTTAAACAATGAACTATGTATATTTTTAGTTTTAATCATCATGATGATGCCTGCAACGGCTCAACAAATCAGTGGCTTGATTCAGGTTAATATGGTGAGAGCAGATGAGCACAACCCTTGGTTTGATAAAGGAACTGGGATTGTTGCTTATCAAGATAATGGGGTCAATATTCAGCAAAGTGTGCTGAGAATAAGTGACAAATTATCCTCCGGTTTTTCATATGATCTGAGTGCTAACTTTTATCAATTGGGGGAGCAACATCTAGGGCTAACGCAAGCAAGTATTCAATATAAGCCAATTTCAAATCGTCAGATACGATTTAAAGGGCGAGCAGGCTTTTTCTACCCACGTATGTCACTTGAAAATGTTGATTTGGGCTGGTTGTCACCGTATACCTATACGCAGTCTGCTATCAATAGCTGGATAGGTGAAGAGCTTAGGGTTGCTGGTGTTGAAGGTTCACTGTTTAGTGCCGGTCGTAATCGACAAAGCCCTTTTTCGTGGGAAATCACTGCAGGTGCATTCAAAGGAAATGATACGCTGGGTACGCTATTAAGTTGGCGTGGCTTTGCTATGCATGACCGCCAAAGCCTGCATAATGATAAAGTCGTGTTTGCCGATTACCCTACGGTTAATGACCCAGAGGGTATCTTTCACCCCTCCTATGTCGAACCTTTTCATGAGCTTGATGGACGTATAGGTTTCTATCTAGGAGGGCACCTAAATTATTTTAAGCGCACGCAATTACGTTATTATTATTATGACAATCAAGCTAACCCGACAGTGGTAAATTATCAACGCTTATATGCGTGGCGCACTAAGTTTCATTCTCTGGCTTTTTCCCATGACATTACACCGGCTACGCGTTTCATCTCGCAGTGGTTATCTGGCAGTAGCCATATGGGCGAGCGCTTTGTGTACATAAATTTTGACGCTTGGTACATGATGCTCAGCCATAAAATGAACGATCATCGCCTGAGCATTCGCTATGACAACTTTAAAGTAAAAGAAGATGATATTTTTGTGCATGATCTGAACAATAGCGATGGCAGCGGATTAACTCTTGCGTGGCGTTATAAAATCAATGCCAATTGGCAGTTGGGGCTAGAACAGCACGTGAATCGTAATCAAGCGGCGATTCGCTCAACCTTAGGGGAAGGGACTCGACAAAATCAACAGCAAACCCTTGTTGTCGCTCAGTTTCGATGGCGTTGATTTAACTCAATAAAACGCAGATACCAAAACGGCAACCCTAGGTTGCCGTTTTTTATGCTAAATACTGCCTTAGAAGAATGTATAAACGATAGTAACAGCAGTTTGAGTATCGAGTTTTTCAGTGTCTTCTGACACATTTGAGTTATGGTCGAAGGTGAGGGTTAATTTCATCGACAATGAGCTGTTTATCTTAGCTGATAGAGAACTAATTGACTTTGATTTTGTATTGTCTTCACCGACTTCCGTACTCATTGTTTGTTTAAACGTGGCTGTGTCGGAAATCTTCCAGTTGAAACCTAATGCCCCACGAACGATGAAGCTATCGGCGTCTTCCCCTTCAGAGGTTTCAGCAAATGAGTAACCAGGACCCACACTGTATTCGAATTTAGTGGTTTCGTTGTCCCACAACTTTTGGCTCCAACCCGCGGCAAGCGTTGATTGGTAATTAAAGCTGCTGAATCGGTCATCTTCGTATGAACCGAACGCAAACAAGCGATGATCTGGATTGGCTAACTTGTAGTTACCTTGACCCGATAAGAAATACTTTTGGGCGGTGGTTTGCGTTTCACTGGTATCCTCGTCGATGGCTACGTCATCTTTCTTGTATAAACCTTCGAATAAGAAATCATTGCTCCACTGCTCAAGCTCTTGATGAGCCGACAATTTTGCATTTAAAGACGTAGTTTCAGTATTACCCGATGTGGCGATAAAACCTAGCTCGCCATCCATAGTAAATGGTTTGACTTCTTCCTGGGCGAAGGCATTACCGGTGAGGAGTAATCCGGTGGCGATAAGCGTTTTTTTCATTTAAACATATCCTTAAGTTAAAAATTAAATGTATTAGGGCAATGGCGAATTAGAAAAATTGATATACGAGGGTGACGGCCGTTTCTGTGTCTAGGCTCTCTTGGGTCACTTCAGCATTACTGTTGTGTTCCATAATAAAAGATAGTTTCATCGCTAATGAGCCAAATATCTTAGTGGAAAGTGATGTTTCTGATTTTGTTCTAGTGTATTCAGGGTCAGTTTCTGTACTGATGAACTGACGAAATTGTGCTGACTTTGAGATTTCTAATGTGTACTCCAACGCAGTACGTAAAATAACACCTTGTAAATCGTCGTTGTCTTCATCGTTTTTAGCTTCGGCAATGGCATAACCCGGTCCTACGCTGTATTTAAACTCACTAAATTCGTCGCGCCATAGGCGTTCGCTCCAACCACTGGCTACCAGCGTTTGGTAGTCATAGATATCGAAACGGTCGTTTTCATATTCAGCATAGATAAATATGCGTTCATCAGGAGAGGCGAGTTTAAAATCGATTTGGGTGGAAATAAAATTCCTTTGGGCTGTTGTCACATCGTATTCATCACCACCGTCATCCGCTTCTTTTGACGTTTTGTAACGGGTATTGGCAATGGCTTGATAACTCCATTTCTCAAGTTCTTGACTGATGTTAAATTTAGCGTTGATGCTAGAAGAATTGGTGTTGCCTTTGTTGTACAGAAAGCCTAGTTCACCAGTAGCAGATATATTGCTATCAGTTGCAGGTAGGGTTCCACCACTATCTGACATGTAAAGCGAGCGCATAATGTTTATTTGAGCATGGCAGGGAAAACATAGCACCAGCAAAATTAGATATCTGAGCATTATTCTTCGAAACATGATAGATGGCTAAAAGACAATGCTGCGCAGTATATCTAACTGGGATCGTAAATGCATCCCAAAACGCGCCGCTAGCCTTTTACTTTAGGCGTTTTGTTGGAAATTAGCCTCTAAGTAATCCGATCATTGTTTGTGCTTCCATATGAGCGAATTTCATACCGTCCGTTATATCTTGTTCCTCCAACCCCGCTTTACGCAAGATAATAGGATGAATCAAACTCAATGCGCTCACTATTTCAGGTGCGACCATAGCCATCGCTATGCGCGATATCATGAACATCAGACGGGCTTCATGACTTAAATAGGCGGCGGATTCATTGTTCGTATTTGGTAATACCTGATATAGATTGCTAGGTAAGCCCCACTGTTGAAGTAATGCGTACGTACAATCCGTGTAATGAAATCCTAATATTGATTTTTGACGTTTCCACGGTGGAATTTGTGGATCGTATTGATTACACGCAATTGCGAGTTTAGGCGTTTTGACTGCTACAATCAGCTCGCCAACGTTGTGCAGTAAACCAATAACAAAAAAACGCTCACTTGTTCGCGTTTTAGTGATTTTGGCCAAATGTTTAGCGACGAGCGCAGCATAAATGCTTTGTAACCAGAAGCGTTTCAGATCAATCACATCACTACTGAAATGTTCGAAAGCAGAACAGGCGGTTTCAGCCATCATTAAATTATATAGCGCTTCTGTGCCTACTACACTAACGGCTTTGCTAATGTTATCAACCTGTGATTCAAAGCGAAATAAAGCACTGTTCGCCAGTTGTAATAACTTGAAGCTTAGAGCTGGATCAGTCGATATTAGTTCTGCAATGTCATCAGTGGTCGCGTTATCGCTGTCCAATAACGAACGCATTTGTACACAGATTTTTGGTAAGGCAAATGATTGTGTGGCACTTAGGGCGTAATCTTGAGCAGATAACATTGTAAGCTCTTTTATTATTGTTATTTTACATCAGTATAAAGTTTGTACAGCTTATGCTCAAATGGAACTAATAGCATTTTCATCGGCCCTAATTGACGAACTAATTTCTAAGGTTTCTGCACATGCACAATAGTTTACCGAGCCTTATTACTTGCCATGCGAATAGCATACACTTGGCATATGATACATTTGGCTCGCCGGAAGATGCGCCATTGGTGCTTATTATGGGGTTGGGGGCGCAACGTATTCTATGGGAAGATGCGTTTTGCAACATGCTTGCAAATCAAGGCTTTTGGGTCATTAGATTTGATAATCGTGATGTAGGCGAAAGCACTTTTGTCGAAGATAAGTTTACCCCAAATTTAATGCACTTGGCAGCGAGCAGCGTTCTGGGGGTTAACATTCCTATTCCTTATACTCTCAATGATATGGCCGATGATGTTATCAATTTAATGACACAGCTTAATGTGTCAAAAGCACATATTGTTGGTGCCTCGATGGGAGGTATGATTGGCCAAGTATTGGCTATTGAATATCCGGATCGTGTGCTCAGTTTAACCTCAATTATGTCCAGTGTTGGTAGCAAAAATTTACATAAACCAGATAAAAGCGTGCTGTTAAAACTACTCAAACCTATGCCCAAGGGGAGAGAAAAAAGTATAGCCAACATGGTCGAGTTTTGGCGAATGCTGCATGGCCACTTTTACACGTTTGATCTTATTCGAACTCAGACGTTGGTCACCCAAATTTACGAGCGTGGGGTCAACCCTCAAGGAGTATTACGTCAGTTTGCGGCTATTCTTGCAGCTAAGGAGCGCATAAAAGACCTTAAAAAGCTGTCGTTGCCAGCCTTGGTTATACATGGAAAGGACGATCCTATGTTACCGGTCAGTAACGCCTATGCGACAGCGAATGCTATATATGGTTCTCGATTATGTATATATGAAGGTATGGGGCACACATTACCCATTGAGCTCTGGTCACCAGTCATTTCTGAAATAACCCAATTGGCGCGAAACACCAAGCGCGGCAACGAACCGCTTAAAACGGCTATTTAATGGAATTGGTATAACTTAAGCTTTAATTAAAGTGTAACGTTCAAGCTAAGCACACTAACAATATAATTGAGTAGCGTTGTCACACTGTCCAAATACCCAGCCTTACTCTGTGACAACATATTGCGTGGATAGCAAGGCGGATTGTTTTATCTAATAAGCTGCTATTGCTGGATAATCCAAATCCACTAAGTACAAACAGAGCGTTAGCGAGAGGTTTACCTATCCAGTATTCAAGTTATTTAATCTAGTAAACTGCCTTGGGTGGGCGTGTCGACAGAGAGGGGATCTTGACTGCGCTTGCGAGCAAACGCACGCTTTTTGCGAAGTGCGCAGGCTTTAACGATTTTACTTTTCACCTCATCCTCTAATTTGACCCAATGCAAACGCTCTTCTCTTGAGCGATAACAACCTAAGCAATATCCACGAGGGCCCGCTTGGCAAACGCCGATACAGGGGCTTTCTATATGGAATATTTCAAGTTGCTGCACGCACGACTCTCAATTATTGCGGATGGATAAAGTTTACGTCGAGTGAGCAGGAATTGGTACTGTTTAGGTAATGCAAACTTTCGTGCAAGATACTAAAAAGCCAACTAGGCTGTGGAACCTAGTTGGCTTTTTGATAATAGTGTTGTTTAAAACCTTGAGGTTTGCGTTACCAAATTTTTACGCGATCTTCAGGTTTCAAATACATGTTGTCACCTTCTTTGACATCAAATGCCTCATAGAAAGCGTCAACGTTTCCGACTATGCCATTTACTCGATACTCGCCAGGCGAATGCGGGTCACTAAGTAAACGTGCGCGTAAGGCATCTTCACGCATTTTACTACGCCATACCTGGGCATAACCCATAAAGAAGCGTTGATCTCCTGTCAGGCCGTCAATCACTTTGCCTTCTTCATCACCAAGTGACATATGGTAAGCCTTGTAGCCAATGGTTACGCCGGCTAAATCACCAATGTTTTCACCTAGCGTTAATTCACCGTTGACGTTTTGTCCTGGAATAGGTTCGTACGCATTAAATTGATCAACCAACTTTTTACCAAGCACGTCGAACGCGGCGCGATCTTCGTCACTCCACCAACTGCGTAAATTGCCTTCGCCGTCATATTTTGAACCTTGGTCGTCAAAGCCATGGCCAATTTCGTGTCCGATCACCGCTCCGATAGCGCCATAGTTGACAGCGTCGTCTGCAGTCATATCGAAAAATGGTGATTGTAAGATACCCGCTGGGAATACGATTTCATTACGTACTGGGCTGTAATAAGCATTGATTGTTTGCGGCGTCATACCCCAATCGGCTTTATCCACTGGCTTGCCAATTTTTTCCACATCAACAGCGTGGTCAAACTCAAAGTAACGAACGTAATTTCCCACAAGATCGTCTGCAGCTATGGTTAAATCATCGTAGTTCAACCATTTATCAGGGTAACCGATCTTTGGTGTGAATTTAGCTAACTTCTCACGCGCGGCCTTTTTAGTTTCAGGGGTCATCCAATCAAGTTGATCAATGCTTTCACCGTAAGCTTTGGTTAGGTTTTTAACCAGCTCATCCATTTTGGCTTTTGCTTCTGGGGTGAAGTAACGTTCAACGTATTGTTGGCCTAATACTTCACCTAGCACGCCGCTGGTTGCAGCTACGGCGCGTTTCCAGCGAGGTTGTTGCTCAGGAATACCGTTAAGGGTTTTTGAATGAAAATCAAAATGCAAATTAACTAACTCTTCATCTAAGCGCGAAGCGTAGGCGTCGATTAGGTTATAGGTCAGGTAGTTCTTCCATACTTGTACGTCGTGGTTCGCGTATATTTCGCCGACCGCTTCGAAGTAAGGTAAGTTGCGTACTATGATTTCATCAACGCTGCCAATGCCGCTTTCATCAGCGTAAGCTTGCCAGTCAAAGCTGCTGCCCATAAGGCTTTTCACTTCTTGTGCGCTGCGTTTATTGTAGTTCTTTTCTGCATCACGGCTTTCAACACGAGAGATGTGCTTAGAAGCAATGTCTTTTTCTAAGTCCATCAACTCAGTAGCGGCTTGCTCGGGGTTGGCTATGCCGGCTTTTGACAACAAAGCGGCCATGTAGGTCTGAGTTGCATCACGGAATTTAACGAATTTTTCTTCGTCTTTACTGTAATAATCGCGATCGGGCAATGTTAGTCCGCCTTGGACCAAATACATGCCGACTACGGCAGGGTTTTTGGCATCAGGTGACACGTAAAAGTTAAATATTCCACCAACACCTTTGGTGTATAGCTCACCAAATTTAGCGGATACTTGCTGCATATCACTGATGTTTTTGATGCTATCTAGCTCAGCTTGTAACGGAGAAAGGCCTAGCTGATTGGCCAGTTCAACGTTCATGTAGCTGTTGTACATGTCACCTAATTTTTGGGTGTTTGTACCTTGCTTGGCGTCAGTGTCAGCGGCTTCTTGTATCATGCTTTTGAGACGCTCTTGGGTATCATCATAAAGGACGTTAAATACGCCATAACGAGACTTATCGCCCGGAATTTCAGTGCTTTCGAGCCATGCACCATTTACGTGACGGAACAGGTCGTCTTGAGGGCGTACAGTTTCATCAATGGCCGTTAAGTCAATGCCTGAAAGTTCAGGTGCTTTTTTCTCAGTGCTAGTGGTTGTTTCTTGTTTGGTTTCGGAGTCTTTTTCTGGGCCTGGGCTGCATGCACTTAAACCCAATGCAATACAGACACTCATTGCCACTAAAGATAGCTTTTTCATATTTTTCCTTGTGAAGTGATGATACACAGTTACGCCTAAAGTTCCGTTTGGTGGGGTGTACTCACTTTCATTCTGTCGTTTAGGCACTCAGCAGTCTAATGACTCATAGCGATAAGTGCAAAATCCTTGATTGAATAAGTGTGATAATTTGTAACATGCGTCATTTAGCTGAATTTCAGGCTATTTCAGCCTATCTTGTCAGAAGAAAGCGGTATTTAAACGCAAGTGTGGCAGGCAAGGGCATCATAAAAAAAGGGCCTAACGGCCCTTTTCAAGAAATTACTAGAAAGATGTAAAGTATTGCTTACTTTTTCTTCTTAGCTTTCGGATTTGGCAAATCTGTAATGCTACCTTCGTAGATTTCAGCCGCTAAGCCAATAGACTCGTTTAGCGTTGGGTGAGCATGGATAGTCAATGCGATATCTTCTGCATCTGCACCCATCTCGATAGCAAGACCAATCTCACCAAGCATTTCGCCAGCGTTCGTTCCTACAATCGCACCACCGATAACACGATGTGTATCTTTGTCGAAAATAAGCTTCGTCATACCATTGGTGGCAGCTGAGGCAATTGCTCGGCCTGATGCAGCCCAAGGGAAGCTAGCTGTTTCAAAGCTAATACCTTGTTCTTTCGCTTCTTTCTCTGTTAAACCAACCCAAGCCATTTCAGGCTCTGTGTAAGCAACAGAAGGAATGCATTTCGGATCGAAGTAGTGCTTCATGCCTGAAATGACTTCAGCAGCAACATGACCTTCATGCACCGCCTTATGAGCAAGCATAGGCTGACCCACTAAGTCACCAATAGCGAAGATGCTGCTAACATTAGTACGCATTTGCTTATCAACATTGATAAAACCACGCTCGTCAACGGTTACGCCTGCTTTATCAGCATCAACTAACTTACCGTTAGGGCGACGGCCAACTGCAACCAATACTTTGTCGTATTTTACCGGCTCAGACGGTGCTTGTTTGCCTTCGAATGTAACATACAAACCATCATCTTTTGCTTCAACCGCAGTCACTTTGGTTTCAAGCATGATGTTGAATTTGTCTTTAACGGTTTTCTGGTAAATTTTAACAATGTCTTTGTCGGCAGCAGGAACAAGTTGGTCCAAAAACTCTACAACATCAATCTGCGTGCCTAGAGCGCTGTACACAGTACCCATTTCAAGACCGATTATGCCACCACCCAAAACAAGCATTTTGCCCGGGATGTCTTTCATCTCTAAGGCGCCAGTTGAGTCAATTACACGAGGGTCATCTTGAGGGATGAAAGGTAAGCTAACAGGCTCTGAACCCGCAGCGATAATGGCGTTATCGAAAGAGATAGTGGTTTTACCATCTTTTCCATCAACTTCAAGGGTATTGCTACCAGTGAATTTGCCGTAGCCTTGAACGTGTTTCACTTTACGCATTTTAGACATACCAGCAAGACCGCCAGTAAGCTTATCGACTACGCTGTCTTTCCAGTCACGAATTTTATCGAGATCAAACTTTGGCGCGCCAAAATCAACGCCATGGGCAGATAATGCTTTGGCTTCTTCGATCACTTTAGCAACGTGAAGCAAGGCCTTCGAAGGAATACACCCTACGTTTAAGCACACGCCACCCAGTTTACTGTTTACATCAACAATTACTGTTTCGATTCCTAAGTCAGCAGCGCGGAAAGCTGCGGAATAACCACCAGGGCCCGCACCAAGCACTACCAACTGAGTTTTAATTTCACTCATTTTGACCTCAATCTATTGATTTTCTTCCAGACTCCGGGAAATTCTACCTAGCCGGTGTCTGGTTAGCAAAGAAAAGGCGATAACTTTTTATACATTATCGCCTAGCTGTTCGTTACAGTAACATTTCGCGCAAGTCACCTAGGACTTTGCCCAAGTGAACAGCGAAGCGTGCAGCAACTGCGCCATCAATGACTCGGTGATCGTAAGACAATGATAAAGGCAGCATTAGCCTTGGCTCGAAGTCTTTACCGTTCCATTTCGGCTTCATTTCACTTTTAGACACACCTAATATGGCGACATCTGGTGCATTTACAATAGGTGTAAATGCTGTTCCGCCAATTCCGCCTAAGCTAGAAATGGTGAAACAACTGCCTTGCATGTCAGCGGCTTTAAGTTTTCCGTCACGCGCCTTGATACTGATTTCCATCAATTCTTTTGATAGATCGTAGATACCTTTCTTATCTACATCACGTACAACAGGCACTACCAAACCGTTCGGTGTTTCTACCGCAATACCCACATGGTAATACTTCTTTTGGATCAAGCTTTCGCCAGATTCAGACAGTGAAGAATTAAACACAGGGTACGCTTTAAGGGCATCAGCAACAGCTTTCATCATGAAAACCAATGGCGTTATTTTAAAGCCAAGCTTTTTCTTTTCAGCAACAGCATTTTGCTGCTTACGGAAGGCTTCTAAATCTGTGATATCGGCTTCTTCAAACTGTGTTACGTGTGGGATAGTGACCCAGTTACGATGTAAGTTTGGTCCAGAGATTTTCTGGATTCGGGTTAACGGAATTTCTTCCACTTCACCGAATTTGCTGAAATCAACTTTAGGTGGCGCAAGCACTTGTAAACCGCCGCCACCGTTGTTAACAGAAGAGCCTGCAGTCATTTTAGGACGAGACAATTCATATTTAACATACGACTGAACATCTTCCTTGAGGACGCGGTTTTTCGGGCCTGTGCCTTTTACTTGGGTCAAATCAACACCGAATTCACGAGCAACACGGCGAACTGACGGCGACGCATGAACTTTGCCTGCTTTACCACGTTCACCTGCAGATGGGTGATGGGGTACAGGCGCTGATTTAGGCGCGCTTTGGGCAGGAGCAGAGGTTTTTTCTGCTTGCGGTGTAGAGGCTTTCGTTTCAGCCTTAGGTGCTGCTTTTGGTGCACTGCCAGCTACTTCAAGCAATAGAACCACAGAACCTTCAGAAACTTTGTCGCCGACACTGATTTTAAGCTCTTTGACGACACCGGCTTTAGGAGCAGGCACATCCATAGTCGCTTTATCTGTTTCAAGGGTGATTAAACCGGTTTCTTCTTCGATTTTATCGCCTACGGCTACGAGTACTTCGATGATATCAACATCGGTGTCACCACCGATATCAGGTACAGTCACTTCAATCGTTTCTGGTTCACCAGAGGCTTGTTCTTCTTCAGCCGGGGCACTGGCAGCTTGACTCTGCTCTTGCGCAGGTGCAGCTTGTGTTTCTGCAGAAGCCGATTCGGTTTGCGCTGGTGCACTACCTGCCACTTCTAGCAAAATTACAAGTGAGCCTTCAGATACTTTGTCACCGGTGCTCAGCTTAACTTCTTTCACTACACCGGCTTTCGGTGAAGGGACATCCATGGTTGCTTTGTCTGTTTCTAGGGTAACTAGGCCAGTTTCTTCTTCGATACTATCACCAGCGCTTACGAGAATTTCAATGACTTCAACATCGGTGTCGCCACCAATATCTGGGACTGTCACTTCAATCACTTGTGAAGCTGATGAAGACGATTGAGCCTCTTCTTTAGCGGGTGCTGGCTCTTCAGATTTTGCTTCTGTTTTCGCTGGCTCTGGTGCTTCTTCTTCCTGTGGTGCGCTATCACCACTGGACATTTTCATGATCAATTGGTCTTGGCTAATTTTGTCACCAACCTTGACTGAAATATCGCTGATTGTGCCAGCGAAAGGAGCAGGAATATCCATGCTCGCTTTGTCGCTTTCTACCGTGATCAGGGATGCTTCAGCGTCAACGTTGTCACCAACGGCGACAAGAACTTCAATGACTTCTACTTCGTCGCCACCAACATCGGGTACCAATACATCTTTTATATCTGACATTTTGATTTAATCCTCAATGGTTATGCGTAAAGCGGGTTAATTTTGTTTTGGTCAATACCAAACTCAGCAATGGCGTCTACCAGCACTTTTTTGTCGATGTCGCCTGCAGTAACCAACTCGCGAAGAGCGGCAATAACCACAAATTTTGCATCTACTTCAAAGTGATGACGCAAGTTCGCACGACTATCAGAGCGACCAAAACCGTCTGTCCCCAACACTTTGTATTGACCAGGAACAAATGCACGCACTTGGTCTACATAACTCTTCATGTAGTCTGTGGCTGCAATGGTTGGGCCGTCAAAGCCGTCATTCAATACTTTTGTAATGTAAGGAACGCGCTGATCTTGCTCAGGGTTTAACAAGTTAAAGTGTTCACAGTCAATACCGTCACGGCCTAGTTCGTTGAACGAGGTCACACTGTAAACTTCTGAAGCAACAGAGAATTTATCATGCAATATCTTAGCGGCTTCACGCACCTGCTCTAGGATTGTGCCTGAGCCAAGTAACTTCACTTTAGTCTTGTTGTTAGCATTACCTTGATGCTCAAGCTTATAGATACCTTTAACGATACCCTCGGTAACGTTATCTGGCATGGCAGGTTGAACATAGTTTTCATTCATTACGGTTAGGTAGTAGAAAACGTTTTCTTGTTCTTCAAACATACGACGCATACCGTCTTGCACAATCACTGCAATTTCATAACCGTAAGTTGGATCGTAAGAGATACAGTTAGGTATTAGTCCAGCTTGGATATGACTGTGACCGTCTTGGTGTTGTAAGCCTTCACCGTTCAGGGTCGTTCTGCCGGCTGTACCGCCAACTAAGAAGCCACGTGTCTGGCTATCACCTGCGGCCCATGCCATATCACCAACACGTTGGAAACCGAACATAGAGTAGTAGATGTAAACCGGGATCATAGGTAAGTCGTTTGTCGAGTATGATGTACCGGCAGCAACCCAAGAAGCCATTGCGCCTAGCTCATTGATACCTTCTTGAAGTACTTGCCCTTTTTCATCTTCACGATAATACGCGACTTGGTCTTTATCTTGAGGAACGTATTTTTGGCCGCCGTTCGAGTAAATACCGACTTGACGGAACAAGCCTTCCATACCAAAAGTACGCGCTTCGTCAGGGATAATTGGCACTACGCGAGAGCCGACTTTTTTGTCTTTAAGCATCACAGTCAATACGCGAACAAACGCCATAGTGGTCGAAATTTCACGATCACCTGAGCCTTTCGTGATGGCTTCAAATGCTTTTAGCGGTGGTGCGGGAAGATCTTCAGAGCTTTTCGCAAGACGCACTGGCATGTACCCATGAAGTGAATCACGTCGGGCACGCATGTACTTCATTTCTTCGCTGTCTTCTGGGAATTTGTAGTAAGGTAGGTTTGCTACGTCTTCATCAGCAACAGGGATATTAAAGCGGTCGCGATATTCACGAACAGATTCAACGTCCATTTTCTTGACGTTGTGAGCGATGTTTTTACCTTCGCCAGCTGCACCCATTCCGTAACCTTTAACGGTTTTCGCTAGGATAACCTGAGGACGACCCTTGGTTTCAGTCGCACGCTTATAAGCAGCGTACACTTTAACTGGATCGTGACCACCACGGTTTAAGCGCCAAATGTCGTCATCTGACATATTTGACACCATCTCTTTTAATTCAGGGTATTTACCAAAGAAATTTTCGCGTGTGTACGCGCCGCCCTTGGCTTTGTAGTTTTGGTATTCGCCATCTACAGTTTCGTTCATCAAATCAAGTAGTTTTCCTGATGAGTCACGTGCCAATAGTGGATCCCAGTAGCGTCCCCAAATAACCTTCAATACTTCCCAACCTGCGCCGCGGAACGTACCTTCAAGCTCTTGGATTATTTTGCCATTACCACGAACCGGTCCATCTAACCGTTGTAGGTTACAGTTAATAACAAACGTTAGGTTGTCTAAGCCTTCACGAGAGGCGAGGCCAATTGCCCCCAAGCTTTCTGGCTCATCTACTTCACCATCACCCATAAAGCACCATACACGTTGCTCAGAACAGTCTTTAAGGCCGCGGCTTGTAAGGTATTTAAGGAAGCGTGCTAGATAAATCGCCTGCATAGGGCCCAAGCCCATAGATACAGTCGGGAACTGCCAGAAATCAGGCATTAATTTCGGATGAGGATAAGACGATACGCCTTGCCCATCGACTTCTTGACGGAAACCATCAAGTTGGTCTTCGCTTAGACGCCCTTCAATGAACGCACGTGAGTATATACCTGGTGAGACGTGTCCTTGTACAAACAAGTAGTCACCACCGTCTTTCTCATTAGGTGCTCGGAAGAAGTGGTTGAAGCCTACATCGTACAACATGGCTGAAGAGGCAAAACTTGAAATATGGCCGCCTAGCTCTAAATCTTTTTTAGAGCCACGAAGCACCATCATCATCGCATTCCAACGAATGGCATTACGGATTTTAGCTTCAATGGTTTGATCGCCAGGCATAGTCGGTTCTTGGCCCGCTGGGATCGTATTGATATATGCTGTGGTCGCATCGTAGGGCAAGTGAGCACCACTGCGACGGGCTTTTTCGATTAAGCTTTCTAGCAAATAGTGCGCACGGTCAATGCCTTCCTCTTCTAGTACTGCGTCAAGGGCATCTAACCATTCTTGCGTTTCTTGTGGATCCACATCCGGATGCATCATATCAGCCATGGTGCTCTCCTATATTAAAAGTTGTTTATTAAATTTATTTTTGACTTCAGTGTGGCGAATGACGCGTAAATTGAAGACAAAAAGCGATTCATTGTTTACTTAAAACGATTACTCTTTTACTTCTATTCTGCGTAATGCTCTTTGCATACGCATGTCTTGACGGTTAATATCTAACAAAGTTTTTTCAATGTATCCAAGGTGTTCGTTGCTTGCCTCACGCGCCAATTCTGGATCGCGCTTAACTATGGCTTGCACGATGTTTTTGCGCTGAGAGTTAATCATCAGTTGAGCTTCAGGGTAAGCGGATAAAAAAACCAAGTTCCGATAAATATTATCTTTCAAAAGTGCTTCGAAGCTACGCATAACATGTAACAACACCACGTTATGTGCTGCGACAGCCATTGTCAGATAAAATTCAACCAGGGCTTCAGCTTCTCTATTGTGATCGCTTTGCTGCGATGCGCTAGGTAAGTTTTCTAGTGCATCTTGTAGAGCATCGTAATCACTTTGCTGTCCTCGTAGCGCAGCGTAATAAGCAGCCATTCCTTCGAGGGCGTGACGAAATTCCAATAAATCAAATTGCGTTTCAGGACGAGTGGTTAACAGGGCCATTAACGGGTCAGTGATCAAGGTGTTCATCCGGCGCTTTACAAACGTACCACCGCCTTGCTTTCTTTCAACTAATCCTTTGGCTTCCAATTTTTGTATGGCTTCTCGAACAGAAGGGCGTGACACGGCGAACTTAAGTGCAAGTTCACGTTCCGACGGCATTTTTTGTCCGGAAAGAAAAGTGCCGTCGATCAACATGGACTCTATTTGTTCCATTATTTCGTCAGACAATTTTTTTGTACGAACATGCTGCATGTCGCTTCACCGCTCCTGTCTTTTAAACCGCACATTTAGACGCTAAATATACAAATTGGACAATTGGTAAGACCAATTAACCCAATAGCTTAGAGCAGTATCGCCATTGGGTAAATGTCTAATTGCTTTAAAAGTGCTGAATAAAGTAAAAAAAAGCTGACGGACCACCCAAATTGCGGGTGTTTTAGCCGATCTTCGCTGACTGGTCTGAGTTGTTAGCTTAGCCAGCCACCTAAGGTTAATCCTGAGATAACAGCCATTAAGAACAAAATGTTTCTTTTTGCAAGTTTGACCAAGGTGCAGGGCTCCTCTGTATAATCGCGTTCATCTGGCTCTACTTCTTCTGCTGCTTGAGTGACATCAATAAGTAATTTCTTAGCAGATATATTGGCAGCAAAGAAGTGTCCAAGCCAAATTGGCAATGCTCTAGAAAAGTGCCCAACTAATAAGAAACCAAGGGAGGTAATGCGCACTGGAAGCCAATCCAGCACATGAATGATTTTGTTGGCGTGTTGGTTGTCGTTGCCGATTTTTGATTGAATGGCCCGTGCCAATACATAAAATAAAGCACCGGCGGCACCAAAAAACACGAAAAATAAAATCACGGCAGCATAATGGCGATAGTTCTGCCAGACAAGGTTTTGGCCGAAAGTGGCGGGGATTTTCTGATTCTCACAGATTTGATCTTCATATAAGCTACAGGCTTCCATGTCGCCGCGATTAGCTGCTTGGAGATAACATTTATACGTAGCGCGGACGTTAGGACAGCCCACGCATACCATGAGTATGCTCGTACTAAGAATAAACGCGATAATTTGCCCAACAGCAAAGGTCAGTATACAAAATACGATAATCGCAGGAAGCGCTATGACAAGTAGTAGGGTGAGTACAGAGGTTTCACCTGTTAACCCATCACGTCTTTGCCATCCTGATATGTATTTTTCACTGTAGAAATCCGCCTGCCAGTAGCGGGATTTCGTTGTAACACGCTCCACAAACAGTACCAGCAGTAAACTGATTAAGGTCATGTTTTATTCCTCTTTTTAGTTATTGTTATTTTTACGTTTCAAAGCAAACTCAAACCTTGACGAAAGCGTTGCCAGTCGAAAGCCACTCCAGGATCCGTTTTACGCCCAGGAGCAATATCATTATGGCCTACTATTCGACCAAGGGTGATTTTAGGGTAAGTGTGCATAAGTATTTGGCTCAATTTGAGCAAAGCAGTGTATTGCTGTTTTGTGTATGGGATGTGATCAGCCCCTTCTAGTTCGACGCCTATCGCGTAGTCGTTGCATCGCTGGCGCCCTTGGAAACTAGAAAGGCCAGCGTGCCAAGCACGCTCATCAAAAGGCACAAACTGAATCAGTTCTCCATCACGTTTAATAACACAATGTGCCGATACGCGCATTTCATGTATTTTTTGAAAATATGGATGCGCTTTGGGGTCAAGTTTGCCGGCAAAAAAATCTTCAATATAGGGCGTATCAAACTGGTTAGGCGGTAATGAAATATTGTGAATAACCAGCAAAGATATATCACGGGGATCAGGGCGTTGATCTTTATGCGTGGTCGTGACCTGGCGTGCATCGATCAGCGCGTGTTGGTTGATGGTAAATGCACAGGGAAATTCGTTTGACAATGGGGAAGACAACACAGCAGCCTGTTAAATCTCAGTAAGGTTGGTATTATTTAACGTCACACAGTAAAAGTCGAATCGAATATGTCAAAAGATGGATCATCGCAGGCCGCTCAAGCGAGCCAAAGCCCCTTGGGGAAATGGATGTTGATACTTGCCTGGGCCGCTGGACTAGGGTTATTGACCTTGTTGTTTCACAAGCAACTTGCGCAGCAGTTGAACCCAAATAGCGCTCCACAAAGCCATATACGCGGTGAGCGTATAGAGGTACAACTACAGCAAAATCGCTATGGGCATTATGTCACCAGTGGTTTGATCAACGCCCAGCCTGTTGTCTTTATGCTCGATACCGGCGCTACAAACGTGTCGATTCCCAGCGCACTCGGGCCCTCACTTGGCTTAACACCGGGTCGACAAGCATGGGTACAAACGGCTAACGGTCGCTTGCGCGTCGCGCAAACCAGTATTGATGAGTTACAGATCGGTGGGATTGTTTTGCGTAACGTCTCTGCTCATTTAAATCCGGGCATGATGGGCAATGAGATATTGCTTGGGATGAGTGCCTTGAAACAAGTAGAATTCGCTCAACGAGGTGAGCAACTGATACTGCGTAGTGAATAACAAAGCTTGCGCAGGATCCAACGCTTTCTTCATTGGTTTATATTTCATATTTTTATAAAGAGTCAATATGTTACAACACGCTATTCAACAAGCCGTTAAGGCTGCATTACTCGAAGACCTAGGCGGCCCAGAGTGCATGGTCGGAGATATTACAGCGAACCTTATTCCAGAGCCGCAGCAAATTAAAGTAAATATCATTACCCGCGAGGACTGTGTTGTAGCGGGAAAGGAATGGGTAAATGCTACGTTCCAACAACTTGATAACGACATTAAAATCGACTGGAAAGTAGAAGATGCACAGCACGTTATCGCCAACACTGTGTTATGTGAAATCAGTGGAAACGCCCGGATGATTTTAACAGGGGAACGCACGGCGTTAAATTTCCTACAGACCCTTAGTGGTACAGCAACTGTTGTGGCGGATTACGTGAAAGCCCTCGGTGACAGTGAAACCAAATTATTAGATACGCGCAAGACCTTGCCAGGTATGCGCTTAGCACAAAAATACGCTGTAACCTGCGGTGGCGGTAAAAATCATCGTATTGGTCTGTACGATGCGTATTTGATCAAAGAAAACCATATTTTAGCTTGTGGTTCGATTGCAAATGCCATCGAAAAAGCCCGCCAAATGCATCCAGATATTCCAGTGGAAGTTGAGGTTGAAAATCTAGATGAACTCAGCCAAGCATTAGATGCAAGTGCTGATATCATCATGCTGGACAACTTTACCTTAGACGATACTCGTCAAGCGGTTTTATCGACCAAGGGGAAAAGTAAGTTGGAAGTCTCTGGCAATATCACTAAAGAGCGCATTGCTGAATTGGCCAAAGTCGGGGTCGATTATATTTCCAGTGGGGCGCTCACTAAACATGTGCAGGCCATTGATTTGTCGCTGCGCGTGGTAGGGTAATTTTTGTTATCTACTACAATGATTATCAATTGAGGCATTCCAAATAGTTAAGTTACTAATTTCATACACCTAGGTATAGCCCTGCATACTTGTCAGATGGTCGGAGCGTTCTATACTAATTTTGAAATTACAACACGCCTTGTTACAAATTGGTGACTAAGGCCAACTTAACGACATATGCACCGAACGAGTGCAGGAGAGCTTCATGAACACAATTGATATGAATACAGTAGCGACAAAAAAACAAGGTGGTTTTACTCTAATTGAATTAATGATTGTGGTCGCCATTATCGGTATTTTGGCCATGATTGCTTTACCTGCGTATCAAACTTACACCGCAAAAGCCGGTTTTAGTGAAGTGGTATCCGCAGCAGGCCCTGCTAAAACAGCTGTAGAGATATGCGTGCAAACCGGTATCCCAGCGAACTGTGACGATATCGCAGATCAAGCTGGTTGGGCCTCAGGTGACTTAGTCACTTCAGTCGCTATCACGGGAACCGAAGCCGCTGGTTATGTTGTGACAGTAACACCTACTGCTAATGTACAATCGGGTGTTACTGCGGCAGAAACTTATGTGCTTACAGGTACCGTTGCTGCTGGCTCTGTTAATTGGGCTACATCTGGCGGTTGTACTGCTGCTAACTTATGTTAATCCACTAGTGTAATGATTTTTTCGCCCAGCCTTTCGCTGGGTTTTTTCATTTAAGAGAGTGCCCTATGCCTAAAGCCACCACTACCTTTGTTTGGAGCGGAGCGAACCGTAAAGGTCAAACTGTAAAAGGCGAGATCAGTGCGGTGTCGGTTGTAGAGGCAAAAAACCTACTGCGCCGACAGGGTGTTTCGGCCAAAAAAGTGAAAAAGCTGGCAAAGCCTTTCTTCGGTGGGCAAAAAATCAAGCCAGTGGACATCAGTATTATTTCTCGTCAGATTGCCACTATGCTAAGCGCCGGTGTGACCTTGATTCAAACCATAGACATGATTGCCACAGGTCACAACAACCCGAATATGCGTAAAATGCTGGGTGAAATTGGGGGGGAAGTAAAAGCCGGTAATCCCTTTTCAACCGCGCTGCGCAAACATCCAGATCAATTTGACGATTTATACTGTGATTTGGTATCCACCGGGGAGCAGTCCGGTGCGCTAGAAACCATTTATGACCGCATTGCCACCTACAAAGAAAAAGCAGAAGCGCTAAAGTCGAAAATTAAAAAAGCTATGTTCTATCCTGTGGCTGTGATAGTGGTGGCTTTTATCGTGACCACTATCTTGCTCATATTTGTGGTGCCGCAGTTTGAAGAGATCTTTAGTAGTTTTGGTGCCGAGTTGCCGGCCTTTACCCAATTTGTATTAACCATATCTCGTTTTCTGCAAGAATTCGGATTATTTGTCGCAGCAGGCTTAGTGGTGGCTGGGATCTTGTTTAGTAAAACCTATAAAAAATCAAAACGTCTGCGTGACAGCCTTGACAGTAAAATGCTCAAAATCCCTGTGATTGGCGAAATTTTAAAAAAGGCATCAGTGGCTCGTTTTAGTCGCACCTTAGCGACGACATTTGCTGCGGGTGTGCCGTTAATAGGGGCGTTAGACTCCGCTGCTGGCGCCTCGGGAAATGCGGTTTTCCGTGACGCTATCTTGTTTGTTAAAAAAGAAGTTGCCGGTGGTACGCAAATGAACACTGCTATGCGAGCCACAGCAGTGTTTCCCGATATGGTGACCCAAATGGTGGCGATTGGTGAAGAAGCCGGCGCTGTTGATGATATGTTGAGTAAAATTGCCACCATTTATGAAGCAGAAGTAGATGATATGGTTGATGGTCTCACAAGCTTACTTGAACCAATGATTATGGCGGTGTTAGGCGTGGTCATTGGTGGCTTAATTGTCGCTATGTATCTCCCTATTTTTGAAATGGGCAATGTAGTTTAAGCTTAAAAAGTCAGCAACAGGTACGCAAAGTACCCTAAAGCCTAGTTTCGTATGATCTTTTCTGGCAAGCTAGCCCACATTAATTGCCTTTAAAAGCTTTGTGTAATGGATGCTATTTTTCAGCTGATGGCTGACTCGCCACTATTTTTTCTCAGTTTTGTGTTCATCGTCAGTTTGATGGTAGGCAGCTTTTTGAACGTCGTGATCTATCGTTTACCCGTTATGATGGAACGAAGCTGGAAAGCGGACTTTCAAGCGCATTTTGAAACGGATGTATCTACGTTAGGCTCGAACACTGACCAGCCTGAGTCAACCCCCTTTAACCTGATTAAACCTGACTCTACCTGTCCTAAGTGCCAGCATAAAATTCGTGCGTGGGAAAATATCCCAGTAATAAGTTGGCTGCTGCTGCGAGGAAAATGCAGTCAATGTAAAAATGCTATTTCTATTCGTTACCCGCTTATCGAACTGGGTACAGCGCTTTGCTCAGTATGGATTGCTTGGCACTTTGGCTATTCTTGGTCTGCGCTAGCGGGCATTGTGATGACTTGGATCTTAGTGGCGCTGATTTTTATCGATATCGATACCATGCTATTGCCGGACCAACTTACCTTACCGCTACTGTGGATGGGGTTACTGTTTAGTATAGTGAATCCTGCCGTAACCACTGCCGACTCTATCATTGGGGCAAGTGTTGGGTACTTGAGTCTTTGGTCTGTGTACTGGGCGTTTAAGCTACTTACGGGCAAAGAGGGCATGGGCTATGGTGACTTTAAGTTGCTGGCTGCACTGGGCGCGTGGATGGGTTGGCAGTATTTAGCGATTGTGGTGTTAATGTCCTCTCTGGTTGGGGCAATTATCGGCATAAGTATATTGAGTTTGCAGGGCAAGGATAAAGGGCAGGCGATCCCGTTCGGTCCTTATTTAGCGATTGCGGGGTGGTTGACCTTGCTTTACGGGGATTGGATTTCGAGCCAATATTGGCAGTGGGTAGGATTATGAGTCAGTTTGTTGTGGGCGTGAGTGGTGGTATTGGTAGTGGCAAAACAACCGTGACCAATGCATTCGCCAAACTAAATGTAGATATCATCGATGCAGATGTAATTTCTAGAGACGTTGTTGCCCCAGGGACTAAGGGCCTGCGTGCGATTGTCGAAAAGTTTGGCTCAGGGATATTGGATCAAGGCCAATGTTTGAATAGGCGAGCATTGCGAGAAATTATCTTCAGTGATGAGCAGGCCAAAAGTTGGTTAAACGCCTTATTGCATCCTTTGATTAGGCAAGAAACGTTGCGTCAGACCATGGATGCTACGTCAGCTTATTGTATGTTGAGCGTTCCATTACTGGTTGAAAACGGTAGTTACAAAAATGTCGACCGCGTTTTAATCGTCGATGTGCCCGAGTCGACTCAAGTGACCCGAAGCATGGCGCGAGACAAAGCAGAAGAAGCACTAATAAAATCTATTATGGCATCGCAAGCGAGCCGTCAACAACGACTTGAGGTTGCTGATGACGTGATAGATAATAGTGGTAACGAAAGTGAGTTGAGCAAACAAGTGCTAGCGCTTCATCAGCGTTATTTACAATTTGCCAACGCTGTCGCCCAGTCTTGATTTAACGCTTATAAACTACGTCTATTTAGCAGTGTCGATAGGTTAAATCTAAAACTAAACAATTTGCCTATTTAGTTGTCAAATTGTTAGTGTCGTTTCGCTTACCTTTATTCACATAACTTTTTGAGAGAGTGATGCCCCAAGCTATTTATGAATTTCCGCTCAACGAAAAGGTCAGAACATACCTGCGCCTAGAGCAACTTTTTCAACAATTAAATCAGGTGAAACAAGCCACCGAAAATTGGCAATACATCCATTTTTTATCTTCGTTGTTCACCTTACTAGATTTGCTCGAACGCTTGGATTTACGCACTGATGTATTGAAAGATATTGAAGCGCATGAGAAAAACTTAGTGTTATGGTCTCAACATCCGAATATTGATAATGATGCGTTGCAATCTGCGCTGCAACAAATTCTTCGGCTGCGCGAAGAGCTTAAAAGCGCCAAAAAATTTGGTGCCGATCTTAAGGAAGATCGATTTTTAGCGGCTATTCGTCAGCGCTTTGCGATACCTGGCGGAACGTGCAGTTTTGATTTACCCAGCCTGCATTACTGGTTACAACAACCTCACGAGCGTATTCAAAATGATATTAAAGGGTGGATGTCTGAGATTGATTTGATTGACCGAGGTTTACAAATCATTTTGGCATTTTTACGTGAACGAGGGCGCTTTAACACGATAGAAGCAGCTAAAGGGTTTTATCAAGGTATCGCAGATGACAAGAACGAGCTGATTCGGGTGATAAGTGCCACAGACCAAGGTTACTATCCTATGTTAAGCGGCAACAAATACCGCTACGCCATTCGCTTCATGTTGTTCACGCCAAATATGCAAGGTGGCACCACAGTTGATGAACAGGTGACCTGTAAGTTAGCCTGTTGTTAGTTATTCGTTTACGTGTTGAAAAAAGGAGCTGGTGATGAAAGTCAATTGCCCGTCTTGTAAAACATCTGTTGAGTGGAATGAAACAAGTCCATTTAGGCCTTTTTGCAGTAAGAAATGTCAACTTATTGATCTAGGTGAGTGGGCTGATGAACAAAAAGCGATCCCTTGTGGTCCGTCGAAAGACGCAGAAATGTCACAGTTACCTGATATAGAAGAGATTGAAGCGATGCTCAGTGAGCAAGGGGATGACTTTTTTAAACAGTGATGCCTGGCAAAGTATATCGGTGAGAGAGGGCGCATTGCTCTTAATCGTTTTATTAGATTTCATCGATAGATTTTAATTGTTTTTTATATTTAATCAGCTGAGCTATATTAGCACCATCAAAATGATTAACCCTTTAACCAACTGGAGATATTATGTCTAATCCAAACTTTGCAGATAAAACAGGTCAACGTGTCCCTGATGTGACTTTCCCAATTCGCGTGAATGACGAATGGGAAAAACGCACTACAGATGAAATTTTTTCTGGTAAAACTGTCGTAGTATTCTCACTTCCAGGTGCGTTTACGCCAACGTGTTCTTCAACACATTTACCGCGTTACAATGAACTTGCGAAAGTATTTAAAGCCAATGGCGTTGATGAAATCGTATGTGTTTCGGTAAACGATACCTTTGTTATGAATGCTTGGGCACAAGACCAAGAAGCACAAAACATTAGCTTGTTGCCTGATGGTAACTGTGAGTTTACCGATGGTATGGGTTTATTAGTAGATAAAGCGGACCTTGGTTTCGGCAAGCGTAGCTGGCGTTATTCTATGTTGGTAAAAGACGGTGTAGTAGACAAAATGTTTATTGAGCCTGATTTACCGGGTGACCCGTTTGAAGTATCTGATGCTGATACTATGCTGGAATACATTGCGCCTAATGCAACGAAACCAGCACCAGCGGCAATTTTTACCAAGCCAGGCTGCCCGTTCTGTACCAAAGCCAAAGCATTGCTAACGGAAAAAGGCTATGAGTTTGAAGAGCTCGTCATGGGTAAAGAGATCACTTTCACAGGTATGAAAGCGATTTCCGGCAATGATACTTGGCCACAGGTCTTTATTAATGGCCAACACATTGGTGGCAGTGATGATCTAGCTACGTTTCTTAATAAATAATTTTATTATTAAATAGCGTTTTAAAGGGCTAACTTTGTTAGCCCTTTTTTGATAGCACTGTGCTGGAATACCCGTCATAGCAATCATTGGCGCAGCCAGATATGATACGTCTAAGACTAACTGCTCAGACGTGTACCCTATGAGATTGATTCATTCAGTATTTTTACCCCTTTTAACCGTCATCATTAGCGCTTCGTTCGCGTCCCATGCGGATACCTCGCTCGACACTGGTTTAACTCAATTTGATCACTTGTATCAGACTGAGCTCGGTGACGTAGTGAGCTGTCAATCTCAAACCGAATCGCGTCATGCTACCTGCTCGAGTCAATTGAAAAACGAAGGGAACGCTCCCTTTGTGCTGCATCACGCTCATAAAACACAAAAAGTATTCGTGCTTTTTCATGGCCTGAGTGATTCACCTTTTTTTCTAACAACAGTGGCACAAGCTATACATAGCCAAGGCTACAACGTTTTAGTCGCACTTTTACCAGGACATGGTAAAAAAAATGCGGACCAAGATATGCAAGATCCAGAATTGGCGATGCGTTGGCGCAACAACGTACAAGAAATGATTGCTCTGGCTCCTGAGTTTGGCGAGCAGTTGTATTTAGGGGGCTTTTCAACTGGTGGGGCCTTGTCTGCACAATACATTCTAGAACATCCGGGGGAAGTGAAAGGGTTATTGCTTTTTTCAGGTGCGCTGGCCCTAGACTCAAGCGTAGAAACCATGGCAAGCATTTGGGGGATCAAGTGGTTAGCCAAAACATTAGATGGGGATTATCAATCGATTGGCCCTAACCCATTTAAGTATCCCAGTGTGGCGCGTTATTCAGCATTTCAGTTGACCGACGTCATATTCTCGGTACGTGATTTGATGAAGCAGCAAAAACCGCTAGATATTGCCATTTTCGCGGCGCACTCTGAAGCTGATAACACTACACCTATTTCTGGTGTCAAAGAGTTAATGGCATACAATAAAGGGGAGAATACCTTGTTTCTTGTGGATAAAAAGTTTGCTGTGTGTCATGCCGACGTTGTGGTAAATGAAGCACAAATTAAACAGATGAATTTTGATGAAAGCCAAGTGGCTGAGATTTTACCTTGCAGTATTCCAAGTGCGAACCCTCAGCATGCAGAAATGCTTGAAGCCATGAACGCGTTTATTCGACAACATTAACTTTTGTTTGGCGTGGCGAAGTGCCGTCCTTTACCCAGATGATCCCCATTACAGGGAGACGCACTTTGATTTAAAGTACATGCGCAAGGAATAGTTATATTTTACTATCAATGAACAAAATAATGGCTGTTTCTGTTACGTATTAATCTACTACCTTCATTTTTTGTGGGTAATTGAATATGTATACTTTGTATGGCTCTGAAGTGTCTCTTTATACGGGAAAAATTCGCGCTTATTTACGTTTTAAGCAACTGCCTTTCAAAGAGGTGCTATCCACTATTGGTGTTTATAAAAAAATAATACGTCCTAATACAGGTGTAACCTTTATCCCCGTTGTGAAAACACCTCACGGCCAATACCTACAAGATACCGCACGTATTATCGAATATTTAGAAATACATAATCCACAAAGAACGGTTATTCCACCCGGCTCTACACAGAAGTTAGTCAGTGAATTATTTGCTTTATGGAGTGACGAATGGTTGGTTATCCCAGCAATGCATTATCGCTGGAATAAAGATAACTTCCCCTTTATCTATCAAGAATTTGGCCAAGTGGTCGCCCCTAAATTTCCTCGTTTTATTCGGGCGTATTTTGGTAAAAAATTGGCGAAAAAATTCAGTGGTTTTGTTCCTATATTAGGTATCACGTCTCAAACCATTCCCAGCATAGAGAACTGGTATGAAAACACCGTATTGCATCATTTGAATCGCCATTTTGCTGTACATGACTATTTATTGGGCAGTCGCCCGTGTGTCGGGGATTTTGCATTAATGGGGCCGTTATACGCTCACTTATATCGAGATCCTGCTCCAGGCAAGGTAATGCAACGTAAAGCACCCCATGTAGTGGCTTGGGTTGAGCGAATGAATCAAACAAATGTGCAGTTAGGGGAGTTTATCACTGACGATGATATTCCTGATACTTTGTTGCCTTTGCTGCAAAATATGTTTGATCAACAATGGCCCGTACTAAGTGATACAGCGAGTAAACTGAGTGAGTGGCGAGCAACCCATTGTGATGAACAATTGATTCCTCGTAGTATCGGGCAACACAGCTTTAATTTTGACGGGGTTTCAGCGCAACGAGCAATAGCTAGTTTTCATCAGTACAAGTTGCAAAGGGTGTTAGACACATTCCAACAATTTAATGAAGATGACAAAGAAAGATCTCTGGCTTTGTTAGATAGGGTGGGCGGCAAGCAATATATACAAATGAACGTACAGGTCAGAGTTGCAATGGTGAATAACAAGCTCGTTTTTGCTTAAAGGTGTGTTATACCATTTCTACATAGCGACGCCTTAATCAAAAACCGCTGGACGCATTCTGAGGCGGTCACTTATTAATGCGGATTGGTATTTAATGGAACATTAATTTCAAAATGCACACCATTATTTGCTGAAGAGTGGCAATCAATCGTACCTTTTAGCAGCTTTACTACTATGTTGTAGCAAATATGCATACCTAATCCATTTTCGCTACTTCCGTTAACTAAGCTGAAAAACGGCTTATACAGATTAGCGATACGCTCTGGCTCCATACCTTGCCCATTATCTGAATAAATAATGGTCAAAGAAGCGCCAGAATCAACCTGTGTTTTGTATGCTTGAATACTGATTTTTCCAGCCTGATCGTTTGTGAATGCATGTTCAATCGAGTTTAAAATTAAATGTGTTAATACTTGGCCAATTGCGCCTGGGTGACACACTAGCGTTAAATCACTGGGAACATCTAAACAAAATCGGTGCTGGGTCGTTTTTAGTTTTGGTTTTAGGGACAACAATACCTCTGTCATATAATGGCAAAGATTTACCTCACGAGAAGTGTGATAATGCTGATCTTTAACTAGCTGCTCGAAATTACGCATGAGTTGATCTGCGCGCAATACATTGCGCTGTACGATAGCAAGCGAGTCTGTTGTTTCTTGGTAAAGCTTTTTCAAATCAGACTTTTTAAGATTGCTATTTTCAAATTTCGACTCAGATAGAGTGCTCAATGCCTGCAAATGCGAAGTGGCAGTGATGGCAGCCCCTAAAGGCGTGTTCATCTCATGGGTTAAGCTAGATAGCATAGTGGTTAACGCGGCCATGCTTTCCATTTCAACTAATTGTTCTTGAATGCGATTGCGTTGAGTAATGGCTTTTTTGAGCAATAAGTTCGATTCATTCAGTTCAACTCTTTGCTCAGCAGCGCGAGCGTTATGGGCATCCTGCAGTGATTTTAATTGTCGCTCAGAGGAAGCTTGCTGAAGTAACTGAGAAAGAGCAGAACACAGTATCTCTATACGTTTTTGTTGTTGCTCTGTCAGTTCTGTGCGTACGATGTTAAATAGGGTAACCACGCCCAGTACGCTTTGTACGTTGTCTGTAATTGGCAGTGCTAAACAGTTTTCAATGGCTAAATCAGTTGCACAGCTATGCAGTTGGGCCCAATCTGCATTTTGGCTTATTTTCGTTGTTAGTTCACTGCGCCTGTGTTTAAGCACGCAATGAGGCGCACTTTTCGCTTGGGTATCGTTTAACGCCAAAATAGCGTCGATTAGTCTAGGGGGAGTTGTTATAGCGAGTTCAACTGACACACTAACGTATTGTTCTGTGCGCCATAACACAGTGTATTGCGACTCTAGGGTGTCTTGCAGCAAGATGACCAAGCTACTTACACCAGATGAGCTTTTAGACAGAAGGGCATCGAGCACTTGTGATTTGAAGATATCAGTCGCCAAAATTATGCGCTCTAATCGTTACATGCTTCATCACGTTACTTTACCTCAATATCTGGGTTTTTACATCGAAGGCAATCTACGTGCAGATCGACAGCCTAAACCTCTTTGATTTAAAGTGCATAGCCAATGCACATTGTTTTTTGTATTGCCATTTAACGTACTTTCATCGCGTCTGGAACGCTCAAAATAGCACATTAAAATAGCACATTAATGCCTCAAGTAAAGAAAGTGTTAATGGTTACAAGTCGCCATAAATCGCTTGAAGGACGCTAATCGCGGTGATCGCCGCAGTTTCTGTTCGCAATACGCGTGGCCCTATTTGTACCGTATGGAATCCACCTTGCTCTGTTTGGTACAACTCTTGATCTGAAAAACCTCCTTCTGGGCCAATAAGCAGCCTCACGCCGTCATTTCCTACTGCCATATGACGAAAGCTCTTTTCGGCTCTAGGGTGCAGTGTTAAGCGTAGCGCTGGAGTGGATTGATTTATCCAGTTTTGAAATTCAGTGGGCATGTGCAGGGTCGGGATAACATTTCGTCCGCACTGTTCACATGCAGCGATGATAATTTTTTGCCACTGGGCATGTTTTTTTTGCCAGCGTTGTGGGTCTAGCTTTACGCCGCAGCGCTCGGTGATAAGTGGTGTTATTTCTGCTACTCCGAGTTCAACTGACTTTTGCAGCACTAAATCCATTCTATCGCCCCGTGAAACACCTTGCCCTAAATGGATACTTAATGGGGACTCAAGGCTCATGCTGAGTTTTGCGTCAATTTGCACTCGCACTTTTCGCTTTGAAACATCAATAAATTCACCGCTGTATTCATTGCCATCGCCATTAAAGAGTACAACGGGTTGACCGACTTTTGAGCGTAAAACGTTAGCAACGTGGTTACTGGCATCGGGTGTTAATTCCAGTTCTTGATCTGAGTGCAGAGTGCCAGGGTGGTAAATTCTTGAAATTCGCATAGTTCAAACAGTTAGTCAGTTTGCGCCTATAGTATCAAGGAGTCTTTGTGTGAGGGAAGTGTGTGGAGACAGGAACACTGTAATTTAATAGGGAGCTAAGTGTAGGGATATCGTGAGAACAATACTCGATAGGAGGTTCACGCCTATCGAGTATTTAATTTAGTTTACTTCTGCAACTTCACCAGCCCCTAAAGACGACGTCTGAGCTATGGCGTTAGCTCCTTTGCGTGCATATTTTGTATTCTTACCCGTATCTTTAAATAACGAATAAGCTAAAAGAGCTGCCACGGTTGTCGCAAGTATTACGAGTAGCATCATTTTCAATTCCTTTAAAAATATTATGCCTAGTCGATCGAATCGACCTGATGAGTATATCATCAACGTTAGAGCATGTTCAAAAAAGACGAGCATATTTCATTAAACGTTTACAACTAAAGGGTAGTAACCAAAAGTTGTAAACAAAAACAATATAATTATTTAAAATTACAGGTATATTAAGCCTGCTTAAAAAACACTGAATAAGTGTTATTTAATCGATATGTAATATTGAATAATACCTGGGCAGTTATGCTAGGTGTGGTGGCTAGAGGAATCGGAGTAGCCATTGAAAAATAATGAAACAAATGGAGAAATACATGTTTGAATTTGACTCAGAACAGATGTCCCAAATGATGGACACTTACGTAATTCCTTGGGGAATTAATATCGTAATGGCTATCTTAATTTATATCGTGGGTAAAATAGTTGTTGGCATTATTATTAACGTGTTCGGTAAGATAATGCAGCGTTCTAAATATGACGATATGTTGGTTGACTTTATCAAAGCGATATTGAACGCGATACTCATGCTGTTCGTTATCATCGCATCGTTAAATGAACTAGGTGTTGATACAACGTCTCTTGTCGCCATTTTAGGTGCCGCTGGTTTAGCCATTGGTTTATCTTTACAAGGTTCATTACAAAACTTCGCTGCTGGCGTGATGTTATTGGTATTTCGTCCATTTAAAGCAGGTGACTTTGTTGAAGCGGGCGGTGCAGCTGGTGTAGTTAAAAGCATCAGTATCTTCACGACTATTATGACCAGTGGTGATAATAAAGAAATTATCGTACCTAATGGGCAAATTTATAGTGGCACTATCACTAATTACTCTGCGAAAGAAACACGCCGTGTTGATATGGTAGTGGGTATTGGTTACGACGCCGATCTTAAGCGCGCTAAAGAAGTGTTAAAAGAACTAGCCGCAGCAGACTCTCGCATACTTCAGGACCCAGCGCCGACAATTGCCGTTGCTGAGCTTGCTGATAGCAGTGTTAATTTTGTCGTACGCCCTTGGGTGAAATCAGCAGATTTCTGGGCAGTTAAATTCGACTTTACTGAAGCGGTTAAACTTCGCTTCGACCAAGAAGGTATCTCTATTCCATTCCCGCAAATGGATGTGCATCTTCACAAAGACGCAGAATAAGCGTCTATGACATAAAAAAATGCCGCTTATCCAGCGGCATTTTTTTATGTGTGTTGCTAAGTGTTTAGGCAATGCAAACACTAGGACTTTTTACACTGTGGTCGTTCACTCGTCTGGCGGTACATTGCCAAAGCGGGTGCCATGTTTTCACTTAACTTTTCTATTCTGCTTTGCGGAGCAGGGTGGGTTGATAAGATTTCTGCTTGACGGTTATCGCCGCTAGCTTTGTCCATGTTTTCCCACAAATTGACTGATTGCTGGGGATTAAAGCCTGATTTTGCCATTAACTGTAAACCAATCAAGTCTGCTTCGGTTTCGTGCGTCCGGCTAAAAGGTAATTGAACCCCTACTTGTACACCCATGCCAATGGCTGCCATGATCATATTGTTATTGGCAATTTGATTGGCTTGCAGTAACTGATTAGTTGCTTCCATACCTATGCCAATCAAGGTACTACTAGACATGCGCTCATTACCGTGCTCAGCGATAACATGGCCGATTTCATGTCCGATAACCGCAGCCAACTGATCTTGGTTTTCTGCCACGTCGAGTAATCCGGTATAAACGCCAATTTTACCCCCTGGAAGCGCAAAAGCGTTGACCTGTGGCTCGTCAAATACCACCAGCTCCCATTCACCAGAAAACACAGATTGAGGCACGTGCTTGGTAATGGCATCGGCCACACAGGATACGAACTGATTAGTGACTGGGGTTTTCGATACTTTTTGCTCTGATTTCATACCATCAAAGGTTTGTTGGCCCATATTGGCTAACTGATCAGACGAATACAGCTTGAGTTGGTTGCGCCCTAATGGTGATTTAGCACAGCTCGTTAATAGTAATGTGGATACACAGACAGTGGTGAGTACTTTATTTAACGAATATGTCATAGCGTACTTCCTGTAAATTAATGTAAATGGAATAAGTGTGATACTACCTTGTTATGTCGCTTGGGTTAATAGCCCCTCTCGAGTAACTCATGAAGCTCTTAGAGCAAAAAAAAACGTATCAGCACTAGCGTGATACGTTTTTCTGGCTATTTGGATTAATGCTGAATTGCTATCAGCAAATACCTCTTTTCACTACAAATTAGCAGCTGCACGCAAGGCCTCGGCCTTGTCGGTTTTTTCCCAAGGAAACTCTTCGCGGCCAAAGTGGCCATAGGCAGCAGTAGCTTGGTAAATAGGGCGCTCTAAATCAAGCATTTTGATTAAACCGTAAGGACGAAGCTCAAAGTGCTCGCGTACCAATGCTGTCAAAGCTTCATCTGATACTTGAGCCGTTCCAAAGGTTTCAACGTTGATCGAAGTGGGCTCTGCTACCCCAATAGCATAAGAAATTTGAATTTCACAACGTTTTGCTAGACCCGCTGCGACTATGTTTTTCGCTACATAGCGTCCGGCATAAGCAGCGCTACGGTCTACTTTTGATGGATCCTTACCCGAAAACGCACCGCCGCCATGACGCGCCATACCGCCGTATGTATCAACAATAATTTTACGTCCCGTCAGGCCACAGTCACCCATTGGGCCACCAATCACGAATCGACCCGTAGGATTAATAAAGTATTTTGTTTGTGCTGTGAGCCATTTAGCGGGTAAGACGGGCTTAATGATTTCTTCCATGACGGCTTCACGTAACTGCTCAGTACTAACAGAATCACAATGCTGAGTTGATAGTACAACCGCATCGATGCCGACAGGTACGTTGTCTTCGTAAACGAAGGTAACTTGACTCTTTGCGTCAGGACGCAACCAATCTAGTTGACCGTTTTTACGGATTTCAGCTTGACGTTTTACTAAGCGATGTGCGTAAGTTACAGGTGCAGGCATCAATACGTCTGTTTCGTCACTGGCGTAACCGAACATTAACCCCTGATCTCCAGCGCCTTGATCTTCAGGGCGTGTGCGATCTACGCCTTGGTTAATGTCAGGTGATTGCTTGCCGATAGCATTTAAAACAGCACATGAATCTGCATCAAAACCCATATCTGAATGGGTGTAGCCTATTTCACGAACGGTATTGCGAGTGAGTTCTTCGATATCAACCCATGCATTGGTTGTGACTTCACCGCCTACCATGACCATGCCAGTTTTTACGTATGTTTCGCAAGCAACCCGAGCTTTGGGATCTTGGGCTAGAATGGCATCAAGTACCGCGTCAGAGATTTGATCTGCAATTTTATCTGGGTGCCCTTCGGATACCGACTCAGAAGTAAAAAGATGCTTAGTCATGTAGGATCCTTATAAAATAAAATGGTCTGATGAATATAGTGACATTTTACTGAATAAGATCAAAAATACCAGTCTTTACTTCTAGACGTCCAAACGGCTGGGCGTAAACGAACCGTTCCAATAAAAAAAGTCAATCACAAATGGACTTTCGTTAAGTTTTGTCGTTGCAGTTAGGCCAGCCCTAAGCCAGAATGTAGCGCTATCGATCGCTAGCTTACATTTTGATGGATTCTTTTAATAGCGAGCGTCAACCAGTCATTAATAATCAGGAGACCACATGCCTTCACGTCAACAACTCGCTAACGCAATACGTGCGCTTAGTATGGATGCAGTACAACAGGCTAATTCAGGACACCCAGGCGCCCCTATGGGCATGGCAGATATAGCCGAAGTATTGTGGAACGATTTTTTAAAGCACAATCCTGCGAATCCAAATTGGGCTAACCGTGACCGCTTTATTATGTCTAACGGCCATGGTTCGATGTTAGTTTATTCGTTGCTGCATTTAACGGGTTATGAATTACCGATTGAAGAGTTAAAGAATTTCCGTCAATTGCATTCAAAAACGCCAGGTCACCCTGAATATGGTTATGCGCCTGGTGTAGAAACCACCACTGGCCCCCTAGGCCAAGGTATAAGCAACGCGGTAGGTATGGCGATAGCTGAGAAAGTATTGGCTGCGCAATTTAATCAGCAAAACTTCGATATTGTTGACCATTTCACTTATTGCTTCTTGGGCGATGGTTGTTTGATGGAAGGTATCTCTCATGAAGCCTGTTCTCTTGCCGGTACCTTGGGTCTAGGCAAGTTGGTTGCGTTTTGGGATGACAACGGCATTTCTATCGATGGTCATGTAGAAGGCTGGTTTACTGACAATACGCCTGCGCGTTTTGAATCTTATGGATGGCACGTCATTGCTGATGTGGACGGGCATGATCCTGAAGCGATCAAAGCGGCCGTTGAAACAGCAAAAGCCAATACCACTCAACCTACCTTGATTTGTTGTAAAACGGTTATAGGTTTCGGTTCACCAAATAAATCAGGTAGCCATGATTCACATGGCTCGCCTTTAGGCGCGGATGAAATTACCGCTACTCGTGAATTTTTGAAATGGCCACATGCTGCATTTGAAGTTCCAGAAGACATTTATGCAGGTTGGGATGCAAAAGCATCAGGTGCTGAGTTAGAGCAAGCTTGGAATGAACAACTTGCAGCATATGAGAAAGCTCACCCGGAATTAGCAGCTGAGCTAACGCGTCGCTTAAACGGTGATTTACCTGCTGATTTTGCTGAAAAAGCCCAAGCTTTCATCGAACAATCTCAAGAAAAAGCGGAAAATGTCGCAAGTCGTAAGGCGTCACAAAATTCAATTGAAGCATTTGCTGCTATCATGCCAGAAATTTTAGGGGGCTCCGCTGACTTAGCTGGCTCAAACTTAACGCTTTGGTCAAACTCTAAAGGCGTGACAGCTGACGATGCCAGCGGTAATTACTTATATTATGGTGTGCGCGAGTTCGGTATGAGCGGCATCATGAATGGTATTGGTTTACACGGTGGTTTCCGTCCATTTGGTGCGACATTCCTTATGTTTATGGAGTATGCACGTAATGCGGTTCGTATGGCTTCATTGATGGGCATTCCTAATATTTTTGTATATACCCACGACTCAATTGGTCAAGGGGAAGACGGCCCAACGCATCAGCCTATCGAGCAATTGGCTAACTTGCGCTTAACACCGAATCTCGCTACGTGGCGTCCTTGTGACGGCGCTGAAACCGCGGTTGCATGGAAATCAGCGTTAGAACGCAAAGATGGGCCAAGTGCCCTAGTCTTTAGTCGTCAAGGGTTGCCTGCCCAAGCGCGTAATGCTGAGCAATTGGCGAACGTGGCTAAAGGTGGCTACGTCCTGAAAGATTGCGAAGGTGCGCCTGAAGTTATCCTAATCGGTACGGGCTCTGAAGTTGGCGTTGCTATGGACGCCGCTGAGCAACTTAGCGCCAAAGGTGTTGCTGTGCGCGTGGTGTCTATGCCAAGCACCTCTGTGTTTGACCAGCAAGATGATGCCTATCGTGAATCTGTATTGCCAAGAGCGGTCACTGCCCGGGTAGCGGTTGAAGCGGCTCATGTAGATTACTGGAGTAAGTATGTTGGTTTCGATGGTGCGGTAGTCGGTATGTCTACCTTTGGTGAGTCTGCACCCGGTGCGGCACTGCTTAAGCACTTCGGTATCACGGCTGATGCTGTGGCTGAGAAAGCACAAGGATTGTTGAATTGTTAGGAAATGGCTTCCAGTTGAAACAATAAAACTATAATCTAAGGCGCTTTCGAGCGCCTTAGTCATTTTAGTGACGCAGTTTTAGTGTTTTAGATAGCGCTTAAGAGTGTTTAAATTTCAGTAAGAGCCAAATGATACGAGTAGCAATTAATGGTTTTGGTCGTATTGGTCGCAATGTACTACGTGCGTTATACGAAACGGGGCAAAACAAACAAATTCAAATTGTGGCAATCAATGAACTCGCCGAGCCAGAAGGTGTCGCGCATTTATTAAAATATGATACCGCCCATGGGCGTTTCCGTTTCCCTGTTGTGCTTGATGAGCAACAATTGGTCGTTGCTGGGGATCATATTACGCTATTGCAACAGGCCAATATTGAAGATTTGCCTTGGGGCGAGCTTGATATAGATGTGGTGTTGGAGTGTACTGGGGTTAATAACGAGCGTTCTCACGGTGAACAGCATATCGTTCAAGGGGCGAAAAAGGTGTTGTTCTCGCAGCCCTGCGGGCCAGATGTTGATGCAACCATTATTATGGGGATCAACGAAGAATCTCTAAAAGCCAGTGATAGCATAGTGTCTGCTGGCTCATGCACGACTAACTGCATCGTGCCTGTTATTCAGGTGCTTGATGAAGCCTTTTCTGTTTCCAGTGGCACTATCACGACTATTCATTCATCCATGCATGACCAGCAGGTAATAGATGCTTATCATCCTGATCTTCGTCGTACGCGAGCAGCCAGCCAGTCAATCATTCCTGTAGATACGAAATTAGCTCGGGGTATAGAGCGCATTTTGCCCAAGTTTGCGGGCAAATTTGAAGCAATAGCCGTACGCGTACCCACTATCAATGTGACTGCGATGGATTTAAGTGTCACGCTTGATGCTAAAGTCACGATAGAAGAGGTTAATCAAGCCTTAAAAACTGCCAAAAATGGGCGTTTAAGCGGCATATTAGATTTTACCGAAGAGCCGTTGGTGTCAGTTGATTTTAATCACGATGCGCACTCGTGCATTGTCGATGGTACACAAACCCGAGTGAGTCATAAGCAATTGGTAAAGTTGCTGGTATGGTGTGACAACGAATGGGGGTTTTCAAATCGTATGATTGATACCGTCACTGTAATGAACCGATTGGCACTTAACGCAACAGCAGGCTAACTTAGCGCTTTAGCGATGTTGGCACATAGGCCAGTATTTATTTTTAGAAAGCTTTTGCCGATGAAAGCTTTAGCCAATGAAAGCTTTCGTCACGTTATTTTTAATTTGTAATTCACGTTTAATACGTAAAATGGGGGAAATATGTCAATAATCAACATGACTGATTTAGAGTTAGCAGGGAAACGAGTAC
Organism: Paraglaciecola mesophila; assembly: GCF_009906955.1. Lineage (GTDB taxonomy): Bacteria > Pseudomonadota > Gammaproteobacteria > Enterobacterales > Alteromonadaceae > Paraglaciecola > Paraglaciecola mesophila_A. The sequence goes on from NZ_CP047656.1 coordinate 4,197,682, forward strand.
TTATTCGTCAAGATCTAAACGTACCTGTAAAAGACGGGAAAGTGACATCAGACGCCCGTATCAAAGCATCGCTAAATACCATTAAATTTGCACTTGAAGCGGGTGCAAAAGTGATGGTCATGTCACATTTAGGACGCCCAACTGAAGGTCAGTTCGAGCAGGATTTTTCATTACAGCCTGTCGTTGATTACCTAAACGACGTATTAGATTGCTCTGTCACCTTAGCTCAAGATTATTTAGATGGCGTTGAAGTGAATGCTGGCGAGCTCGTGGTACTTGAAAACGTACGCTTCAATAAAGGCGAAAAGAAGGACGATGAAGCGTTATCTAAACAGTATGCAGCCTTATGCGACGTGTATGTGATGGATGCTTTTGGTACGGCTCATCGTGCTCAAGCTTCAACCCATGGTGCGGGAAAATATGCCCCTGTGGCGTGTGCCGGCCCATTGTTAGCAGGCGAACTTGAAGCGCTTGGTAAGGCCCTGCATAACCCAGCTCGTCCTATGCTAGCGATTGTTGGCGGTTCTAAAGTTTCGACGAAATTAACGGTACTTGAGTCACTATCAAATAAAGTGGACCAGCTTATCGTCGGTGGCGGTATTGCCAACACCTTTATTGCCGCGACGGGTAATAGCGTGGGTAAGTCTCTGTATGAAGCGGATTTAATCCCTGAAGCGAATCGTTTGCTTGCGGCGGCAAAAGACGCAGGCGGTAATATTCCGGTCCCTGTTGACGTGGTAACTGGTAAAGCGTTTTCTGAACAAGCTCAAGCGACGTTAAAAGACGTAAGTGAAGTGGCTGAAGATGATATGATTTTTGATATCGGTCCTAAAACCGCAGCTGAACTTGCAGATTTAATTAAAAATGCAGGTACCATAGTGTGGAATGGTCCGGTTGGTGTCTTTGAGTTCGATCAATTTGGTGAAGGGACTAAAGCCATCGCTATGGCTATCGCCCAAAGTAACGCGTTTTCTATTGCTGGTGGTGGTGATACGTTAGCAGCAGTAGACAAATACGCTATCGAAGATAAGATATCGTATATCTCCACAGGTGGTGGAGCGTTTTTAGAATTTTTAGAAGGCAAAGAGTTACCCGCAGTCACTATGTTAGAGGCTCGAGGGGCTTAATACCTTCACGAAAACATAACAAGAGAAGCATAAGCTTCCGTTAACCTTTGTAACCTACAAGCCGTTATGCCCATCGGCTTACAACACAATTAAGGAGTGTTGCTCATGGCATCACAAGCACAATTGGATATGCTAAAAAAAATAAAAAGTGATAATGGATTTATCGCGGCCCTTGACCAAAGTGGTGGCAGTACGCCAAAAGCTTTGCGTTTATATGGTGTTGAAGAGACTGAATACACAAATGATGACGAGATGTTCACGCAAGTTCACTTAATGCGTACCCGTATTGTCACAAGCCCTGCCTTTAATGGAAAGCGAGTTTTGGGCGCGATCTTATTTGAAAATACATTAGATCGTGAAATTGGCGGCAAATCATCTGCACACTTTCTATGGCAAGAAAAGAACGTGGTTCCTTTCTTAAAAGTAGACAAAGGTTTGCAAGATGAGGCTGATGGGGTTCAGCTAATGAAGCCTATCGCCGATTTAGAAAACTTACTCGCCAAAGCCAATGCACAGGACGTATTTGGTACTAAAATGCGCTCAGTGGTTAAACTTGGCAACAAAGCCGGTATTGATGCTATCGTTGCCCAGCAGTTCGAAGTGGGTAAACAAATTTTAGCGGCAGGTTTGATGCCTATCATAGAGCCGGAAGTGGATATAAATAGCCCTGAAAAAGCACAAGCTGAAGCTTTGTTAAAAGCGGCTATTTTAACCCAACTTGCTGCTTTAGATGCTGAGCAAACTGTGATGCTGAAGCTGACGCTGCCAGAAGAAACAAACTTTTATCGAGAATTAGTGGAACACCCTAAAGTGTTGAAAGTGGTAGCACTCTCAGGTGGTTACAATCGTCAGGAAGCAAATCGTCGTTTGTCAGAGAATAAAGGCATGATTGCTAGCTTCTCTCGCGCGCTAACAGAAGGCGTGAGTGCTAAGCAATCAGATGATGAGTTTAACGCTACGTTAGACGAAGCCATCGAAGGCATATATCAAGCTTCAGTAAGCTAATGATTGGCTAATTATTGTTATAAAAACCAAGCTAACGCTTGGTTTTTTTGTTTTTGTGCTAGCGACCTGCACTATACCTTTGCCTAGTAGATTTACCTAAAGGACTTGGTAATATAATGTTAGAGTTAATTCAGTACTTTACGCATAAATTCATATTTATCAAAAAGTTAATCAAATGTGCGGAGATACTATGCCAGTCACTTTGCCCTTGCCATTATACAAAAAATTAGCGGTGACTTTTAGAGTTGAACCCGGTTGCTTGGGGCCCGATGGAAGCGAGCATATTGAAGGTTTTTGCCAGTTTGCTAAACACCAAGTTTCTTCGTTGCATAGCGATTTTGTACGTTGGCGTATTGTTCCCCGTTATGACAAAAGCCTGCCGGAAACAGAATATAAAACCAACAATAAACGCCTGGATCACACTAAAGCGCGACAATATTTAAGTGCGTTAGAGCAAGAACTTGATGCATTTGAAGCGCATTTTCACGAAAAAGTCGCTGACCTGATTGATCAGTATTTAGGACGTTAGTCGTCTACTAGCCAGGCATTATTCACCGCTATATCCACTTGCTCGATAACGTAATCCCAAAGCTTTGGGGCGATGGTTTGCAAATATGTATTTCGTTTTAGCACTTGGCTTTTCTTAACCTTGTTTGTTTTCCAACTGCCCCCGTGATTACTCATGTTTTGCAGCACCGGTAACACCCTATCCATTGCTTTAGCGAACTGGGCATCTGCTGACTGCGCTTGCTCAAACTCAAGCCAAAGACTCAGCATGTCTTGACCTGACTGTTCGGGTAGTAAACCAAAAATACGATTGGCTGCGTCTAATTCTTTTTGCTCTTGTGCTTGATGATCGTGCTCTTCAGCAAAGGCAAATAAATCACCGGCATCAATTTCCACGATATCGTGAATAAGCAGCATTTTTGTCACGCGTAATATATCTACAGGCTCACTAGCGTAATCAGCCATGACTTGGGCTAACAAGGCGATGTGCCAGCTGTGTTCTGCGCTGTTTTCATGTCGATTATTATCTGCTTGAACTACTGTTTTACGGTACACCGCTTTTAGTTTGTCTATTTCAAGCATGAAGGTTATTTGGGCGGTAAGAGGATGCATGTTTTACGGGGTCCTAGCAGCAAAAAGAGGCAGTTGCCGACTGGCAACCACCATTAAGCGTATCAAAGCTCGCTGGTTTCGTTTCTGTCAGCGATTTTCTTCAAGTTTTCGTGAATTTTAAATAACACGATCAACAGTTCACACCATATTCGGGCCCCTATTACGCCAGCAATGAGTATACCCAAACCAGCAATAAAGCCACCACCGTATGAATTAAACATAGTCGTGACACCAGACACCACGGCAGCTATTAACATCAGCCAATATACAAAAGTGATGATTTTTGGGGTGAGCATTGAATCGAAGAAGAAAAGATCCTTCATAAATACCTTCCTTGTTATTAAATATTAAAATGCAGTTAACGATCTTAAATACCATCTCGATATATACAAAATGGTAAGTCAACTATAAGATATTTTTATTAATTATTACAAGAGGTTATGCTCTATTTTTTAGCACTCGGTTGAGAAGCACAAACAGAAAAACAAGGCTTATTCATAGCGCAACTGTAGACCTAGCGCCTGAAGGTAGCGCTCTTCAGTGGCAAGGTCAGCACTAAAAATGGGTTTATTCTCAAGCCAACCTTCAGGAAATGTAAGACGAATACTCGCTGTTTTCACTTTTACTTCTATGGGAGGCAGTATGTCATCTTGGCGTTTAATATTTAACAGTACGCCAAGACGTAAAATAGCAATTAATTTATGCACATGCTCCGTTGGATGCTGGGTGAAGTCAGCAATCTCATTTGGGCGAATTTTTTTACGATAATAACGCACTAGCGTTGCCATTAACGTTTGTTGTTCTTGATTAAAGCCTGGAAGATCAATGTTTTGCAGTATGTACGCCGAATGACGTTGAGTACCATGAGTATTAATTTGCAATCCCACTTCGTGTAGTAATGCTGACCAACCTAGCATGCTCTTGAGCTCTTTTGAGGCAATATTCCAACTCTCTTTGCATTGCTGATAAATATCCATGGTCACGCTATGCACCCGCCTAGCTTGCTCAATATCTACATCGTAGCGTGTGGCCAAGCTTTCAGCTGAGCGCTGTCGTACATCTGGGTGGGTCAGTTGCGTTTCCATTTCGTATAAAACGCCTTCGCGCAGGGCCGCAGTGGAAAACATCATATGCTCGATGTTTAAACTTTTAAAAATCGCAATCAAAATGGCTAATCCTGCAGCGAAAACAGGCTTTCTATCTTCACTCATTTGGCTGATATTGAGCTTATTTACTGTGCCTGCTTCGCAGCATATCTTCATTAAACGGGTAAGTTGCGAGAGGGTGACTTTACCTTCAGTGGATTTAACACTGTCATTTTGGGCAATTTGAATAATATTGCGGATCGTGCCTGAGGTACCGATACAACTTTTCCAGCCAGCTCGAAGATAGGCTTTGTCAATCATCTCAAGTTCTTGCTGGGCGGCGGTTATAGCGCGCTCAAATGATTTGCTTTTTAGTTCATCGTTTTTAAAGAATTTCTTAGTGTAGCTTACACAGCCCATCTGTAAGCTACGCAGCATTTTGGGCTCGAAACCTTGCCCGATTATGAACTCGGTAGAGCCACCACCAATATCGACCACCAAACGTTGGCCATTATCATGGTTGGTATGGGCGACACCCAAATAAATTAAGCGAGCTTCTTCCGCTCCCCCTATCACTTCAATGGGGTAGGGGAGAATGTTTCGTGCAGCTCGAATAAAGGCTTTGGCATTGCGCGCCTTGCGCAGTGTATAAGTGGCAACAATTCGCACGTTTTCAGGTGGGAAATCTTGCAAGCTTTCAGCGACCACGTTTAACGCATCTAAACCCCGTTGTTGGGCTTCATCATCAAGTTGATAGTCGCTATTTAAACCTTGAGCCAAACGTACTTTTTGTTTCACTCTATGCAATATTTGCACTGAGCCTGCTACGACTCTTGCTACCACTAAGTGGAAACTGTTAGAGCCAATATCTAATGCGGCAATTTTGTTGGTGTCTCTTACTTCCACACCATCAAATGGCGCATTATCATTGGGCATCTTTCTTTTTTTCCTGCTGCTTTATGTATTCGTACGTTTCTAATTGAGAGCGTAACTTTTTACGATTACCCCGGCGCACATACTTATTGGATTGGTGCTGATCAATAATACGGGCTTTCAGTGTATCTTGAAATTGAATTTCAAGAATATCTAGAATTTGCTTAATCAGTTTTGGCTCATAGATAGGGCAACCCACCTCAATTCTAAAGTCCATATTACGGGTCATCCAGTCCGCGGATGAAATAAACACACGTTTGTCACCACCATTTTCAAATACCATGACTCTGGGGTGCTCTAAAAAGCGATCGACTATGCTAATGACAGAAATATTCTCACTTAATCCCTTCACTCCGGGCACGAGCGAGCACATACCGCGAATGATCAAGCGCACTTTTACGCCAGCTTGACTGGCTTTGTACAAATCATCAATTAACAGTTGGTCATCCAAGTTATTCAATTTTAGCGTAATTCCAGCGCTCAATCCTTCTTTGACGTTTTGTATTTCTTGCCTAATCAATAGTTGAATTTTAGTACGTGCGTTAATCGGAGATATTTGTAAATGCTGGAATTTTTGGCGACGATAAGGCTGTTGAATAAAGTTAAAAACGTTTTCGGCTTCTAAGGCGAGCTCTTGATTACGGGTAAATAAACTGAAATCGGTATAAATCTTAGCGGTTTTTTCGTTGAAGTTGCCTGTACCGAAGTGAGCGTAATGGATCAGCTCTCCTTTTTCTTCGCGGCTGACTAAGCATAATTTGCTGTGGATTTTTAGCGCGTGCATACCAAACACGACTTTAATGCCGGCATCGGTCATGGTTTTAGACCAGCTAATGTTCGCTTCTTCGTCAAAGCGCGCCCTTAACTCAACGACTACAGTGACTTTCTTACCGTTATCGACGGCATCAATCAGGGAATCGATAATGCGTGAATTCTTCGCTACGCGATATATATTCAACTTGATTTGCTTAACTTTAGGATCAAACGCGGCTTGGCGTACAAACTCAGTAACGTGTAAAAAGCGGTGATAGGGATAATATAGCAGAATGTCTTTTTCGCTGATTGCGTCGAATACTGTGTTGTGAGCCGCAAAATCATTTGAGGTGATAGCAGGTAATTTGGGGTTTTCTAAATAGTCACGCCCTACATTGGGAAAACCAATAAAATCCTTAAAGTTCCGGTAAGTACCACCTGCAATTAAGCTGTCGTAGGACGATATTTTTAAGCGTTTTTTCAAGTTACGCACCATGTCGCTTGGCATTTGCTCGTCATAAACCACGCGGACGGGCTCAGCGATTAACCTTTGCTTCATGCTTTCTGACATTTTGTCGACGTAACTTTCATCTATTTCGTCGTTAATCGAATATTCAGAGTCGCGGGTCATCTTAAAGGAGTAGGCTTCACCTGATTCAAAGTCCACGAAGCCTTTAAAGATACTCTCAAGGTTATGGCGAATGATGTCGTCCAGTAAGATAATGTATTTTTTCTTACGGCTATTTTCCGGAGGAATGACCACAAAACGCGACAGTGATTTAGTCGGTACCTCGATGGTTGCATATTGGGTATTTTTGCCACTGTTGTTGATGGCAACATAAAGGTAAGTTGCAGAGTCATTTAAACGGGATACGAGGTTAACTTTGCTATGCAATAAAATTGGCGCGATATGACGCAGAATTTTATTTTTAAAGTAGTTCTTTAACCAAGTGGTTTGATATTCCGATAGTTTTTCATCTTCCAGCAAAAAGATATTGTAGCGGGCTAAACGTGCGACAACATCTTCACGAACGCGTTCGAAATCTTCTGTCATGCCAACGACTTTTTCTTGGATTTGCTCCATGAGCAGCTTGGTTTTATCTGCTTTTTCTATTTCGCCTTCATCTAGGTGGATGTAAATTTTGCGTTTAACATCCGCTACTCGCACACGGTAAAACTCATCCATATTGCTAGAGTAAATACCGAGGAAACGGATCCGCTCAACAATAGGGTTTTTGCGATCGGCTGCTTCTTGAAGTACGCGCTGATTGAAGGAAAGCCAGCTGATTTCACGAGAAAAATAGATATTAGGTTGAGCAGTCATTGGATCTTAATGTCAAATAAGAAAAATTTGTGCGATATAGTGTCAACTGTGTATGACGAATTTATGACAGCTATATCTCAGTCTCGTACACTCTTGTCTTTGATAATACGGGCTTTACCTAAAAGCAAAGCCCTAGACAAAGTTAGACTTTGCCCGTTGAACTAATATCAACGACTAAGTCATTTGCAATGGATTCTAATTCATCACTTAGCTCATCTAAATCAAAGCCTTTTTCGATTGCCACTAAGGCTTTGGCTTTAAACAATAACCCTCCCCAATTAGGGGCGCTATCGCAGGTAGAGTCAAACTTGATTATGTTTAGATTAAACCGGTTTAAAATTGCAGTGAGTTCCTGCACGATACCGGGTTTATCGTTGCCCATGATATCGATTTGCACACTGTGGGTTTGAGGAGGAAGGTTATTGTCACCTTCGACCAAGTTGATTGATAAATCTGGGTGAGTAGAAAATTGCTCAATTAAAGAGGCTTGTTTTTCTTCAGGTAATTGAATTTCAACAAAGCCTGCAAAGTGACCTGCCATATATGACAAGTTACTGCCTAGCCAATTTCCGCCCAATTTGAACACGGATTGAGCAAGTGAATCGACTAAGCCGCGCTTGTCTTTGCCAACAAGTGTAAAAATCAATGATTTCATATTAATGAACCTCGCGTTAAAGTGATGCTCTGAGTATTGATAATTAGCATAGCGTACAATCAGGGTGAATGTTTGTAATTTTTCCTTAATAATCAATTGATAGAATAAACTAAACCTCCTATTTTTACCCCCATTATTCAGGGGGATTGTGACAGTTTATAGTATTGGCAATTGAGCGCTATTATTACCATGTGTTGTAAAACTGATACGAAAAGCACGTCACTGTCATGTTACTGTCATTTTTCTTCAGGTATCATGCGCGACGATTAAATTCGAATTGTAGTATTTAAACCATAGAGATACTTAACGTATGCCAACAAACACATTTCTTGGGGTTTTCGCAAAATCTCCCCTAAAGCCACTTGAAGATCATATTAAGGTGGTGAATAAATGTAGCCAAGGGCTGCTTCCATTTTTTAATTCTGTTTTCGCAGGTGATTGGGAAAAAGCAGCTCTATTTCAGAAAGAAATTTCTAATCTAGAGAAGCAAGCCGATACGCTTAAGCGAGACCTTCGAATTAGTCTGCCTCGTGGTATTTTTATGCCGATTCAGCGACAAGATGTCCTTGAGTTGTTAACCCAGCAAGACAAAATTGCGAATAAAGCTAAGGACATTTCTGGTCGCGTTTTAGGTCGTCATATGGATATTCCAGTGGTCATGCGTGAAAGTTTTATGGCGTATTTGGAACGCTGCCTCGATGCAACCAAACAAGCTAAGCGCGTGATAAACGAGCTTGACGATTTACTTGAGACTGGGTTTCGCGGTCGCGAAGTACGTCTAGTCGAAGATATGATCGTCGATTTAGATAAAATTGAAGATGACACTGACGTAATGCAAGTTGCTGTACGCAGAGAGTTATTAGATTTAGAGTCACAGCTCAACCCTGTCGATGTCATGTTTTTGTATAGCATTATTGAATGGGTTGGGGAGTTGGCTGATATTTCAGAGCGAGTTGGCTCAAGACTCGAACTCATGTTGGCCAATTAAGAGAAAGCATTAATGGATATTTTACAAACATACGGCTTCACACTTATTGTGGTAGCCGCTTTAGTCGGTTTCCTCATGGCATGGGGTATTGGTGCAAATGATGTAGCCAATGCGATGGGGACATCTGTTGGATCCAAGGCACTGACCATTAAGCAAGCGATATTAATCGCGATGGTATTTGAATTTGCCGGCGCTTACTTAGCGGGCGGCGAAGTAACGTCAACTATCCGCAAAGGAATTTTAGATTCTTCTTACTTTATAGAGAGCCCAGAGTTACTAGTATACGGGATGATTTCGGCGCTACTGGCTGCTGGTATTTGGCTGGGATTTGCATCTTATTTAGGCTGGCCCGTGTCGACTACCCATTCAATTGTAGGCGCGTTAGTCGGGTTTGCTGCGGTTGGCGTCAGTTCTGATGCTGTGGCGTGGAGCGCAGTGGGTGGCATTGTTGGAAGTTGGGTCATTACTCCCGCGATATCAGGTTTTATTGCATTTTTGATATTCCAGAGTGCGCAAAAACTGATATTTGATACCGACAAGCCGTTTGATAATGCAAAACGCTACGTCCCATTTTATATGGGGTTAGCCGGTTTTGTTATGTCGCTTGTAACGATTAAAAAAGGCCTTAAGCATGTAGGATTGCATATTGAACCTGCAGATGGTTATTACATTGCTATCGCCATTGCTATTCTGGTCGGACTCATAGGTAAGTATGCGATAAGTCGGGTGCATTATGATGCCAAAGCCGACAAACGTACCCATTTTGCTAATGTTGAGAAAATTTTCGCTATTTTGATGATTGTCACCGCATGTTGTATGGCATTTGCCCATGGTTCAAACGACGTCGCTAATGCAATTGGGCCTCTGGCTGCTGTGGTGAGCATTATCAATAGTGATGGTGAAATTAGCAGTAAAGCGGGATTAGTGTGGTGGATTCTACCCTTGGGTGGCCTAGGCATCGTGGCGGGATTGGCCTTATTTGGTCACCGCGTAATTGCTACCATAGGTAACGGCATTACTCATCTTACACCAAGCCGTGGTTTTGCCGCTGAACTCGCTGCTGCTTGTACTGTGGTATTGGCTTCTGGCACTGGTTTACCGATTTCTACTACGCAAACCTTGGTGGGTGCTGTATTAGGTGTGGGTATGGCACGAGGTATTGCGGCAATCAATCTTGGAGTGGTACGGAATATTGTTGTCTCTTGGGTGGTTACGCTACCTGCTGGTGCAGGTTTGTCGATACTGTTCTTCTTTGTGCTAAAAGGTATTTTTGCTCCTTAAGGCAAAATGTTGGTGAGTCACCACCTCAAAAACAGAACTTTTGTACTTTGCTACTTTCGGTGCACGTACAGGTTCTGTTTTTTTATGTCTGAAATTTAAAAATGTTGTACTTGGTTGTGACTGTAATATAACCGTTATAAAAGTGTCATATTATACGAGCCAAATCTGGTTAAATTATTAAAAGTGGTTGGATGAAACCGAGTGTCGTGTGGGCTATTGTTGTTTGTTTTTGGGGCATTTATTGTGCACCAGCTACGGCCATGCGCGACTACATAGATGTGGTAGGTTCATCAACCGTATATGCGTTCTCCACCGTCGTGGCTGAGCGTTTTGGTAAGTCTTCTCAGTTCCATACACCCAAAATAGAATCGACGGGTTCAGGTGGCGGGTTAAAGTTATTCTGCCAAGGAGTGGGGATGAAATTTCCAGACATTGCTAATTCGTCTCGCCGAATCAAAGCGTCTGAAATTGAGCTTTGCAAACAAAATGGTGTGAACGAGGTGATTGAGATTCTTATTGGTTTCGATGGAATTGTGCTCGCTCAAAGTCAATCGGGTATTGATATTGAATTGACGAGGCGAGAGCTTTACCTTGCCCTAGCGAAACGCGTCCCGAATCCAGACGGTAGCAAAACGACCATAGATAACCCTTATCACACTTGGCAAGATATTACCCCCAGCTTGCCCAACATCAAGATAAACGTGTTTGGCCCACCACCCACATCAGGGACACGAGATGCCTTTTCTGAACTGGTATTAGATCACGGTTGCCACACTTTCGAGTGGCTGGCTAATATGTCTATATCTTCAAACAAATCCAGTGGCGATCATAAAAAGACAAGGGCACTCAAGAATAAGCAAAAGCGTTTGTGTCGTATGCTGCGTGAAGACGGTGCTTATATTGATGCGGGTGAGAATGATAATTTAGTCGTGCAGAAACTCAATGCAAATCCAGACGCATTAGGTTTGCTAGGTTTTAGCTTTCTCGATCAAAACAGAGATCGTATCAAAAGCGCTAATATTGATGGGTTTAACCCTTCGTTTCGTTCTATTTCCAGCGGTGATTATCCAATTTCTCGTCCGCTATATATCTACGTTAAAAAGGCGCATATCGGAATGATCCCAGGGATAGAAGCGTTCATACGTGAATTTGTCAGTGACAAAGCGTCCGGTGAGAGTGGTTATCTATCACGTAAAGGGATGATCCCACTACCAAAGTCACAACGAGAGGCTGTAGAGCAACGCATTAACAGCCTGCGTCCAGATGTACACTGAACACTACGCTATGCATGCTATGGAAACCCCTACACTGATCATTATCACCTTATTGTGTGCAGCTGGTGCATACATTTTAGGTCGCAACCGCGCGTCGGATATCGCGTCGCGTGGCAGTCAACAAGGGACGCTGCATTCTTTACCCTATTACTACGGCCTGCTAAGTTCGCTGTGGTGTGCCGTGCCTTGTTTGATGATTGTTTTAATTTGGACACTGCTGGACGACTATGCAGTACATGCTGCGATTGTGAACGTGTTGCCTGAATCAGCGCAAACCTTGCCCGAAAACGAAGTTGATTTGATGGTTAATACGGTGATCAATCTCGCTTTATACCCCAATTCTCTCATTAGCAGCAGCACACCGGATTATTTAATACAAGCAGGACAAGATTATCTGCGTTGGCAGCAATTAAGTCAGCTTAGTCTCACAGTTGTTGTGTTAATCAGTTTAGTTTTGGCTTTTTCACTGAGCTGGAATTTGATCAAGGCCAAAGTGAAAGCGCGCCAGCAAGTAGAGAGGGTGTTCCAATGGACCTTATTATTGTGTGCCAGCATCGCCATTTTAACCACGATAGGTATTGTGCTATCTGTGTTATTTGAATCTTTGCGCTTTTTTCAATCGATCAATTTTTTTGAGTTTATTTTTGGTACTCATTGGAGCCCGCAAACGGCGTTACGTATTGATCAAGTAGGCGCATCAGGTGCGTTTGGTGCAGTACCGTTATTCGTCGGCACGTTGCTTATTTCTTTTATCGCCATGTTAATTGCCGTTCCTGTTGGTTTGATGTCGGCGATTTATTTATCAGAATACGCCACACCAAAGTTCAGGGCGGTGGTTAAGCCCATGCTTGAAATATTAGCGGGGATCCCTTCTGTGGTGTATGGATTTTTTGCCGCGTTAACGGTGGCACCATTTATTCGCGATAGTGGCCACTTTTTAGGCCTTGAAGTCTCATCAGAAAGTGCGTTAGCTGCTGGTTTAGTTATGGGAGTCATGATCATACCGTTCGTGTCGTCATTGTCAGATGATGTATTAAAAGCCGTGCCGCAATCTTTACGTGATGGCTCTTTAGGCTTGGGGGCAACCCAATCAGAAACCATCAAGCGTGTGGTTATTCCTGCGGCGCTACCCGGGATTATCAGTGGGGTGTTACTGGCTGCGTCAAGGGCGATTGGTGAAACCATGATAGTCGTGATGGCCGCCGGATTGGCCGCTCATTTAACGGCGAATCCGCTTGAGTCAGTAACAACCATCACTGTGCAGATCGTCACTTTGCTGGTAGGGGATCAAGAGTTTGACAGTCCGAAAACCTTATCCGCGTTTGCGCTGGGGCTAATGTTATTCATGGTGACCTTGGCGTTGAACTATGTTGCTTTATACGTGGTACGTCAATACCGAGAAGAGTATGAGTAACTATGCGTAAGATGAATCATAAATCCGCGACTAGGCAACAGCCTAGCACCATTGAATTAGTCAATCGGAATCTTGCAAAACGCAAGCGCGCGGAGTGGCGTTTCCGAGTTTACGGTATTGGGGCGATTTTATTTGGTTTTGTCTGCCTCTTAATTCTTTTTACTGACATCGTAGGCAAAGGGCACGGCGCTTTTTTTAAAACACAAATTCAACTGCAACTTAGCCTAGATTCTGAGTCTTTGCAGGTAACGAACCCGTCTTCTGAGCAGCTCGAAAATGCAAATTATGATGCGGTTATTGAAAATGCCCTGCTTACCGATAATAGCGCGTTAATGGCGTCTGAGCTTTCTGCGCTCGATAAACGCCAGTTGTTGAGTTTAGTCAGTACAGGGGCTGTGTACGATTTACAAAAAATGCTAATCGATACACCTGAACAGCTAAATCACGAGGTATCTATGTGGTTGACGGCAGATGACGATGTAGACAATTACGTTAAAAGTCGGACGCGAAATGAGCAAGGCTTTAGTGGGCGATTAACTGAGCAACAGCAAAAGTGGGTAGATCGTTGGCTCGAACAAGGGCAAATACGTCAAACGTTTAACACCACATTTTTCACTTCGGGTGATTCGCGAGAGCCAGAACAAGCGGGGATACGCGGTGCGTTAATGGGCTCTTTGTATATGCTGTTGGTTACGATTGGTTTGTCATTTCCTATTGGGATCTCTGCAGCAGTATATTTAGAAGAATATGCCCCAAGAAATCGTTTAACCGACTTTATTGAAGTGAATATAAATAACTTGGCCGCTGTGCCTTCAATTATTTTTGGCTTGCTTGGTTTGGCTATTTTTATCGGTTTTTTTGACATGCCACGGTCCATACCTCTCGTGGGCGGATTAGTATTGACCTTAATGACCTTGCCAACCATTATTATTTCAAGTCGAGCGGCAATCAAAGCTGTACCGCAGTCGATACGTGACGCGGCGTACGGTCTTGGTGCATCAAAAATGCAGGTGGTATTGCATCATGTTGTACCTTTGGCGATGCCAGGGATGCTAACCGGTGCCATTATTGGTTTTGCGCAAGCATTAGGTGAAACAGCGCCTTTGTTAATGATTGGTATGGTGGCATTCATTGTGGACGTGCCCGCGGATTTATTGGATCCGGCAAGCGCATTACCCGTACAAATTTTTCTGTGGGCAGACAGCCCGGAGCGTGCGTTTATCGAACGTACCTCAGCTGCAATCATGGTGTTATTAGCCTTTTTAATTGCGATGAATGGGTTAGCTGTTTGGTTGCGTCATCGACTTGGCCGTGGCCACTAAGAGTAGGAATAGGTAGTGAATTCGAATTCAGGATACAACCGTTTATTTGATCCCATGGCTGAGACTGGACAACCATTGGACTTTGCACAGCATGGCTTAGGGCAACAAACTGTAGGGAGCCCCTTTTCAGAAAAAGCCAAGATGTCAGTGCGCAATTTGAATGTGTATTATGCTGATAAGCAGGCAATTCATGACGTTAGTCTCGATATAAATCGCAACGAAGTGATGGCGATGATTGGGCCATCCGGTTGTGGTAAATCAACGTTTTTACGCTGTCTTAATCGAATGAATGACACCATAGATTATTGCAAAGTTGAGGGCGAGGTCACCCTTGATGAAAAGAACATTTATCATCGTAAGCAAGATGTGGTGCCTTTGCGTGCGCGGGTCGGGATAGTATTTCAAAAACCTAACCCTTTTCCTAAGTCGATATACGAAAATGTTGCATATGGGCCAAAAGTACATGGCTTGGTGTCACGTCGGGCGCAGTTAGACGAGATAGTTGAAGATAGTCTGCGTAAAGCCAGTCTGTGGGACGAGGTAAAAGATCGCTTATTTTCTCCTGGTACAGATTTGTCAGGAGGTCAGCAACAACGTCTGTGTATAGCTCGCACCATCGCGGTGAGTCCTGAAGTGATATTGATGGATGAACCCTGTTCGGCACTCGACCCTATCGCAACGGCAAGAATCGAAGAGTTGATGGCGGAGCTCAGTCAAAACTTCACTATCGCGATAGTCACACATTCTATGCAGCAAGCGGCAAGAGTATCCACTCGCACTGCGTATTTTCACATGGGGCGACTGATCGAAGTGAATGATACGCGCCGTGTATTTACCAATCCAGAGCATGAGCTTACCGAAGCCTATATTACAGGCCGATTCGGTTAACCTAAGGAGAACAGTATGGAACGCCATATTTCTCAGCGCTTTGACTCTGACTTAGAGGCGCTGAAAAGCCAAGTCCTTGAAATGGGCGGAATAGTAGAGCAGCAAATTATTGATTCAGTCAAAGCCATTGAATCGGTCAACAGACCTTTAGCGGAGCATGTGCTGGAAGTCGAAAACGATGTTGATCGCCGAGAGGTGTTACTTGATGAAAACTGCACCATGATTTTAGCATGTCGCCAACCCGCGGCATCTGATCTGCGTATGGTGCTGTCTGTGACTAAAATGACCCGCGACTTAGAAAGAATGGGCGATGAAGCACAGAAAATTGCTCAGATGGCCATCGCCTTAAGTGATGATGGTGCAGCACCTGGGGGCTATGAAGAGATTCGTCATATGGGCGCGTTAGTCCAGAAAATGGTGAATTCTGTACTCGATGCTTTTGCTAGGTTTGATGCTGACAAAGCGTTAGACGTTGCTCGTGCCGATACTCAGGTAGACAGAGAATATAAGTCAGCCATGCGAGAAATCGTCACCTATATGATGGAAGACCCACGCTCTATTGGGCGCGTAATGAATATTCTTTGGGCGCTTCGTTCTATAGAGCGAATTGGCGATCATGCTCGCAACATTGCCGAGCATATTATTTATCTGGTTAAAGGATATGATGTTCGTCATACGAGCGTGCATGAAATTGAGAAAAGATTGAATAAATCTTAGCTGTAAATCAGTCTCTAGATTACTTGCCTTTGGTGAATAATCTAGAGACAACTGATACTCCTTACTTTTCCTCTTTTTGAATGGCGGTAAATGTTCACTCACCTGTAAAGCTCAGTCGTACCTACTTTTCGATTACAGTGTTTTAGTCATAAATTTGTCATAAATGTGTCATCTTTTGATGCATTTCCTATAGAAATATCATACATTGCGCGCAAATACTTTGAGAGGCGGTTTTATGCGTACTGCGCTTAATTTGTGCGTTGTAATTGGCTGCTCATTACACTAACGACGAAACAAAATCTGCCTAGATGTTGTCTGTGAAGGATGCACTATAGTGGATCGAACGAGATATTAGGTTCAAAACAAAGGTGTATTGCTCACCTAAACCTGTATAGCATCTAAGGTTCGAGAAGATTTTGCCATCGTATAATAGGATTTTTTATTCGCATTTGTATGAAGAGCCAAACCTACCTAATTACATTCTGTTTGCTGAACATCATTTTTACTAGCAAACCAATCGCCATGACAACGCAAGTTGACGCTGGCGCGCAAAATAGTGAGCGTAAGGTCAGTTCCCAGCCTGTCGAACTACAAAACACAGGAACCGTCGACCTTGAAGATGAATTTGAGCCTGTAACCGCTGTATCGGCTAGGGATCATCTTGTCTCTGGTGAAAAGGCAAATAGCCAGTGGAGCGTTAAACCGAGAGGACGGGCGCTTTATGATTACAATGAGCTATCTTCTGTGCCCTCAAGTATTACGGGGGCCGACGAAGGCGCTAGTAGCGAAGTACGGCGTCTTCGTTTTGGTCTGCAGGGAACTGCTCCTAGAGGCTTTGGTTATAAAGTTATCGCTGATTTTGCTGATGATGTCATCTTTACCGATGCCTTTGTGAGCTTCAAAGAGGGAGACTTAAAACTAACGCTTGGGCAACACAATACCTTTCAGGGGCTTGAAGAATTATCAAGCAGTAACGATACAAGTTTTACAGAGCGAGCAGCGTATACGGATGCCTTCGGGTTTGAGCGCAGAGTTGGCCTTTCAGCTACTTATACATTGAACGATTTTTTGCTCGAAGGAGGCGTGTTCTCAGATAACATCGATGATTTAGGGGGCAAAAATAATTCATTTAGTGTTGATGGACGTGTTAGCTACGCTACGACTTTTCAAGGCACGCTTATTCATCTTGGTAGTTCAATTCATATCCGTGATTTAGGTGATGAAATAGATAGCGTTCGTTATCGACAACGGCCGCATATTCACAGCGTCGATACACGCTTTATTAATACTGAAGACATTGTAGGGGCTAGTGACGAAACGAGTTATGGTCTTGAGGCGGCGATCATTGCTGGGCGTTTTCATGTCGTTGGCGAGACGCATTGGTTAAACGTTACGCGATCAGACTATGCTGATCCGACCTTTTTTGGCGGTTCAATTGAAGCAGGATTTTTTATCACACAAGACAAACGTGAATACAAAGGTGGCGTATTTAAAGGCGTTAAGGTGAATCAACCTGTTAGTAATGGTGGGATAGGCGCTTGGCAAGTTAACGTTCGCTATGACAGGCTCGATTTAGTCGATGCCGGCATAATCGGTGGAACGCAAGATGCCTATATGGCATCCCTGATTTGGACACTAGTAGATGACGTGCGCTTGATACTTAATTACGGCCATCTGTCTTATTCTCATGCCCTTGATATTGAACAAGGAGCGCCAGACAATTTCTCGGTGAATGTATTTGGTATTAGAGGGCAAATTGGCTTCTAACTCTTATGCGAAAGTTAGCGAGGTAACTGATATTCATTATCTCGCCATTTATCGTTGGCAAAAAGAATGCAAGATCGCCGAGAAACATCTGCATATTTGATTTAAACTTGGCGAATCAATCGTTTTTGTTAATGAGTTTTATATGAAATGGCCTAACCTAAAGCACCTACATTACCTCGTCACACTCCATCAAGAACAACATTTCCACCGTGCTGCTGCTCACTGCCATGTGAGTCAATCAACCCTTAGTACTGCCATTCAGAATTTAGAAGAGCAATTTGGCTGTCAGTTGCTAGAGCGAGAGCATAAAACCTTTGTGTTCACACCTTTTGGTTTAGAGTTGGTGGAGCGTAGCCGCCGTTTGCTTAACGATGCGAATGAGTTGGTGGATTTCGCGCAAACGGCAGGAAATTGGCAATCGGGTAATTTGAAAATAGGGGTTATTCCGACGATTGCCCCGTTCTTTTTTGAAGGGCTAATTGGTGCAGTAAAAGAGCATTTGCCTGACATCTCATTGCAACTACAAGAAGATACCACCACGAATTTACTCAGTCAGTTAAATGAAGGGGTACTTGATTTATTGGTCTTAGCCTTACCCATGGAAACACCAGGCTGCAAACAATTGGTTATCGGTCATGATCCCTTTCATCTCATTGCACATTCTGACCTAGTTGATACCTTACCTATGCCAATGGATGTGTCGGCACTGCCTGCTAAGAGTGTGTTTTTGCTACAACAAGAGCATTGCATGACCGGCCACGCGGTAAGCGCCTGTAATTTACGTCATAAAGAGCAGGTCAATACATTGGCTGCCAGTAGTTTATATACCTTGGTGCAGCTAGCTAACAGTAAACTTGGCTTCACTTTTATGCCCGAGTTAGCGATAAAAAATCATATTCTGAGTACCTCAAAGCTGGTGTCTTTGCCTGCTGAAGACAGTGCTTATCGGGAAATTGGTTTAGTGTGGCGCAACGCTACCACCCGTGTGCGCTTGTTTCGTCGCTTGGCAGAGTTACTTTCACCGCTGACACCGGTTCCTACCTTGAAAAAATAATTCTACTTTAGTCAAACTTTTTAAACCCGCGTCTCGACTTAATATTGAGTCAACACAATAGGGAAAAATTTGGTGTTTGAGAAGAGCGACGAACAGCTAATAGAGAAAGCGTTGAAAGGGCAGAAGAAAGCCTGGTTCAGCTTACTCAGACGCTATGAAAAGCCCGTTTATCATTACGGGCTGCGCATGACAGGAAATAACGCCGACGCGCTGGACCTAATGCAGGACGTGTTTATTTCGGTATTTCGAAATTTGTCGTCCTATCGAAGTGAGGGAAGCTTTAAAGGCTGGTTATTTCGTATCGCCCATTACCGCTGTATCGAGTTTTATCGGCGAAAACGCCCCATGCAAGGACTAGAGGATACGCCTGACATTCCCTGTACTGCACAGCATACTGAGCAACTTATCGAAAATACGCAACGTAATGCCCAACTGGTCAGTGCAATGCAACAGCTTCCTTTGGCGCAAAAGTCCGTGGTTGAACTGAAATTTTTTGGTCATTTTACCTTTGAAGAAATCGCCCAACAAACCGGTATGTCTGTCAATACGGCAAAGTCTCGGTTGTATGGGGCGTTAGCAAAATTGAAAACCTTAATGGAGGTGGATTATGTCGAGCTATGACAACGCCGAACTTCTAGCTTTGTGGCTAGAAGGCAAACTGACCCCAAAACAACGGGACGAATTTGAACAACGCTGTATCCAGGATAGTCAATTTGCTGAGCAGGTGGATACGGCCGCTATGGTTAAAATAGGTGCTGATGATTATTCCTCTTCTGAGGTCCCAAAGTGGAATAAAGCCGCTACTTTTGAGCCCCAGCATGCCCGTAATAGTTGGTCGTGGTTATCCGGTGTATCTTTCGTGACGTCAGCGCTGGCTATTGTGCTGGTGTTAACGGGGACGCAAGTCACCACTTCTGAGGGGGAGCTGCGTATTCGCTTCGGCTCAGGGCAGTCAGAACAGGCATTAGCGAAATTAGTAGATAGCAAGTTAGATGCGTTTAAACAAAATCAACAAGAAGCGTTTAGCTTGTATGCACAAACGCTGCAGCAGCAACAGCTAGAGAGTGCGAGTCAACTAACGAATTACCTTTTGACCTCTAGTCGCAAAGAGCGTCGTGAAGACTTCGCTGAACTCATTAAGTTCGTGAATCAGCAGCGTAGCGATGACCAACTTTTCTATGCTCGCCAACTCAATCAATTACAACAAGACGTTTACTTGGATGCAAATGGCATCAAAGTAGACGGTACGCAACAGTAGAGGTAACCCTATGAAAATGTCTAAACGTATTTATGCTCTTAGCGCCTTAGTTGCCAGTATGTGGGCCTTGCCCATTGCCGCAAAGACTGACATGAATGCATTAACCGGTGAGCTTGAGATTATGAGCAGCATTTTGCAAACCGCACTCAAGCAAGATAACCAAAGAGGAAGTCTGAGCATACGAGATATCGACTATACCTATCTGCAAGATCAGGGCGTGGTCTTTAAAATGACAATGAACCACTATGGTTACAGACAAGTTTTTGCGTTTATCGATGGGCATCCATCTGTTCCTGTTGCGCCAATCGCACCGAATGTGTTTCATCTCAAGGACGGGGATATCGACATTCGTATCGATGAAGATGAAATAGAGGACGCGGTAGAAGAGGCCATGGAGCAAGCTGAATATCTATCGCAGGAATCCATCAGTAAAATACGTTCGCTAGGGGAAAAGCTGCGCGAATTATCATGGGAAGAGCGAGACTATCAACGTCGCCGACGTGATCTTGAATTCGAAAAAAGCAATAGCGACAATGAACGCAAAGCCGACATTGAAGAACAGCTAAGTGAACTGAATGCAGAGCTAAAAAAGATCCAACTTAAACGCACAGAAGTTGAACGTTACAAAACAAAAACTGAAACCGAGCGACAAGCATTGGTCAAACAACGTAAAGAGGCCGCTGCGCACGAGCGTAAGGGATTTCTAACGAGTTTTGAGCAGAACTTAGGACAAGTGTTGTGTCGCTATGGTGCCGGGCTTAAGGCGCTTGATGACAAAGAGCATGTAAATTTTGTGCTGAGTGATTTTGATTCGTCAAATAGGCGAGCACAGCAAAGTAGCCAAGACCGTGTTTATGTATTCAAACACAGTGACATTCAAGCGTGCGTGAAAGACAAAATCAATCAGGAACGTTTACTGCAAAACGGTCAAGTGTATGGTTTTTAAACTGTCGTCTTGCAGTGCAAGCTCAGCTTAATTTCAACATACAAAGTGTTTTATCGCCGCTATTTCTCTCAAAGTAGCGGCTTTTTTGCCTTAGGGCTTGTTTTGTCGTCACGCAATTTGGCTTATGTCTATCTAATCCACTGATATATATGCCTATCATCCACATCTATTGGTAATAATCTCCTTCGTTCCATAAATTGTTACCTGAATCATTATGTCGGGTTATTAGCTAGGGTACTGTTGTGGTTTACACCATGAGTCTATTTGGTTGCTAATAGGAACAAAGGTATACAAATGAATATTGAAAGCATGTCAGGTCTTGAATTGATGCAGGCTGTGGCGCGAGGTGACTTGCCGCATCCGAGTATGGCGCAAACGATACCAATGAAGTTTGTTTCGGTGGACAAAGGCGTCGCAGTTTTTGAAGCGATGGCTGATGAAAGGCATACCAACCCATTAGGTGGTGTGCATGGAGGGTTTGCCGCAACCGTACTGGACTCCGTTACTGCGTGTGCAGTGCATAGCATGTTAGAAGCAGGAATAGGTTATGGGACCATCGACTTGAATGTGAAAATGCTAAAAGCAGTACCTAAAGGCACGCCGTTAATAGCTGAAGGCAAAGTGATTAGTATGTCCAATTCATTAGGCGTTTCTGAGGGAAGGTTAACTGATGGGACGGGTAAAATTTACGCTTATGCTTCTGCTACATGTATGATCATGCGAGCGAAGAAACGCTAGTACCAATTACAATAAATAATTAACCACTCAGAAAAAATTTCAAGGAATGGTATAAGCCTTCCTTTTAGTATAGCGGGGCATTTTGTAGCGAAACGCGTTGTTTGTCGAAAAAGTGTCTTATTTTTATGGGCATAATGGCCTTTTACATATTAGGAGTAGTGAATGAGTTTGATGTGCGTGGGCAACCATAATGCGTATGGCAAATGGCTTAAAAGTGCATTTGTGGTGTTTACCTTGAGCTTGGGGGGCAAATCGTTTGCTGAAAACCGAATTGATACCCAACGCCCTGATGCCCCAGAGCTTGCTGCTTATGGTAAGCACAGTATCGGTGTGCGTCAGCTTGAAGTGATAAACCCAAATCAAATTGACATACTAAAACTCGATACACAAAAAGCTCAACCTACTGAGCTACCGCGTTATGACAGACCACTAACACTGGAGGTATGGTATCCCGCATTAAAAAGTAGTACGGGTAATACTGTGCTTGACGCCTATATGCGTGACGGCAAAACTCAAGTCGCTTTGCATGGCAAAGCCGTGCGTGATGCTAAGCCTGAAATGACTGATTCTGCTTTTCCGTTAGTGCTCATTTCCCACGGATACCCAGGCAATCGTTTTTTGCTAGCACACTTGGCTGAAAATATTGCTTCAAAGGGCTATGTAGTGGTGTCTATTGATCACACAGATTCAACTTATCGTACGAAAGCAGCGTTTTCGTCGACCTTGGTCAACCGCCCAGTGGATCAGCTTTTTGTGTTAGCACAAATAGAGGAGATGTCGAAAGACAAAGACTCATTCTTAT
Source organism: Paraglaciecola mesophila (assembly GCF_009906955.1). Classification (GTDB taxonomy): domain Bacteria; phylum Pseudomonadota; class Gammaproteobacteria; order Enterobacterales; family Alteromonadaceae; genus Paraglaciecola; species Paraglaciecola mesophila_A. Next base: position 4,220,132 of record NZ_CP047656.1, read on the forward strand.
TTGGTTTAGTTGACACTGAAGATACCGGCTTAATCGGGTATTCCATGGGGGGATACGGTGCCGTCATTAATGCTGGCGCAGGGGTAACTAAGCAAGCGGCGATGAGTCAACAAGGTGCGCCTTTTGGTACACTCAAACGCCATCAAACCGGTATAAAAGCCGGTGCGGATAAACGTTTAAAGACGGTAATAGCATTTGCGCCGTGGGGAATGAATTACCACATGTTTAGTCATGACACGCTTCAAGAGATCAGTGTACCTATGTTATTGGTTGCCGGCTCGCAAGATGATGTATCAGGTTACGAAAATGGCGTGCGCGCAATTTGGCAAGGCGCAACCAATGTGAACCGTTCATTGCTTACCTATGACAATGCTAATCACAACGCGGGTGCTGTAATGCCTGCTCCAGAAGAGTCTTATGTATTTGATGAAGAGCTGGGTTTTAATATCAGCGAACACTATATCGATGCAGTGTGGGACAACGCACGTATGAACAATATTGCTCAGCATTTTGTTACAGCGTGGCTCGATAAGTACCTGAAAAACGACGCTGACAAAGCGGCTTATTTGGAGCTCGTGCCGAATTCTAATGACGGCGTTTATGCACGCGATGAGCAGGGTAACCCCAAGCCAGAACATACCTACTGGAAAGGCTTTGCTAATCGCACCGCCAAAGGTTTACGTTTTGAGCGTCTAGCCGCTGGAGAATAAATCGGTATTAAGTCCCTTTATGTATCTATACGTTTAGGGGCTGACCTTATCACCTAAGCCTAAGCGCGAGTGCTCCTGGGAAGTGCGTCTAAAACGTGCGCCTAAGGCGCGTGCCTTCACGTAATGACCTTAAACTGTCACGAACAAAAGAGTAAATACAGCGGTAAAATTTACATTTACTGCCTCTAATTACGGTGTATTTATTGCCTTTGTAATTGTAACTTATTGATTTTAGTTAAGTATATATATGGCTTTGGTTTTGCTTTCTAGCTATCAGCGCAATAATAAGAAACGTTGAAAGCAAGGCTAGTAACCGTATGGATTTTATTCCAGATCATTTAATTAATTTTGAGATCGACATACAACTCGTCATTTATCATTTCTTCCAGTTGGGTCTGGCATTTTTGTTTGCATTACCCATAGCATTAAACCGCGAAAGTGGTTCAAGAGGTGCCGGATTGCGCACTTTCCCCCTGGTGGCTTTGGCATCGTGCGCGTTTATGCTCATCGCAATGAATGCTTATGCCGAAGGAGACGGAGAAGCCGAAGCAAGAGTGATGTACGGGGTAATCACAGGGATCGGTTTTATCGGAGGTGGCGCTATTTTCAAGCAAGACGATGGCGCAAGTGGAACCGCTACTGCAGCAGGGATTTGGAACACAGGGGCTATCGGGATTGCCGTTGCCTACCAAAATTACGAGATTGCGTTGATTTTATCGATTATGAATTTTTGTATTTTTCGCTTTGCTAAAACAATCAAGCTGAAAAAGCGTAATCAACCGGACGATTAGCCAACCACTCAATGAACTACGCAAAGAGTCAACGCATCAATCTATTTTGTACTTCAGTGATATACTGTGGTTCACGAGAACGTCATGAAACGCCCAATTCGACATGGGCACTATTCGCAATATTGGCTGACGCCGAATGCAAAAGGAAAGAAAATGAAATCGAATAACATCCTATTACTTAGCGCACTGTTAATCAGCAGCCTATTCATTGGTGGCTGCGCCAGCCAACCGGATTATCGCGAGGCCACTCGAGGCGGCTTTGGGTATAACGAGAGTAAATTTACCGATACCCAATATAGAGTGAATTTTAAGGCCCGGGGAACGGATAAATCAAAAGCCATGGATTACGCAATGCTTCGTGCTGCTGAGCTAACCTTAGAGCAAGAATACGATTGGTTTGTGGTAACAGACAGAGAAACCTTAGTCGATAAAGAACAGGTACAAGTTAGCCCACAAGTTGGCTTTAGTCGACGTTATGCGACGGTAACAGATTGTGGTGCGCTTACGTGTCGCACGTCACGTTTCCCTCGTAGTCAATTTGAAACTGGCGTGTTCATTGGCGGATCTGAGCAGAGCGAAATTGAGAGTATTTTAAATATTGAAATGGGCAAGGGAGCGCAGCCCGACGCCGGAACCAGTTTTGATGCGCGACAAGTCGTTGAAAACTTAGGCCCGAAAAAGGATAAAGTGCAAGAGTAGTCATTAAGCACTGCACTCTATCGACTTAAATGCCTGTGCTCTAGAACAGCAAACGCGCTGTAAACCATCATTAAGTCGCTCAATCGTGTAACGCGTTGAGCGGCTTATTCGACGCGTTGTGATAAGTCGCCAGTTCAGACAATCAGTAAGCTACACTAATACGCTGATTAAGGTGTTCACCCTGCTGAGCTTCATCAATCATGGCTTTGGCATAATCAGTGACCGAGATTTTGCTTTCACCATCACTGTTGGTGAAAAACGCATCTCCACCAATGCGATACTCACCTTCACTATCACCAGGATAAAGCACGGCTGCTGGGCTAACAAACGTCCACTGGGTGTTCAATTTATTGCTACGAAATACCCTTAATGCTTCGCCTTGGGCTAGGGCTTCGTCTTTAAATTCAGCAGGAAAGTCAGGAGAGGTAACAAGCGCTACACCTGGTGCTACTTCTAAGCTTCCTGCGCCGCCGACCCACAACAGGCGTTTTTGGGTATTAGCTAACGCGACCAATAAACGTTTAGCAGTTTGTGCTACGAGGTCGTGGTTGCCGGCTGCACGGCCACTAACTGAAGCAATGACCACGTCAGCTCCCTCAACAACGGGTGCAAAATCAGCGCTGCTATGTAAGTCAAATGCACGTGTTGATACACCTTTAATGGTTAATTTCGTAGGATCACGTACTATTGCGATCACGTCATGGCCTCGTGCTTTGGCTTCTGCTACTAGCGCGTTGCCTACCCAACCTGTTGCTCCTAATATTGCTATTTTCATTATCAAACTCCAATTGCTTTTTTTGTATTGCGTTAAGAAAGTAAAGCCAGTTTACTTGTGGTGGTATAAGTGATAAATATTCATTTTTGATAATAATTAGTTCAATTTAGGTTACTAATGGATCGGATTATTTCGCTACAAAGCTTTGTAGAGGTCGCGCATTATGGCAGTTTTACGAAGGCCGCTGAGGTCATAGGGTTAAGTCGCTTACAAGTCACTCGGCATGTGCAAGACATAGAGCAGTGGTTAGATTTACGTTTGTTTCATCGCACTACACGTAAAGTGAGCCTGACCTTGCAAGGCGAAGAAGCACTCGAATTTGCTAAAAATATCCTCAGTTCAGTCGCCGATCTTGAAAGCCGGGCTCATAGCCACAACCATGAGTTAGTCGGGACTATCCGTGTTGCTACGCCCATCGGTTTAGGGCAAAACTTGCTGTTCGATGTGGTAGAAGAGTTTGTTGCTTTACATCCTAAGGCGCAAATTCAGCTGGTGTTATCTGATGGGTTATCTCAATTAGTTGAGGAGCGAGTTGATATTGCTTTGCGTTACATAGACCTGCCGCATCAACAATTGATAGCAAGAAAACTAATGCATATCGATAGCGTGCTTTGCGCTTCTCCTGATTATATTGCAAAACATGTTACACAAGATTCACCACTGGAGCGGCCGAGAGACTTAGCCGCACATAATTGTCTTATCCATAGTAGCAATCATCAATGGCGTATTGTGTCAGCCACCAGCGATGAGAAAGTTCCGGTGTCAGGAAACATTCAAGCCAATGAAATGGGCATTATTCTAAAAGCCGCCTTACGCGGGCTAGGCATAGCAAATTTGCCTTGTGACTTAGCCAATCAATATTTACGCAGTCAGGCGTTAACCCAAGTGTTGCCTGAGTATCTGGCGCCCGGACATAATTTATGGGCGGTGTATTTATCCCGTGATCATCAACAAAACGTAGTGCGTGCGTTTATCGATTTTTTAGCGCAGCGCTGGCAGGGGGATGTGACCAGAGCACAATAACTAAGGGGAAAGTGGCATGCTCTGCGGTGGGTATAATGCTTAAAATGGAACTTGAACTTTTGTGAGCATCGCAGCTTCTAACCCTAGTCAACTTTACCTTATGGGCTTTAGGCTTAGCATTATACGTATGAATAAAAGGACATTTATGATGAATGCAAATCCACGATATTTAAAACATTCGGCCACGTTCGCTCTGTTAGTACTCGCCCTATCGGCATGTACCAACAAGCAACTGTATAAAGTAGGGCAGTCTTATCAGAAAAGTGAGTGCGAGCGCGCAGCACTGTCTGATGTGCAATTTAGAGACTGTAAAAACATCGAAGCAAAACGGTTTGAAGAGTATGAACGTGAACGCCAAGAAGCGTTAGATACTGATAAACTCTAGTTTCTTCGTTTAGTCTTAGTTTTTAGTTTTGTGGGAATGCGCAGACGTAAGCAACAAATTATGTGAGCCTCTTTTATAGCCTCACGTAATTTGAATTTAGGATTTGTATTCAGGGCGCTGTAAAACAGCCCCTGAATCGTTTTTATTGGTATCGATTATACGCCTTAGCGATTCTCTAAGCGGTTGTAATCTAACAGGCCACCTTCAATCGGACTATGCTTCATAAAGGTTTGATTGAGTTTATCACTGAATTGCCAAAAATCTTTTGCTGTCCGTCGTACTGCAAATAAATCTAGGAATGCTTGGTAATCTTGTTCACTTTTGATCTGTTGAGCTTTAGCTACTAATTTGGCTAAATCAGTTTCTTTGACTCGCCAGAATACATCAGGGTAACTGCCGAGTAATCCATGCACTAGGGTCACATCATCGTTAGCGTAGTCTCTGTTTGCATCTTCAGAAAACAAGCTGTTGACATTGAAGTGTGCGCTGTTGCGTACCAGGGTGAAAATTTCAGGCTCGTCACTATCTGTGGGCAGGACCATGATCATACTTAATTCAGGTAAAATTGAGGCGCTGGTACCTTTGATATTTGCTAGCTGCCCAAGCAGAGCTTTACTGTTGTCGCCTAATTCACTGTCTTGTAGCCGGTAACGGTTGGGTTGTACATCTTTCACGTGTTCAGCAAAAATACTGTACAATTCTTTTTTATGATCCTTGGTGGTAAATTGTATGCCGCTAGGCTGATCAAAAGGGTTTATTTTTCCTTCCACAAACTCAGTTAATTCTGGCCCTGCGTGTTGATACCAAGAAGCCAATTCTTTGTGACGTGTGTCTGGAGGTAAAAACGCTAAGAAGTTTGATTCACCTTCCATGCGTAAAAAATCCATATACAGACGTGTCATTAACTGATGGCCGTAATTTCCATACACATCAAAGCCGGCAACCAACAAGTAATGTATGCGCTCAAGTAAGGCATAATCAATAACCCAAGCTGTTTTAGGTGGTTTGCCCACTAAGCCTTTAATCACAGTGGCATTATCAAAGTGACGAAACACAGTTAACGTTGCATTGTCATTGTCGCCGTCTCCGGCCCATATATCCTTTTCGGTAAAATGTTGGCCGTCTTCCAACGCTGTGGCCATAAATTTGTTCCTTGCGCGCATGTAGTCACCTTGGCGTGATGCATACTCAAGCCAAGTAACTGCTAACGCGGTGCTTTCATGTTCAGCCGGTAAGCGCAGGTTGTTTTTCTGAGATTCGTAAAAATCACTGATTTTTGGTGAATCAACTACTTCGGGTTTAACAAAGTATACCCAGAAGCGATCATTGATCACGTTTAATGCGACTTGGCCGCGACAAACAGGCCCTTTGATGTATCCCATTATGGTATTTTGTGCCCGCTCTAGCATAAAGCGATAGCGCGAATTCTCAGGGAGTTGCGTGAACGCGGTTAGCGGGTTCGCCGCCACTTTTGGTTTATAGCTGGGTAATTCAGTGACGCGATAGTCAGCATCGACAAACCACTTCTGCCATTTATCTGTGAGTTCCTGATGAATAGCATAGGGCTGGTGTGTTTTGTTAACTATGGTCGACATGACGGGCTGCAAGCGATAATAAACCCGTGCTACACCTGGATCGTCAAACGGGCGACGGCTAGGAATGACATCAATAGCTTGCCCTGAAGGGGTTTTAGAACGTACAAGGTTGAAAAAGGTAGGTTGCGTATCCGGCTCGGTTATTTCACTGAAATACAAATGAGAGCTAAACAAATGTTCGTAAATATAGCGGGCACTTAGCTGCATCTTTAAGCTGTCGCCATTTAAAAACTGCTCTAACGCATCTACCGCTTGTGCTTGCGCGTCAGTTAACGGTGCGCGGGCAGGCATGTATGCACCGCTGTCTATCCATGACATTAGAATATTATGCTCTGCGTCAGTTAGCTCTGGCAGCGCGTATGGCATGCCACCGAAGGCTTGGCTTTTGGCATAGCCGTCAAATTCAGCAATGGTAGGACATTGCTGGCTTCGATCGATAGAGACATCGAATCGTTCGTCCAACAATTTTTCATCAGGTAGCGGATGTTGCTTTTTAAGCATTAGCATTTTAGCTAAAACAGACGATTGTGTGTTGGCTCTTGGGCTTTGTTCACGTTCATTTAGAACAGGATAAAAGCCGCGATAACGCCATTGCTTGGCGCCTAATGCATCCATGAACAAACGATTGGGCGTGGCGGCAAGAATACGTGAGCCATGGTAAACCATTTCTTTATTAGCCCCTCGTTCAATCCCTTCGGGTGAACTCATTTTTAGCTGACAGGGCGCATCGTAGCAAGCATGACATACCACGCAACGGCCTTCGATTACGGGGGCGACCTTTGTTTGATAAAAGCTGGTTGCCGGGCTTTCAAGGGTAGCTTGGGTGACACTTGCTGCGGCACGGTTTTCAGTGTTTTCGTGGCCGTAAAGCTTGTTGAAATCTAGATTTGCAATGGTCGCGCAACCGGAACATACAAGAATGACGGCGATGAATATTTTAATCCATCTAGAGTGTGTGTTTTGCATATGAGTCCATTGGGGCAGTCACGTTAATTTCCATTGAAAATAACGCGTAAAGAGTGGATAGCTGTTTTTGGCACGCAGTTTATCTTGTACAGTGCTGCAACTCAACTTTGGAATACCCAGTATGGGTGTTTCAGGGCGGGTGAGTCAGTGAGTTCGGGCTGTTTTGGAGCTAGGGTGTTGCCACCTTTGTTGACAGGAATGGTAAAAACAGGAACCCTACCGAAAGGTAGTTAACAGGCGTTTAATTGATTATGGTTCGTGAAGGCAAGATGACATCGGTAATGGGGCATATGCTCATTATCATATTGGCGGGGGAGCTCATTTTTGCATTGCCGTTTCATTTAGCGCGCTTTTTTCGTCCTACCTTTTTACAGGCATTTGGACTTACCAATACTCAGTTAGGTGATATTTTTGCAGTCTATGGCGTTGTGGCCATGTTGTCTTATTTCCCTGGTGGCATCATCGCCGATAAATACCCCCCAAATCGATTAATGAGTTTTTCTCTGCTAGCCACTGCGCTAGGCGGGTTATATTTACTTAGCGGCCCCAGCCATTTTGGACTCACATTACTTTTCGCCTACTGGGGAGCGACCACTGTTTTAGTTTTTTGGGCGGCTATGATCAAAGCCACTCGGCTTTCCGCTCCTTCTCATCGCCAAGGGTTTGCTTTTGGTTTGCTCGACGGTGGGCGTGGCCTAGCTGCGAGTTTATTCGCGAGTGTGGGAATATTGCTGCTAAGTTTTGGCACGTTTAACCCACAGGGCGACTTCAGTAACGCAGGAGAAGCATTTGATGCTATGCGTTTGCTTATTCTCTATTACACAGTTTTGACGGCACTCGCGGCAGGCCTAACTTGGTTTTTTGTTAGTGTGCAAGCTGAGTCGGGCGCAAACGATGATATTCAACTTCAAGAACAACCCTTACCAGCTTCATCATTAGGTTCAACGCTCATTAACCCTTTAGTTTGGCTGCAGGGGGGTATCGTCATTTGTGCGTATTGTGGTTATAAAGCGCTGGATAATTACAGTCTATTCGTGGTGCAACATTATGGATGGTCGCAGGTAGAAGGGGCGCAATTTATTACGTTCTCAAGCTATATGCGCCCGGTGGCCGCGCTTGTCGCTGGAATGCTCGCAGACCGCTTACGCACCAGTAAAATGACTTACTTTTTATTTGCCGCACTCGGGCTGGTGTTTGTCGGTATTGCTTGGATGACACATTTTAATGCGGCAATAACCTTAGTGTTGGCGATGTTGCTATTTACTTTTTTTGCGGTTTTCGCCTTACGGGGAATTTATTTCGCACTGGTGGATGAGAGTCAGATACGTATGGGAGCAACAGGCACAGCAGTGGGGATCATATCGGTGCTTGGGTTTACGCCTGATATATTCTTCGCTTCGATTTCAGGGCGGATGTTAGATGCGGGGCAAGAGGGCTTTGGATACTATTTTCTATTTGTGGCCGGCATAATGTTTGTCGGCTGTCTTTGCGCTTTACTGTTAGCGTTAAAGGTTAATAAAATACGCAAGCTTCAAGCTGCAAGCGCCTAAAACCATTGGAAGCTGTTTTTTTACTCCGACAATATAATCCACAATAAAACGGTTTTACCCGCCCAAAAGCGGTTAAATTGTCATGTTCGTAACATATCATTGACGCTGAACATCTGGTTTAATTAGTAAAATTATAAGTAAAAAGTAAATCTATGTTCGGTATTTTTAAACCTGCTTTACACCAACCTCGACTCCCTAAAGAAGAAATAGATAAAGAATATAAAGTCCTGCGATGGCAAGTCTTTATTGGTATTTTTGTGGGATATGCTGGCTACTATCTAGTGCGCAAAAACTTCTCATTGGCGATGCCTTTTCTGATTGAAGAGCAAGGCTTTACCAAAGGACAATTAGGCATTGCTCTGTCGGCCGTATCGATTGCTTACGGACTGAGTAAATTCTTAATGGGCAGTGTGTCTGATCGCAGTAACCCTCGTTACTTTTTGATGACTGGTTTGTTGATATCCTCAGGCGTGATGTTTCTATTCGGTTTCGCTGATTGGGCCACCCAGAGTGTGGCCAGTATATTCATTCTACTGTTTATCAATGGTTGGGCTCAAGGTATGGGCTGGCCTGCTTGTGGGCGCACTATGGTGCATTGGTACTCAGGAAATGAGCGAGGCCAAACGGTATCGTTTTGGAATATTGCTCACAATGTGGGGGGCGGTTTAATCGGCCCTTTGTTTATTTTGGGTATGGCTTGGTTTAATGACTGGCACAGCGCATTTTATGTGCCCGCTGTTGCGGCAACCTTGATTGCTGTGTTTATATACTTTGTGATGCGCGATACGCCGCAGTCTTGCGGGTTGCCGCCTATAGAGGAATACCGTAATGACTATCCTGCACAGTATTCAAAAAGCCACGAAGTAGAGCTCACAGCCAAGCAAATATTCATGCAATTTGTACTGAACAACAAATTGTTATGGTGCATAGCTGTAGCAAATGCGTTTGTATATTTAATTCGTTACGGTGTGCTTGATTGGGCGCCGACCTATTTATACGAAGTGAAAGACTTCTCATTCGACAAAAGCTCTTGGGCTTATTTCGCTTATGAGTGGGCGGGCATTCCTGGGACCCTATTATGCGGCTGGATTAGTGATCGTTGGTTTAAAGGACGCCGCGCGCCCGCTGCTATCTTGTACATGTTATTAGTGCTAGTGGCTGTGGTAATTTATTGGCTGAACCCTGCAGGTAACCCAACTATTGATATTGTAGCGTTAATGGCAATCGGTTTTCTTATTTACGGCCCCGTGATGCTGATTGGTTTATTTGCCCTAGAATTGGTGCCTAAAAAGGCCGCAGGCACTGCTGCCGGCCTGACCGGATTATTCGGTTATTTAGGTGGCGCCGTTGTCGCTAATATTGCCTTGGGGTACACAGTTGATCATTTCGGTTGGGATGGCGGTTTTGTACTATTAGTCGGTGGATGTATTGGCGCTATTCTGCTCATTGCTTTGACGTTAAAGCATGAAGTTGCGCATGAAAGTCATCAGCGAGAAGCTTAAGGGCTGCCGTTTATCACCAATTGCAGCATGGTGAGGCGCTTGTCTCACTATGCTTTTAGCAAGCTCGCGCTGAAATCATATCTTCAGAAAAAATCGTAGTCAGGTGTGGCAGAGCGTTCGTATCGGCTGAGTATCTGATTTTTGCGGTTTGTTACAGATTTTCTTTGTCTTTGAATGCGCCTGACCCCTTGATATATCTATGGTATCTCGCGCAGGCTGTCATGAAAATGCAATAATATATCTACCTAGTTAGCTAAACGCCTGAACATTCATGACATTTCATTGGCAAAGCGATAAGCTAAGGGGGTATTTAAAGTGGAAAAACAAACATGACAAATTCTGTAGTGATCAGTGGTTCAGGATTATGGAATCCTCCACACAGCATTTCAAACGAAGAGTTAGTAGATGCTTACAATGCGTATGCGACGCAGTTTAATCAACAAAACGCCCATGAGATTGAGTCGGGCTCTGTGACAGCAAAGCCGTTATCCAGTGCCGAATTTATTCAGAAGGCCTCAGGCATACGCAGCCGTTATTGTTACATGAAAGATGGCGTACTTGATATTAATCGGATGCGCCCTGCCATTCCTGAGCGTGCAGAAGACGCCTTATCTGATCAAGCTGAAATGGCAATTAATGCAGCTAAATTGGCCCTTGAAGCGGCAAATAAAAGCGCTGATGATATCGACGTAGTGATTGTATCTTGTGCCTATACGCAGCGTTCGTACCCTGCTTTAGCCATTGAAGTGCAAGAAGCTCTTGGCATTAAAGGATTTGGTTTTGATATGCTGGTGGCGTGTTCAGCGGCGACGTTTGCGTTGCATCGCGCCTATGAAATGATCAGTGCAGGCACAGCGAAAGGTGTGTTGGTGATTAACCCTGAACTAACCTCACCGCAAGTTAATTATTGTGATCGTGACAGCCATTTTATTTTTGGTGATGTATCAACCGCTATGGTAGTGGAACATGCTGATACGGCAACATCAGAACATGTGTTCGATATTTTAAGTACTAAAGCGGTCACTCAGTACTCGAATAACATTCGCTCAAACTTTGGGTATGTTAGCCGGGCGAATGATGTTGACCCTTACGGTGCTGATAAACTGTTCCATCAGGAAGGGCGCAAAGTTTTCAAAGAAGTTTGTCCTATGGCAGCACAACATATTAGCGAACACCTTGCGCGCCATGAATTAACCAGCGCAGATGTGAAGCGTTGGTGGTTGCACCAAGCAAACATCAACATGAATAGCCTTATCAGTAAAAAATTACTGGGTCGTGAAGCGACCCTAGAAGAAGCGCCAATCGTACTTGATCGATACGCTAATACCGCCTCTGCTGGTTCCATTATCGCGTTTAATTTGTACCATAAAGACTTGCAAGCAGGTGACTATGGCTTGCTGTGCTCATTTGGCGCAGGTTACTCTATTGGCAGTTTATTGGTAAGAAAAAGGTAATTTTGTAACGTCGAGACGTTCAAATACGACAAGAAAAATAACGTCGAGGACACATCACTATGTTAGCAGTTTGGGGGTACGCAGCCAGTGCACTAGGATACGCATTGTTATTGCTGCTATTGTTAACGTCGCGCAAGTCGGGTTTGGCAAAATATTTATTGATATTAGCCACAGCTGCTACATGTGTGTGGTCCTTGTCACCGTTTCTGATCAGTGAAATGACGGTCGAACGGCTGATTGTTTTTGATAACGTCAAACAACTCTTCTGGCTGCTTTTTCTGGCGGCGTGCTTAAAAGATAATTTTACCAGTTTACTCGGGGTATTAACCCGACCCGAAACTTGGCTTATATTAGCCTTGCCGATAACGGGCCTGATCATTCCTTTGGGGTTTGATGTCAATGACAATTGGCTATTTTTGCTGCAAACCTTATTGGCTTTACAGGTTTTGGTGTTGCTGGAAATCATTTATCGCCAAGCGGGGGAAAACCGCTGGGCGTTCAAACCTCTGATCTTATATTTAGGCGCCACGAATTTATTTGAATTTGTGACCTTCGCAAATGCACTTATGGTCGAGCAAATTGACCTTACCTACATTGCTGCCAGAGGCTTCATTTACACCGCACTGATTCCCTTGTTGGTACTTGCTATTCGACGAGTTCAACATTGGGGTGTAGACATATTTGTCAGCCGTGAAGTCGTGCTGCACAGTTCATTATTGTTAGTGGCTGGTTGCTATTTGTTTGTCATGTCTTTGATAGGCTATGTGGTTAAATATTATGGCGGTGAGTGGAGCACCACCATACAGGTTACCCTGATATTCCTCTCGCTCGCCTTGTTAGCCACCGTCTTCTTATCTGCTAGTTTCCGTACTAAGGTCAAGGTGTTTATTACTAAGCACTTTTTCGCAAACCAATTTGATTATCGTCATGAGTGGGTTAAGTTGACTCAATCGCTAGAAAGCAATCAACCTGGTCAAACGGTTTATCAGACAGTGCTCAATGCTTTTCTTCAAGCGATGGATTATCAGTCAGGCTTATTTATCAAGCGGGTAGATAATAAAGTCGCGTATTTGGCCGACCAAGTAGCTGAGCCTCTATGTGAAGAGCAGCAGGGGGTTGTGCAGCAGTTCTTTGACTTTTTTGAGCAAAAGAATTGGATTATTGATATGACTGAATTGCGTACCAAGCCCTATGTTTACGAGGGGTTAAAGGTGAATCACGCGATATTAAATAAGATCCCGTTTCAATTGGTCATTCCTATTTATCGTGATGATACTTTGTGGGGCGCAGTCCTGATGAGCAACACAAATGATACGTCGCGCAGTTTGAATTGGGAGTTGCGTGATTACTTGACGGCAGTGACTGCGCAAATCACGAATTTCTTATTTCATCATGAAGCGGCCAGGGAAGTGGCTGAGAACGCGCAGTTTGCCGCGTTTACCCGTATGTCGGCGTTTGTTTTACATGATTTGAAAAATGTTTTGGCACAAATCGATCTGATTTTATGTAATGCTGAGCAACATAAGGATAATCCTGAATTTATTGACGATACCTTTGAGACCTTGCATCACACCAAAGCAAGAATGGACAAAATGCTACGTCAGCTTTCTGAGAAGAATGCAGAGCCTGCTAGCCAGCAACGTTTGTGTAGAGTGTCAACGTGCATAGAGAAGGTGATCGAACAGCGCTGCGCCACGCAATTGCCTAAGGCTGAATTAACGGTCAAGAGTGAAATTGAGGTGGTACTTGATAACGACAAATTCGCTAATGTAATGTATCACCTGATCAGCAACGCCCAGCAAGCCACGGCTGATGATGGTTTCGTGCGGGTTGTGGTTAGTCACGAGCCGCAAAGTGAGCAAATGGTGGTGACTATATCTGACAACGGCTCGGGTATGAGCAAAGCATTTATTCAGCAACGTTTATTCACCCCATTTGATACCACAAAAGGCAATGCCGGTATGGGGATCGGCGCTTACGATGCAAAAACATTTTTAGAAAAAATAGGTGGATTTTTATATGTTCAAAGTGAAGAAAATGTTGGTACAGTCTTCACATTGAACATTCCAGCGAACTAATAGAATAGGTTGCAAGGATAAAGGCATGGAAAAGATTTTAGTGGTCGATGACGACCTAGGTATTCAAAAACAATTGAAGTGGAGCTTCTCAGGGTATGAGGTCGTGTTCGCAGATGATCGTACATCGGCTATTACGCAATTGCGTCGTCACGAGCCCAAAGTGATCACCCTTGATTTAGGCTTACCACCTGATCCGGCAAATGCCACAGAAGGCTTAGCGGCCCTGCAGGAAATTCTTGCTTTATCACCTAACAGCAAAGTCATAGTCGTGACTGGCAATAACGACAAAGTCAATGCGTTAAAAGCCATTGAACTTGGAGCGTATGACTTTTACCAAAAGCCTATCGACTCAGACACCATTCAAGTTTTGGTCAGCAGAGCGGCTCAGCTTTATGACTTAGAAAAAGAGAATCGTCATTTGTCTGCTGTTGCACCTTCAATGGATCGGATCATTGGTAATAGCGAGCAGATTTTAGCGGTAAGTAAAAAAGCGGAGCGTATTGCGCAGACTGACATCAGCACGTTGTTGTTAGGCGAAAGCGGCACGGGTAAAGAAGTATTTGCTCGCAGTATTCATGAACACAGCTTACGAAAAAACAAAGCGTTTGTGGCCATCAATTGTGCATCGATACCAGAAAATTTACTCGAAAGTGAGTTGTTCGGCTATGAGAAAGGGGCTTTTACTGGGGCGAACAAAACCACGCCTGGTAAAATTGAAAGCGCCCAAGGTGGTACCCTATTTTTGGACGAAATCGGTGATATGCCCGTCGGTTTACAAGCGAAGATGCTACGCTTTTTGCAAGAGCGGGTCATCGAGCGGGTGGGGGGACGTACTGAGATCCCGGTAGACATTCGCGTGATATGTGCAACCCACAGAGACCTAACTGCTATGGTGGCCGAGGAAACCTTCCGAGAAGATTTATATTATCGTATTGGTGAGATTAATATCATGATCCCGCCGCTGCGCGATCGTGGAAACGATGTGATTTTGCTCGGTAAAACTTTTTTAAATCAATACAACGAAGACTTTAAAACGAAGGTGAAAGGTTTCAGTGACAGCGCAGCACAAGCCATGCTTCAGCATCGTTGGCCAGGTAATATTCGCGAGTTACAAAACAAACTGAAGTCGGCAGTGATTATGGCAGAGTCTGCTTATATTCAACCGGATGATTTAGGCTTGCAAGTAAACGAAGAGCAAAATGCGATGCGCACATTGAACCTGCGCGAAGTGCGTGAAGAGGCTGAAAGTAGGGCCATTCGCTATGCATTCCAGGTGGCAGAACGCAATATGTCACGAACAGCAGAATTGCTTGGTGTGACGCGTCCAACTTTGTATTCATTGATTGATAAATACCATTTAGAGGATATTAAAACGGGCTCTTAACATGCATTGGCAATTAAGGGCGCTGGTATTGGTGTAGAACGTTTTTAGTTTTGGATATGCGTATATGCAGTGGTTTAAATACGCTTTGGCGTTATTGTCTTTGGTTGGTCTATGGTTTATTGGTTTAGGCCTTAGCACCTTTATTCCGCTGCCCGCCTCCTTACTGGGACTATTGGTATTGCTGCTAGGCTTAATATGGCTTAAGCGCATTCCTAACGCGTTACTAATAGTGTCTCAATTTGTGCTTGGGCATATGTTGGTGTTGTTTGTCCCTGCCACTATGGGAATTTTACTTTACGCAGAAACACTCGCAGATAATCTGCCGTGGTTAGTGTTAAGTATTGTTATCAGCACTTTGCTTAGCCTTGGTATTACCGCGTGGATTTGCCAGCGTCTATTACAAGCCAAGTCGGCTAATGCGCCTATATCTGATGATAATGAGTAACCCAGAGCCCAAGCTATGCTAAGCATCTATAGCGCCCACAATCCGTACTTATCTGCCATTATTTGGTTGGCTATCACCATAGGCGTTTATTTAATCTCATTAGTTATCTTTCGTCTATTAGGACGCCGCCCTGTATTTCATCCAATGATTTTCTGTATTGCCCTTCTGGCGGTTGTGCTTTTCTACGTTGGGGTCGGGGTCAAGGCTTATCAAGCTCATACTAATGTACTTACTTGGTTATTAGGGCCTGCTACCGTGGCATTGGCTGTTCCGCTATACACGCAGCTACGTAGTATTCGACAAAATACGCTGGCTATTATGCTTCCCATTTTGATTGGTGGATTGATTGCCCCTGTTTTAGCCCTTGCGGGACTCTATTTTTTGCCACTAGACAACCACGTCAGACTGAGTTTACTAACTAAGTCCATTACCAGCCCATTGGCGATAGAAACCAGTCAACATATTGGCGGTATTCCGGGACTTGCCGTAGTGATTGTTATTTTTACGGGTATTGTAGGGGCGGTTTTCGCGTCTGTGGTTTATCGTATTTTTAAGATTACTTCTGCCTCTGCTCAGGGCTTAGCACTTGGCACGGTAGCCCACGCCATTGGTACCGCACAAGGGTTTCAAATGAACCAAAAAATTGGTGCGTTTGCCACTTTAGGTTTGTGTATTAATGGTGTGCTTACTGCTATCGTGCTGCCGCTACTTTTCTTTTTATTTAGCTAGGGCGTGTTGCTCTTTGCTGTACGAATTTCGGTCTAAGTGTAAGCGTTTTAATCGCGAAACTGTCCTGTGCGGGCCTAGTGGGCTAAGTCAAAGGACTGTGACAAAGAGTAAAATGCTTCCATGACGACCGCAGCAAAAACGAACAAAAAAGATCAACATGCCCTAGTGGTACGAATACTGCTAACTTTTTCGTTAAGTTAACACTTACCTTGCGTTGTAAACGTGAGGTGAAGTCCTTACGGGTTAGTAAAATTATGCACAAAATAACGAGTAATCCAGTTCAATATTGGCTGTTAGTGATTTTCACTAGTGTCTTTTTAACCGCCTGTGGCGGTGGTGGTGGCTCTTCTGATTCGAATGATAATAATACGCCGGATGTCATAGTGAACGCGGGTCCAGGTGCCACTGTGAATGAAGGAACAACAGTCAGCCTGCAGGGTGACGCTGTAGGAACCACAGATGCCCTTACTTTTGCTTGGTCGTCATCTCCCGCTTTAGCGATAACTCATGATGATACAACAACAGGGGTCGCATCATTTGTCGCACCGACCACAACAGAGACCTTAACCTATCGCCTTACGCTGCAAGCGACTGACGGCAATGGCAATGTGGGATCTGACACCTTAGACGTCACGGTGTTACCCCTTAATACGCCTCCAGAGGCGCGAATTACCTACCAGCCCATAGATGGTTTTTCAAATAACCTGTTACCAGCAGGGCGTGAAATTACCTTATTAGGAGATACCAGCTCAGATGCTGATGCGACGGACGCAGATGACCCTATTGCCGCATATCAATGGCAACAACTTGCCGGAGTTGACGTTCTAACTGGGGTGAGTCGAGATGCAAGCAGCATTACTTTCACAACCCCTATTCGCGATGAAGATAATGACTTAACGTTTGAGTTGACTGTGACAGACCAAGAAGGCGCAACAAACACCCAAGCGCTAACGGTGACCATTTTAAGCGCAAGCCACAACGTACCAACGGTAGACGCTGGAGTTGATCACCAAGTGTTTTCTGGGGAAAGTATTGTATTATCAGGTGTAGCAGACACCAGTATTCCTTCAGCGAAACCACTGACCTACCTATGGTTAACGGATTCTTCACTAGAGCCTGAAATTGCTAACGCCAACGTCCTGCAAACCTACGCTGTTGCACCTATGGTTAGCACCAGTCAGGTACTGACCTTTACGCTAGAGGTGACGGATGCAAACAACAATGAAGTCGATGACAGTATAAGCGTTACGGTAAAACCCTTTCCCCGCAGTTTAATTAACGATACCGGGGTAACACGACAGGGCAGCACAAACGCCATTAATAGCTCTCATCAAGGGGATTATCCGGGACAAGACGGCCAGCGTGGCCGTGATGTTATAGCCACCAACAACATGTTAACTAAAGCAGGGCGCGGTGAAGGTGGCTTCGATTTTACTCGGTTAGACAACATTGGTGATGAAGTCGACGATATTAGCCAACCTTGGCGCTGCGTGCGCGACAATGTCACGGGATTGGTGTGGGAGATTAAGACTACCACTGGTGATTTACACGGCAGGCGGCATACATACAGCTGGTACTCAGAAGAAAACAACGGCGGCTATAGTGGGCCATTAAATCCAGCTACGCCAAGCTGTACGTTGGGGAACTGCAACACAGAGGCTTTTGTTGAGGCGGTGAATAATGAAGGTTTGTGCGGTTTTTACGATTGGAAATTGCCCAGCCACAATGAATTGCTGTCTATTGTTCACTTTGGCAAATCAACAAGTCCAATGTTGGATACAGATTACTTTCCCTATGCGGATAGCGGGCAAACCAGTATTTTGTGGTACTGGACGTCACAGGCCAGTGTTGATGGCACAAACGAAGCGGCACAAAATGCGTGGGCAATTGACTTTGCTAGCGGAAACGACAATTTTTTAAATAAATCTACAGCGGCTAGCGTACGCTTAGTCAGAGCAGGTCGATAATATGAAAAAGTTACTGTTTTTAATGTTCTTCACTGTCAGCAGCTATGCACAAACGTGTCTCGATGATGTCAATGAGACAGCGAATGAAGCGCAATTTGTCGTTAATACCGACGGAACGGCCACGCATACGGCTAGTGGCTTAATGTGGATGCGATGCAGTGTAGGGCAAACCTACAGTGATGAGAGCTGTGTCGGGGAAGCCGATGAATTGAATTGGCAACAGGCCTTAGATGAAGCTCATGGTTATACCTTTGCTGGTTACAGCGGATGGCGTGTGCCTAATTTAAAAGAACTTGCCACCTTAACTGAGCGAGCTTGTGTGCGCCCGGCAATCAACGGAACAGTGTTTCCTAATACCTTGTCAGATGATTATTGGACATCCACTCCGTCACTGCTTGATGCAGAGCGAGCATGGGTGGTTGCCTTTTTTAACAGCAGTAATGCGTTGAAAGAAAAAAGCTTGTTTGTCTATACCAGACTGGTCAGAACAGTCGATTAACCTGTATTTTAATTCGATTATCGTATCCTACTTTAAAAATATCGGGATAGTGGTCACACTATCCCAGTCTTTTTAGGTTAGCGATTTTATATGCGTTTTTTGTGGTTAATTTTCTTGGGCTTATACGTGACTAGCGTCAAAGCCGATTATAAGTGTAATGTAGAGTTAAACTACGGTTTGGTGGTGACAAGCGACCAAATTCGTATCATTGATAATAGCCGCACGGTTTATCAAATAAACAATGATGACCAGCTTATTGTGCAAGGGCAGTGGGTTACGCTGACTGCGAAACAACAAGCTGAGTTAAAAGAATTGGCCGATGGCGTACATCATGTTGTACCGAAAATGATTTTGCTCGCCAGTGAAGGTGTTGAGCTGGCGATTGAAACAGTTGAGCACGTGTATATTGGTTTAGTGGGTGAAGAGCATGATAGTTACAAAAAACTACGTTCATCTTTGGCCAGAGTGCAATCTAGAGTAAAAGAAAAATTTATTCATGCCGGCAGTAATTTCTATATGGGGCCTGGCACCTTAGAAAATGTTGATGATTTAGTCGACCGTGAGCTTGAAGCGCAGATAGAAGAAGCGATGAATACCTCGTTAGGAGGAATTTTATCAGCGATCGGTGGCTTGGTCTCAGAAAGCACCAGCACCGAAGAAAAAATAGCGAAATTGGCTGAAAAAATTGACAATATTGGCAATTCTATTGACCAGAAATTCAGCCCGAAAAGTCAAACTTTACAGCAAAAAGCACATTGGTTTTGCAATGAGTTTAAGCGTTTAGATCGTGTTGAAGATAGGTTACGCAGTGATATTCCCCAGCTTGCTAAATACGATGTCGTTACCAGTGAGCAAGGCCACACCCATTAAATTTTTCACATCAATTTGGGCGAAAAATTGGTGTGGGTCTGTTGGATTCAAACTGCTTATTTACCCAGAATAATATACTATAGCCGCCGTTTTTCAGCTGTCAGAAGTACTTACATGCGTTTGTTTCACCTAGATGCCGTTGAATGGCTACAAAGCTTGCCCGCCAACAGTGTCGATTTGGTCATTACTGACCCGCCTTACGAATCTTTAGAAAAACACCGTGCCAAAGGGACCACCACTCGACTAAAACACAGCAAGTCATCAAGCAATGACTGGTTTGCGATTTTTCCCAATGCACGTTTTGTCGCGCTAGTAGAAGAAATCTACCGTGTGCTCAAGAACAACCGTCATTTCTATTTATTTTGTGACCAAGAAACCATGTTCGAAATCAAACCATTGGCAGAGGCGGCGGGCTTTAAATTTTGGAAACCGCTAGTGTGGGACAAATGCGCCATTGGCATGGGGTATCATTATCGGGCGCGTTATGAATTTATTCTTTTTTTTGAAAAAGGCAAACGTAAATTACAAGATTTAGGCATGCCTGACGTACTGCAAGAAAAGCGTGTCTGGCGAGGTTATCCCACCGAAAAGCCAGTGCCATTGATTGAAAAGCTGATAAGTCAAAGTTCGACGGCGGGACAGCTGGTTATTGACCCTTTTTTTGGTTCAGGAGCCACATTAGTGGCTGCGCAAAACTTAAATCGGCAATGGCAAGGTGCGGATCTAGCGCCCTCGGCACATGAGCATGCTGCAAAGCGCTTACGTGAATAGCTTAAGTAGTGGGATCTTTAGACCAACATTTCTAGTAATGAATTGAGGTAACGCCTACCCAGGGGAGTGACCTGCCAATGGGTAGCTGTTTCAGCAAGCAGGCCTTTTTTCACTGCACTGGCTAAATTGGTTATTAGCGTTGTTTGCTCATCAAGTTTTAATCCGGTGAAATCAGTGAAATCTTGTTTAGGGCAAGGTTCTAGCAAACGTAAGCGATTCATAAAAAACTCAAATGGCAGTTCTTCGTCTAGCACGGTATGACGCTGGTGCATGTACGAGCGAGTGAGATCCATATACCCCTTCGGGTGCTTCACCTTCACTGTACGCACTATTTGGTCTGTATCTTTCAAAGTGATTTTGCCGTGGGCACCACAGCCTATGCCTAAATAATCTCCAAAACGCCAATAATTCAGGTTGTGCTGGCACTGCTGACCCGCCAAGCTGTAGCCTGATATTTCATACTGCTCATAACCTGCTGCAATGAGCATGTCGTGGCCTTGCTCTTGTATGTCCCACAGTATGTCGTCTTCTGGCAGCGTAGGCGGTTTGGAGTGAAACTGGGTATTGGGCTCTATGGTCAGTTGATACCAAGATAAATGTGGCGGTTGCTGTGCGATACCTTGTTGCAAATCAGACAAGGCGTCTTCTATGGACTGCTCAGGCAGGCCATGCATTAAATCAAGATTAAAACTATTGAGACCCGCATCACGGGCGTAACCTGCTGCATTGAGGGCTTGGTGCTCGTCATGAATGCGGCCGAGTCTTGCTAACTTTTCTTGTTGAAAGCTTTGCACCCCGATAGAAATTCGGTTGACGCCGGCTTTAGCGAACCCCGTAAAGCGTTCGCTTTCCACTGTACCTGGATTTGCTTCAAGGGTAATTTCGGCATCGGCTGCTAAATTTACGCGTTCGCGAACACCTGATAATAACCTGCCAATAGCCTCGGGTGAAAACAGGCTAGGGGTGCCACCACCAATAAATATACTGTGTACTGTTCGACCACCAATTAGCTTGGCATCCTGGGCTAAATCATCCAATAAATGGCTGACGTACTCGGCCTCAGGTAGTGTCGCTTGTTTTTGCCCGTGGGAGTTAAAATCACAGTAGGGACACTTTTGCACGCACCAAGGAATGTGAATATACAAAGACACTGGCGGCAACTGCAGTGTTTTGGATTGGCTTGCGCTAAGCGTTGTATGTGCCTCAGGTGTGCCGTTGGCAGAATGCACGTTAGTGTTCAAGTTCAGTGCTCAATTTAACCAGCAACTGTTGTAAGGCTTGGCCGCGATGACTTAGGGCATTCTTTTGCGCTTTGCTTAGCTGCGCAGATGTGCACTGCTTTTGTTCTACCCAAAATACAGGATCGTAACCAAAGCCACTGTCACCGCTGCGTTCATGGGTGATGGTTCCATGCCATTCACCTTGGCAAATGATAGGCGTTGGATCTTCACTACTACGCATATACACCAACACACATAAAAACCGAGCTTGGCGCTTAGCCGGCTCGATATCTTTTAGCGCCCCGAGTAATTTATCAATATTGTCGCTATCGGTAGCATTGTTGCCTGCATAGCGTGCGGAATAAACGCCAGGGGCTCCGCCTAGGGCATTAACCGCTAAACCTGAGTCATCAGCGATGGCAGGTAAGCCGGTGATTTTGGCCGCGTGGCGCGCTTTGATTATAGCGTTTTCAACAAAGGTGGTACCGGTTTCAGGCACTTCAGGTACGTCAAACTCGCTCTGTGGAACAATGTTTACTGCAAGAGGAGTCAGTAACTGACTTAATTCAGACACTTTGCCTTGGTTGCCGGTGGCTAATACGATTTTACGCGTCACAGGGGAGCTCTTTGGTTTGTCTAGATTTGCATGAATTTTACCTGTTTCGGGCAATAATTGATATTGCCCAATGGCGCTCTTTTAACGCTCATTTGCTCATTTTTATTAAAGGTGTGTTTGGCAATTCGCCCTTGCTGTGAAGTGGTAAATTATTTAGTCTTACTGTTGTAGTAATAAATTCACCCTCAACAAATGCAAGGATGCTTGATGATTATCCCAGCTAAATTATTTATTGTAAGTAGCGCAAGCCTGATGGCCAGCTATGCCTTAGCCGCTAACGCTAACGACACCCCCTCTCAAGCCGGCGCAAATGTGCATACCGACGAAAATGCGCAGCCAATTACCGTGAGTGAACCAAGTACAGTGCTTTTAGAGTCAGCGAAGATGCCTAAACCTGTAAAGCGGGTCGAGCCCAAATACCCTATAAGCATGGCCCGCAAGGGAGCCGAGGGCTGGGTACAACTGAATTATGTGGTAGGTACCGATGGTAGCGTCAATAACATAGTGGTCGTTGATTCAAGTGGCATAGAAGATTTTGAGAATGCGGCCATCAGGGCATTGAAAAGCTGGGAATACAGCCCAGCGTATGTTGATGGTAAACCAATCGAACAATGTCACAACGATGTACAAATGGACTTTAAGTTAGACGGAGTGCAAAAAGGTGTTAGACGCAAGTTCAAGCGTAATTATCAAAGTGTGCGTGAAGCCTTAAACAGCAATGATATTGCCTTAGCGCGCGATTTGAGTGAAAGCATGAAAGACAAGGGCTTGCTCAATAGCATAGAGTTTACCTACTATTCGTTGTTACGGGCTGACTTGGCAATGGCGCAAAACGATGAGGTTTCAGAACTTAAATACGTCGAACGTATTCTAAGCACTGACAAAAAAGGCGAATACTTGGGTAATGAAGCTCATCGCGTGTTGCTAAATCGACTGTTTGTGTTGCAATTAAATCAGTCGCAATACCTTGGCGCCTTAGAAACATTTCAGCGCGTAGAAACGCAAGAAGATAACAAAAAGAATATCGCTCTACTCAAACCTTACGTAACCAAAATAGTTGATTTACTCGAAAGTGATCAGGTGATTTCTATTCCAGGTGAAGTTAAACAAGACGGTGATTGGTGGCACGAATTAAGCAGAAATGCATTTAGTTTAAGCAACGTGAACGGTACGCTTAATACCGTGGAGTTGCGTTGCCATAACAAAAGAGAATTATACACAGCCACGACTGACAGCACATGGAACATCCCTGCAAGTTGGGGGCGTTGCAGCGTAAGAGTCGTTGGTGTAACCGATAGCCAGTTCACCCTACTCGAAGTGCCCTCGCAAAGTAATCAAAGCTAATTTTCGACTAGCTAGAGGGGGCATATTCGCTCACGTAAATACGCCCCTGTCACCAAATACACCTAGCTGCCAAGATGGAGCAGTACAAACGCACATTAGGCTAGTAACGCGGGGCGTTATTTCGTGGGCTCTCAATACCACTTTCAATACCGCTCTTAATATCGTTAACACTACCGCTATTTATGATGGGGATACCGGCTCGATGAGCTTTCCCCTTCGATGCAAGGTTATGCCACTTGGTGCACTATTGTATCAATAGCGCAGCATCGCAAAATTATCAAAACGATACAAATAGGCAATTTTTAGCGATTATCTCGCCTGCTAAGTAATCAACTTGAATATTATAATGCATCTCATGATGCAGTTTTTATATTGCCACAAAGACATCTTCGGTCACAGGCCTATGTTCAAAGCATAGTGTGACTGTTTATACGAATATTCAAAGGTAGATTATGACCACTAACAATCAATTTGGCCCTAACGGCTGGACACCAGCACTTCTCGATTCACAAGAGGGTAAGACTTTTCTTATTACGGGTGCGAACACTGGTGCAGGGTTTGAGGCTTCGCGTATTTTGCTGTCTAAAGGGGCGAATGTGGTGATGTTGAACCGTAACCCTACGAAATCAGAAGCAGCCATCAATCAGCTAAAAAGTGAATTTGGCCAAGCAGCCAAGGCAAGTTACATCCGTATGGATTTAGCGGACCTTGCATCAATACGTCAAGCCGCAAATGAGGTTTTAGCGAAAGTAGCGAAAATTGATGCGCTTATCTGTAATGGGGCCATCGCCCAAATTGCCACTCAGCAGCATACGGTAGATGGGTTTGAAAGCCAGCTTGGGGTCAATCACTACGGACATTTCTTACTCTGTGGGCTGCTTTTTGAAAGAATTGAAGCGTCGCAAGGACGGATCGTCGTGGTATCCAGTGAAGGGCACAAAATGGGCTTAAGAACCATCCAGTTTGACGATATGAATTGGGATAACAACTATCATCCTAATAAGGTCTATAGCCAAAGTAAGCTTGCCCAAATGATGTTTGCTTATGAGTTACAAGACAGAATTAAAGCCGCCAGCAAAGAGGTGAAGGTGTACGTTTGTCATCCTGGCGCATCAAACACCTCACTTATCAGAGACAGTGCAAGTTTTATGACCCGAATGTCTTGGTCGTTTATGGTCAAGATAGGCTTAGCTCAAACGGCTGAAAAAGGCGCGTACCCAGAGGTAATGTGTGCCACTCATATGGGCTTAAAAGAGCGTGCTTACTACGGGCCTACCGGGCTCATGAATTTCGGTGGACCGGTTGGTGAGGGAAAGCTTGAGTCATTTGTTTTAAACAAAGCCGTGTTAACTAAGTTGTGGGTTCTGTCTGAGAAGGAAACATCCTTTAATTGGTCAATTTAAGCGAGCTAAAAACGGCTTATTTTTAGGTAATAATAATGAGAAAAGTCATTCTAATGGTAGGAGTTTTTATGTTGACGCCAGCTATTTCAACAGCCAGCGATACCGTTCAAGACAGTCAAGGAAACACCTATCAAACGGTGGAAATTGGCGGGCAAATTTGGCTAGCTGAAAATTTAAGGACGACCACCTTTCAGGATGGAACAAAGGTCAATACGGGGTTCATTCCTGATGATGATCAAAAGAACCTTTTGCCCTACGGTAGGCTTTATGATTGGCATGATGTGGTTGATGAGCGAAATATTTGTCCAAAAGGGTGGCGTGTTGCTTCAGACAGTGATTGGAAAGCCCTCGAACGTGCCATAGGGATCGCTGAATCTGATTTAAATAGGCAAGGGTGGAGAGGAGAGAACGACATTGCAATTACCCTTAAAGCCGAGCAGCCAAACACCTTATTTAAAGAGTTTGATCAGTCGCAAGTCAATAAATATCAATTTGCTGCGCGCCCTGCTGGGGTAAAGCTCAGTCATTGGTATATCACTCAAGGCATGTATAGCGAATTTTGGACCAGTAGCAGCGCAACGAAAAAGAATGCCTATGCGCGAACCTTGGCTTATTCGTGGTGGAATTCCCACAAAGGGGAAGTGCGCCGAACCACCCTTAAAAAGAGTTATATGTTGTCGGTTCGATGTGTAAAAAACTAGTTAGAACGCTAAATGATGCAATGGTTAAGGGCGTGATTTTATGTGTCGTTTTGCACTTAGTGGGGTGCGCCAACTCAAAGACAGAAGCCCAGTTATATCAACCAGATGATGAGCTAGTGGTACTTGCTCATGGTTTGGGAAGAAGTGACTGGGCAATGTGGCGCTTAGCACAGCGATTGGAATAAGCTCAGTACAAAGTGTGCCGTTTAAACTATGCGACCTTTGGTGTTAGCGTTGCTGAAGCTATTGCGCAATCGAGCAAACAAATTGACGTTTGTATAGAACAAGCCCCTAAAGTACATTTTGTCGGGCATTCCCTTGGCGGATTGGTGATCCGCGCCTATTTACAAAATAATCCAAATAACCAACATAAACTGAAAAAGGAGCGGATGGGGCACGTTGTACTTATTGGTACCCCCAACAAAGGCAGTGAATTAGCCGACTATATAAGTGATTCGTGGTTAATGAAAGCCGCTGGGGGAGTCTCTCGGGCATTAGTAACTGGGGATAAAAGCTTAGGTAACAACCTAGATGACATAAAGAAGAATTCAGGCGTAAAGTTAGGTGTGATTGCAGGCACAAAACCGTTGGCATTAACCAATGCGCGATTTAATGGGCCAAATGACGGTTTGGTCTCGGTAGCATCAGCAAAGCTAAACAGCATGAGTGATTTTATTACGATTGACGTGGGTCATTCTCAGATGCGTTATAACGCAGAAGTGGCAAAGCAAACAGTACACTTTTTACAAACAGCTCATTTTATCCCAACCCGCATGAATCAATGCCTCCCTCAGAATGCGTCCAGTGGTTTTTGATTAATACCAATTATTTAATGGAATCGGTATAAGGTGTCGCTACGTCGTAATGGTATTAAGCGTGAGTGAATGCAAATCATAAATATCCCCCAGTCATTGCTGTGTGCAACGATTTGGGGGACCGCAACCATCTAGGTTTTATCAGCAAATATAACGGTCCCTGCTGCTCCACGAAAGACAGCGCTTAAAGCAAAGTGTTAACCGCGATTCTTTTTCTTTTTGGCTTTTTTCTTCAGCGGGATCCCGGCAGCTTTTTTCGCACGCTTGCTGATTTTTCTTTTGGCTGGTGGTTTGGCTTCTTTGTTTTTCGGGCGTAGTTCGTCTATCACTCGGCGCTTTAGAGGTTGCTGAGTATAACGTTCGATTTTCGGCACTATGGCAATGTCATGGGCTTCAACCAAAGATATCGCGGTGCCTTTGTTACCGGCACGGCCAGTGCGGCCGATACGATGTACGTATACATCTGCGGTGCGCGGCATATCATAGTTAATAACATGACTGATGTTTTCAACATCAATACCGCGCGCCGCGACATCGGTGGCAATCAATATTTTGACTTCACCAGAGCGAAATTTAGCCATCGACAGGTTGCGTTTGTCTTGAGGCATTTCACCCTGTAACCAACACACAGTAAAACCGTCACGCTCAAGTATTTGCTTTAACTCGTTTAAGCGGTCACGGGTTTTTACAAACACCACGGCAGATTCAACTTGATGGGTGAGAATGTGCTTTAACAAGGCATATTTATGTTTGGCGTCATCGGCCAGATGCAGCCACTGATGGATTTTGCCTTGTTCTTTGCGACTTGAAGCGGCTTCTAATTCCACTGGCTCGTTAAGTATGTCTTTGGCAAAACGGCTAATGCCGGCGCCCTCTAAGGTCGCAGAGAACAACATGCTCTGTTTACGCCAGCGCGCTTCTGCTGAAATTTGATTGACGATGGATGAGAACCCCATATCAAGCATGCGGTCAGCTTCATCTAAAATCAGGCATTCAATATCGCGACAATCAAAGCTTTCTTGCTCTATGTGTTCAAACAAACGACCTGGCGTGGCAACAAGTATATCGAGATTTTTTTCAAGCGTGTCTTTGTCGGTACCGTAGTTAATGCCACCTGTGATAACGCCGCAAACTATGTCTGTGTAGCGACTTAATTCAAGTGCTTGGTTGTACACCTGCTGGGCGAGTTCTCGGGTCGGCGTTAAAATCAAAATACGCGTTGAGCCCGGGTGACGGCGTGGGTAGTCTAGTAAGAATTGGCATACAGGCAATAGAAACGCAGCGGTTTTGCCGGTGCCCGTTGGGGCGGATGCGAGTATGTCTTTGCCTTCCATCGCCGCAGGAATAACCAACTGTTGAATACTGGTAGGTTCGCTGTAGCCTAAGTCGGCGACTGCGCGGCAAAGTTCATCATCTAATTCTAATTGCTCAAACATGGCGTATATATGCTTCTTAACGTTGTACTTAATATTAAGGAGACCAGAATTTGATTCAGCCTCCGAGAATGTGTGCTAACTGCGTAACTAGTTGCTAGGGTAGCGCTGTTGTAAACCTTGATACACCTGGTCGCTGTAATCAGGCAGGGCAATATCTAAGGCATTTAAGACCTCGACTAGGTGCTCGTTGTCTTCACGGCCGTTCCATAGCTTTAAATAGGAACCTTCTTTGTAGCCGTTATCTTGACGGAAGAAGTTTAGAACATTTTTACCCACATACTGACGATAAAGCTCGTTGGCGTTCATATCTGCTTGCTCAACAATTTTGATAAACAAAGGTACGTCAAAACGGTTGGCGGCGCACAAGCCTGCCATGAGTTGTAAATTATCCAGTATATCTAAGCGAGTGAAATCATAGTCTTTACCATCAAAGGTGACACTGCTGGTATTTGATGCAAGTTGCTGGGCAATCGTGCTAGAAGATTGCACTATGTCACCTTCAAACTGAATGATGATTGACGATAACGCAAAGTGCCATATATCGACTAATTCCATCTGCAATTGAGGTAAGTCTTTATGTTGGGCTTTCCACCACTTCCAACCATGGTGCTCAATGCCTTCAACCGATTCAATCATAGCGGCGCGTAAATACGCATAGTTGGCGCTAAGCCATTGAGGGTTTACTTTACGGTTCATGCCGTCTTGCAGTGTTAGCATGGTGTTTAATTGAGTGGTGGATAACATGGTAAGCCTTGTGTGTTCTGTTTATCGTTTGGGTGCTACAAAAGCGGCTCACTATTATGCCACGTTTGCAGCAATAGCATGAATGCGTTTTTGCCTGAGTTGCTGTTTTATTTCTGCACCCTTGTAACCGGCCTGTACTATTTCTTGCACGTTGACCTCTTTGGCGACCAAATAGGCCTGCCAAATATAATCCGCATTAGGGTAATCGTGTTCTTCAAAGCCTGTTCTTCCTTTGGCATCGGCGGTGCAGGCCAAGAGTAAATCGGCGAAGCGTTCGGGTTTGCGCCACACGTCGCATTTATCGAGAAAATCATTGATGGTCGCGGGCTTTAGTTTAAAGGCGTGATGTACATGGCTATGGAACTCACTCATTAATAGTGCCAAATCACGGCAATCGTTGGGTACTTTTACTCTTTCGGAAAGCGCGTTGATGGGCGCAAGTCCGAGTTTTTCATGCCCGCGGTGTGATGGCCATTCTTCTGGTGGGGTTAACCCTTTGCCTAAGTCGTGTACTAAAGCGGCAAAACGCACGCTGAGCTTATTAGACACCCGCACAGATTGTTCGAGTACCATCATGCTGTGAATACCTGTGTCTATTTCTGGGTGCCATTTGGCTGGGTTAGGAATGCCCCATAAGCAATCCAGCTCAGGAAACCAAACCTTAAGCGCACCACATTCTCGCAGGGTTTCAAAATACACTTGAGGGGTGTCTTCTAGTAGGCTTTTTGCGGTTTCGACCCAAACACGTTCAGCACTTAAATGACTAAGCTCGCCTGATTGCGTGATGTTAGCCATGAGGGTTTTGGTTTCTTCGGCAATAGTAAAGCCGTAACTGGCGTAGCGGGCAGCAAAGCGGGCCACGCGCAACACCCGTAGCGGGTCTTCTTCAAACGCATCAGACACATGGCGCAATATGCGATTTTGCAGGTCTTGTTGGCCATTGAAAGGGTCTATGATGTTGCCCTTATCGTCCATCGCCATGGCGTTTACGGTGAGATCTCGGCGCAGTAAGTCTTGTTCAAGGGTAACACTGGTGGAGGTATCACATTCAAAGCCAGCATAGCCTTGGCCTGTTTTACGCTCAGTGCGAGCTAACGCATATTCCTGCTGGGTTTTGGGGTGTAAAAATACAGGGAAGTCTTTGCCCACTTGTTGATAGCCTTGTGCCAGCATGTCTGCTTCGCTTGCCCCAACGACAACCCAATCTTGATCTTTTACTGGCCGCCCAAGCAGCTTGTCACGTACGGCCCCGCCTACTAAATATACTTGCATATACACCTTAATTATCAGAATCACCCTATTATGCCTGATTAACGTGGCGAGCAAAAATGACGAATAAGCATAAAAGTACTGAGGTATTGTACTTACTCGTAATGAAACGTCTGTCAGCGTAAAGTGCGGGCAACAATCTTCTGCCCGTCATTCTGACGATATACAATATGTCTTACCTTTGACAAGTTTGCATGAAGTCGTTAGTTTATCTTTCGCTTTTCCACAATCGGCCACTAGAACCGCAGCTATGTATCTTAATTATTTCGGACTTTCAGATAATCCGTTTTCCATCGCGCCTAATCCTGCATACTTATATATGAGCCCAAGACACAAAGAAGCGCTGGCCCATCTGACCTTCGGGTTGCGGGAGAGCGGTGGTTTTGTGATGTTAACGGGAGAAGTAGGGACAGGTAAAACCACGGTGTCCCGCAAGTTATTGCAGCAATTACCTGACAATACTCAAGTGGCCATGGTATTGAACCCGACCTTATCTGCGATTGAGCTGCTTGCCACAATTTGTGACGAACTAAAAATTGATTATCAATATGAGCGAGCGAGTCTTAAATACTTTACCGATTTGATCCTCAATAAGTTGGTAAGTAACCACAATAGCGGTTTGAATACCATTTTAATTGTGGATGAAGCTCAGCATTTATTACCGGAAGTATTAGAACAACTGCGTTTACTAACCAACCTTGAAACGAATCGTGAAAAGTTACTTAAAGTGGTATTAATTGGCCAACCCGAATTACAGCAATTGTTAAAGCGAAATGAATTACGTCAGTTAGCCCAACGCATCACCGCGCGCTATCACTTGCTACCGCTTACCTCTAGTGAAGTTAAGGCCTACATTCATCATCGTTTAGGCGTAGCGAGTGGGGACAGTAGCGTTTTTAGTGCAGGTGCCTTAGGCGCTGTATATCAAGTAACGGGTGGGATCCCAAGAGTCATTAATTTGCTTTGTGACCGCGCATTAACCCTTACCTTTACAAAGCAAGCGCCTGTGGTGCATACCCATATATTTTACGCCGCCGCAGAGCAAATATTAGGGGCCGACGTGGTGGCCCAGCGTCGAGGAAAGCAACGTAAGATACTGCTCGTTGGCTTATTTGTTATGGCGTTTGGCTTAGGATTTTTTGGAGGCAGTTGGTATGGATAATGTAGTCAATATCGACGCATTAACGCCTGGCATGGTGATCGTGAAGATCACTGAGCAAAATGGCCCGATTAAAATTCGTAAATCAGGTTTGGTGACAAGCATGGAGATGGTCACCGGGTTAGCTGAAATGGGTGTTCAAAAGGTAGAAATTGATCCTGCGCAGACCGTTGAAATAGAACGCCCCAAAATTCAAAAATCGCAAACCCAAGAGTTGTTAGAAAGTGATCGCGTCAGCGCCCATGGTGCAGATGCAGCGGTTTCTGATCAGTTTAATCGCAGTTTATTCTTACCATCCGTACAAGCATTGCCATCACGTTGGCAATACTACACAACCCCCATAGCACAAGGTTTATTGGTGGTGTTATTGGGTTTTGCACTGGGTTGGGGGGCAGCCCTGACACCTAGATTAGTGACAAAATTAACTATGTCCGAACCTGAAACTAGCCTCCCTGTGGCTTTACCAGAAGTAGGTGAAGAAGATGACGGTTTAGTCCATCAAAAAGAAAAATCTACTGCAAATAAAGCGCTTGAAACTCAAGTGAATGCCGCAACTCCGAAGGTTTCCCCACAGGCTTCGAATAATCAAGATGTGAGCCAAACTCAGCAAGAAGAAGGCGCTTTGAGTACTTCGCTGATTGATTCAGGAAAGAGTAAAAATACTAATTCTGAAACAATGCCAGCGACTGAATCTCACGCGGAGCCAGAACGAGAACCAGAGCCAAGAATATCCCCTGACTTATTGAAGCGTTTTGAAAAAGCAATTACCGAATTAGACAAAGAGCCTGCACAACCGTTTGAATCAACGCAAACCAAAAGTGAAGATACCCCGCGTATTGACCAGCTGCCGGCTTGGGTATTAACTCAACTGCCCCCCATGGTATTTTCAACCCATATGTATGCTTCATCAGCGCAAGACAGGTGGGTTAAAGTGAATGGAAAAAGCCTACACGAAGGTGACGTCATCGACGAAAAAGTACGCATAGTGCATATTGAACCACAACACGTGATCCTAAATTATCAAGGGCAAACGTTTAGTATGTCGGCATTAAGTGAGTGGTAAGTATATAAGAGCGCCGACCACCAATTTAAAAGCATAATTACATAGTAAAACCGATTTTTACTATGCATAATGCCTGCTATACCCAGAGTTTCTCTTTTACAACTATGGATATTGCTCAGACATGCTTGCCAAGGAACTGCAGTACATATTAGTTTTGCTGGTGGTCGCTTTTTTTGCCGGATTTAGCAGTACTATTGCTGCTAATAGCGTAAACAGTGATGACGCAGACAATCTATTCGCGGAGCGTGATTCTCTCGCTGTGGGCACTTCTCTCGCTGTGGGCACTTCTCTCGCTATGGGCGCTTCTCTTGCAATGGGCAATACGCGCGTAATACTGTCTGATGAAACAAACTCCAAACCTCGCCCTTTTACGGCAACCGACACTCGCATTCGACTTGCTACTGGGCAAGGTTACTATCCTTTTGTGTCTGCAAGCTTACCTCAAGGGGGCTGGTCTCAAGCCTTGGTAACGCAAACGTTTCAACAAATGGGCTATGAAGTCGATATTCATATTCTGCCTTGGAGCCGTGGAAAAATGTGGACTGATGAACACCGGTTTTTAGGCACCTTTCCATATGTAAGCACCCCTAAGCGAGAGCAAGAATATTACTTCTCCGTGCCGATTAATTATATTCCTGTGCGTTTTTATGTAAGCAAGGTATCCAATATTACTGACATACAACAGTTATCAGGTAAACGTTTGTGTCTTCCCTATGGATATTCAGACGAGTTCTCTACAGAGGGGATCGTTGACCGTTTAAATCTTAAAATTAACCGAGTCGTCGACGGGGCAGGTTGCATAGGGCATGTGCAGCGAGGCTGGAGTGACGCCGGACTCACCAATAGTTATGTGTCACTGAATGAAGTCACCAATAGGCGTCTCATCGGCGACAAGCTATTAGTGTTACCCACTGAGGTTGAGCAGGTTTCCGTACATTTCATTATTTCAAAGTCGTACCCAAATGCGCGAGAGTGGATGGATAACTTTAATCGTGCATTTCAACAGCTAAGCAAAGATG
Organism: Paraglaciecola mesophila; assembly: GCF_009906955.1. Classification (GTDB taxonomy): domain Bacteria; phylum Pseudomonadota; class Gammaproteobacteria; order Enterobacterales; family Alteromonadaceae; genus Paraglaciecola; species Paraglaciecola mesophila_A. The sequence continues at coordinate 4,253,114 of NZ_CP047656.1, forward strand.
GCACGAAAGCCAAGATCGACCACATTTTTACCCAAATAATAGACTCGCGTTAATTGATCTGCTCTTAAGCAAGGAAATGATAAATATCGTGAAAACGTTTTCTTTGTCCATGACTGGCGTAGCTAACTTACTCTTTCAAGCTCAAGTGCTTCAATCTCGCTTACATTGATACAATCACTGTACTAGAAATTGCGTTTATATTGCTGAAATATGCAAGATCTCAAGTTACTTAATTCATGACGCTTCCCAGGAATAGGTTGAATAATCACTTTCTTTTTTGCCAAGGGAGCGTTGAAGCTTGAGTATGTTCGGGTTGTTTACCCCATGTTCTACTCCTGTATTCGTTTTCACCTGTTTCATTGATTTTCATGTTTATATCTCATTAAAAGGGCGCATCACACCGGCTATTTTTTAGAAAAATACGGGTTTCTGTAAGAAATGAGTGGCGTTTAATGCGCAAAACTACGCGCCGGATGATTGCGCTGGTGTCTATCTACTTGTTCTTTTCAGGCACTTCTTTTATTTAAAATTAACATTTTGCGTTTTTATATTGATTATTTTTTGTAGGTTTAATCAATATAAATGTCCATGAAGCCCCTTGTTTATAAGGGTTTATGTGTGTTTTGTGTTTTCTTTGCGCCGATTTCGTCATATTAAACACCGATTTTGTGATACCTACTTAAACACTTATTGCATTAATGTATTTGTAACATTTCATTAGCTTGTTGTTGCAAATCAGGAGTGGGTTGCTCAGCAAAAGTAAAAATGTTGACGAATTGTTAAAATAAAATTAGCATGATGAAAACGTTTACATTTAGGGTTTGATTACTCTTAACGTAACTTACGAATCGCATACTGAGAATGCTACGCACTACCCGCTGCAAGTTATGCATGACCGTGCAATGTATTTAAGTGATGCGTTTCTTCGTCATAGTGAAAATGAGCGAGCTAGTTTTAATTTAGGCATAGCTCACTGCTTGATTTGTTCTCAAATAACGCTCAAGCATCTCTACTAATAGAAACACAAAGGACGCACAAATATGAACACCTACGCGAAATTTAATAAGTCTTTGTTAACCAGAAGTATTTCGATACTTTTAGGTAGTGCTGTACTGACTCCTGTGGCCGCTGTTGCTCAAGAAAGCGCCAGCGACTTAGAAGTGATTCAGGTTCGAGGCATGCGCTCTAGTATTCAGGAGTCAATGGGAATCAAGCGTGATTCGGCTGGGGTAGTTGACGCGATTTCAGCGGAAGATATTGGTAAGTTTCCCGATACAAACCTAGCAGAGTCTTTGCAGCGTATAACTGGTATTTCTATTAGTCGGAGTAATGGTGAGGGCAGCCAGATTACAGCTCGTGGCTTTGGCCCAGATTTTAATATGGTGACCTTAAACGGTCGCGCTATGCCAGGGGCTGCAATCCCTGGCGGTGGTGGTACGCCAAACTCTCGTGCTTTCGATTTTGCCAATTTGGCCTCTGAAAGTGTTCGCGGCGTCGAAGTATATAAAACCGGCCGTGCGAGCATTGCTACAGGTGGTATTGGTGCAACTGTGAATATAAGAACCGCTCGGCCGCTGGATGCCTTAGAAAGCGGTTTTTCCGGCTCTGTTGGTGCAAAAGCGTTAATGGATACCACCAATCGAGTGGGTGACGACGTAACGCCTGAAGTGTCAGGTTTCTTCAATTTTGTTGATGATGACGGTATTTTCGGTGTGTCTTTATCTGCGAGTGTGCAAGAGCGAGATAGTTCTGCTGTCGGTGCATTTGTCAACGAATGGCGTGTGAACCCATATGAAGGTTCAATTCCACAGACACCTAACCAAACAGATCCTAATTTACCTGGCTTTAATGGGCCTGCGGTGGTGGTAAACAATGGTCCTGCAGATGGGCAACTGTTTGCCATCCCAGCAGATTTACGTTACTCAATTGCTGATCGTGAACGCAAACGTACCAATGCTCAGTTAACGTTTCAATATGCCCCAAGCGAAGATTTGACCGCCACGCTCGATTACACCTATTCAAAACAGGACTTATACGAAGCCCGCGCAGAACAGTCTATCTGGATGGACGACGGGTATTTCGCTGAGTTAACTTTTGATGATGAAGTGGTGAAAACGCCAATATTAATCGAACAAGAGCGCCGTGATTTACTACCAAGAGATTTAGGCTTAGCACTTCAGGAGCTGAATCAAGTCAATGAAAATAAATCTGTGGGTTTCAATGTTGAATATCATGTAAACGATAGCTTGGTGATGTTTTTTGACGTACACGACTCATCGGCTGAAGGTCGCCCTGACGCGCCCTATGGCACCTGGACAAATTTAGGACTAGGTGCAAACGTAAACCGTGGGCAGGGGGCTGATTTTTCTGGTGAGTTCCCGATCATGACGGTGGACTTTGATGACGAGGCTCGCGATAACCTAAACGGTAATGGTGTACTTGATCAAGATGATGTGGGTACTGCTATTCTTGATATGAACTTTAACTCTCAGCGTACTGATATTACCCAGTTCCGCTTAGACGGTGAGTATACATTCGACGATGGCGGTATTAACTTTGGTGTTGAATCACGCTCCATGGAAAGTACGTCATTGCAATCATTGACGCGTCGCACTATGGGTAACTGGGGAATCGAGAACCCAGGTGAATTACCGGCAGATTACTTAACTCCCTTTAGTTTTGCCGATGAGTTTGATGACTACAACACCAATGGTATTTTCAGCCAAGGCTTTACTGGTGATTTGGCGCAAATCGGTGCGTTTGCAGCCCAGGAGTATGGCTTTGCATTTGCAGCGGATAACCCATTTGCCACGAACCGTACAATCGAAGAAGATATTTTTGCTGGTTACGTTGAGTTTGAGTTAGAGGGTGAGCTAGGCGGCCGTCCATACAACATTCTTGCTGGCGTACGTTACGAAAGCACAGACTCGACCTCTGTGGCTAATATCAGCTTACCGAATGCTATTGCATGGGAAGGCAACAACGACTTTAATGTGCGCTTTGGTTCAGATACCCAAGATGTCGCAGTAGAATCAGATTATGACCACGTTCTACCGAGCATCGACTTTGATATAGAAGTGATGGATGGGGTGAAAGCTCGCTTGTCATACAGTAAAACGATTGCGCGCCCAACATACAATAATTTGAGTGCGGCATCATCAGTAGGCACACCCAGTGGCCCGACCTTAATTACTCAAGGCGCAACGGCAACCGCTAGCTCAGGAAACCCAGCGTTGGTGCCGCTGGAGTCTGACAACGTAGATTTATCGGTTGAATACTATTTCGAAGATACTAGCTACGTGTCATTAGGCTTTTATGATAAGCGCGTGAAGAACTTCATTGGTAATGAACAAGTCGAAGAGAGTGTATTTGGCTTACGCGATGCCACAGCAGGTCCTAGAGCAGAAGCTGCAGCAGCTGAGCTTGAGCGTATCGGCCAGCCATTAACCGATACCAATTTGTTTAATATGGTGGTGGCCATGGAAAACAACATTGCGTATGACTCGTTAACCATAGAGCAATTCGAAGCCCAGTATGATGTGCTACCGAATGAAGATGATCCATTATTGACCTTTATTAATGCCAAGCCAATAAATAACAAGAGTGCGAATATCTACGGTTTTGAGATAGCCGCTCAACATTTCTTTGGTGACACGGGCTTTGGTCTGCAAGCTAACTACACCACGGTGAATGGTGATGTGAGCTATGACATTACTGCTGACCCGTCTGTGACTCAATTTGCATTGGTTGGGTTAAGTGATACCGCTAACATAGTGGCCATGTATGAAAAAGACGGTTGGCAAGGGCGTATCGCGTATAACTGGCGTGACAAATTCTTGGATACGACTAGCCAATATGTGAATGAGCCTGGTTTCACTGAGTCATATTCGCAGATTGATTTTAATGTGTCCTATCAAGTGAATGATGATTTATCGGTTTTCCTAGAAGGTATCAACATTACCGATGAGAATAGTCGCCGTCATGGCCGTACTTCTGCTCAACTATGGAACTTAGAGCAACTTGGTGCTCGCTATGCACTGGGGGCTCGTTATACGTTTTAATGTGTGTGTGTCCTAGGCCGAGTTGATCGGCACTTATATAAGCCGCGATATCTCGCGGCTTATTTTTTGGCTATATTAGGTGAATATCCAGCGTTAGCATTTGTGTGCAGAGGTAAATCTTGAACAGTGAAAAAGTAAAGAATGTGGTGATTGCAGGTGGAGGAACAGCCGGTTGGATGGCAGCCGCTTCCTTATCGAAGTTGTTGGGTAAAAGCCTGAACATTATCTTAGTTGAGTCAGACGAAATTGGCACTGTCGGGGTTGGTGAGGCCACGATCCCACCCATTCGCACACTGCATAAATTACTCAATATTGATGAGCAAGCGTTTATGCGAGCCACCAACAGCACGTTCAAACTGGGGATTGAGTTTAGCCACTGGGGCCAAAAAAACGACAGTTACATCCATTCATTTGGGGTAACTGGTAAAGAGTGTTGGGCAGGGGAGTTTCACCATTTTTGGTTACGCGGGAAAGAGTTAGGGATCACGGTGCCGTTTGGTGATTATTGCTATGAACTGCAAGCATCTAAGCAAGGTAAATTCGCCTTTTCGGCTAATTCGCCCATGAATTTCGCATATCATTTAGATGCCACACTTTATGCTAAGTTTCTGAGGGACTTTTGTGCCGATGGGGTAACGCGTATTGAGGGTAAAATAGCCGCAGTGAACAAGCACGAAAACAATGGTTTTATTCGTTCATTGACTCTAGAGTCGGGACAAGAAGTGGAGGGAGACTTTTTCATTGATTGCACTGGCTTTAAAGGGTTGTTAATAGAAGAAGCCTTACATACTGGCTATGAGGATTGGTCACACTGGCTACCTTGTGATAGCGCGGTTGCTGTACAAACGCAATCGACTTCAGAGCCACTTCCTTACACGCGTGCGACCGCTCATGATTTTGGTTGGCAGTGGCGTATTCCACTGCAAAATCGTGTCGGGAATGGCATGGTGTTTTGTAGTCGATATGCCAGTGACGAACAGGCGAAACAAGCACTGTTAGCCAATTTGGATGGCGCGCCGATTACCGAGCCAAGAGTGATTAAATTCAAAACCGGCCGCAGACGTAAAGGCTGGAATAAAAACTGTGTGGCACTGGGGCTTGCCAGTGGTTTTGTTGAACCGTTGGAGTCCACTAGTATTCACTTAATTATGACGGGGATCGTACGGCTAATGCGCTTATTCCCCTTTGATGGTGTGCGCCAGTCGGGAATTGATGAATACAATGAAAAGTTAACCAGCGAATTACACAGTATTCGCGATTTTATAGTACTGCATTACAACGTTACTCAGCGTGATGATTCTGCTTTTTGGCGGCATTGTCAAAGTATGGAAGTACCCGATTCCCTTGCTCATAAAATACATTTGTTTAAGGAGACTGGCAGGGTGTTTTTAGATGACGGTGATATTTTCCGTGTGGATTCTTGGACCCAAGTCATGTTAGGTCAAGGGCTTGAACCTAAGCAGTATCATAGAATTGTCAACGAAATGAGTGAAGTCGAACTCAAGCGTTTTTTAGCGGGATTACGCAGTGCTATTGAACAGCGTGTGGAGCAGTTGCCAAGCCACCAACAATTTATCATGCGCTATTGTAACGCGTCAGCGTAAACAGCGTGCTTCAACGTAATAACTGTTACATAGCTAAAATATAACGATAACCTTAAGAGCAGAAAACATAAGCCATTTGTTGCAAGTCAATCACCCATTTGCGTTAGTATTGAGTGAAGCCATGCACCTATTCTTGAGCGTAAGGTGTTTGATATTTAACATTGATTCTAATATTGGTAGTTACGAATGAGTCATCGCAGTATTAAAAATATCCTCATTGTTGGTGGTGGAAGTGCTGGTTGGTTAACCGCCGGCATCATTGCCGCAGAACATCAGTGCGGCCACCAACATAGCAAGATAAAGGTTACCCTTGTGGAATCCCCCGATGTGAATATTGTTGGGGTCGGAGAGGGGACGTGGCCATCTATGCGCAATTCGCTTCAGCGAATGGGCCTTAGCGAAACAGATTTCATTCGACATTGCGGCGCCGCTTTTAAACAAGGCTCAAAATTTGTCGGTTGGAAAAACGGTGCTGACAATGACTTTTACTATCATCCATTTGTGATCCCCAATGGTTACGGTCAAGCGAACCAATACAGTGCTTGGAAAACACACGGCCAAGGGCAAGCTTTTGCTGACGTGGTTTGTGCTCAAAGTCAGATATGCCAAGCAGGTTTAGCGCCTAAGCAAAATGCTACTCCTGAATATGCTGGAGTACTCAATTATGGTTATCATTTAGATGCTGGCAAGTTTAGCCAAATGTTACAACAGCATTGCGTGCAGAACCTTGGGGTTAGCTATATTCAAGATCACGTTGAAGGCGTTGTGAGTCACGACAATGGCGATATTAGCGCATTGCAGACTCGTACAAATGGCGAGCTCAAAGCGGATTTGTTCGTTGACTGCTCTGGTGCCCGCTCGCTATTGCTGGGGCAACATTTTAATGTCCCTTTTATCGATAAAAAATCAGTCTTGTTTAATGACAGTGCCATGGCTCTACATGTGCCTTATTCCATACCTGATGAACCCATTGCATCGGCCACTATTTCCACTGCGCAAGAGGCAGGGTGGGTGTGGGATATTGGCCTACAGGATAGGCGAGGCGTGGGGTATACCTATTCCAGTAAGCACACAGACGATCAGCAGACTGAGCGCGTACTTAAAGCTTATGTCGCACAATCTGTTGGTGTCGAGGTAGCTGAATCTCTCAGTGCTCGTAAGATCAGTTTCGAGCCTGGGCATCGTAGCCATTTTTGGCATAAAAACTGTGTGGCAGTTGGTTTGTCAGCAGGTTTTTTGGAGCCATTAGAAGCCTCGGCATTGGCCTTAGTTGAGTTGTCAGCTACTGCCATTGCTGAAAACCTTCCGGTGACAGCTGAGCATATGAAAATTACCCGTGATAACTTTAATCGACGATTCCTTTTACATTGGGAAAATATCGTCGAGTTTTTAAAATTACACTATGTGTTAAGCGAACGAACCGAGCCCTACTGGCAACAAATGCGGGCACCTGACACTGTTTCACCTAGGTTGAATGATTTACTCACTCAGTGGCGATATCAACCGCCTAATCGCAATGATTTCGTGCAAAATGAAATTATGTTCCCTTCAGCAAGTTATCAATACGTGTTGTATGGGATGGGCTTTGAAACCTTGAATGATGTGTCTTCCCGAGAGTTTGATGCGCCGCAAAGCGCCATTAAGCACCTACAAGAGAACCAGCAGCGCCTGTACAAATTAAAAGGCGGATTGAAAAGCAATCGCCAGTTACTGAAGCATGTTGTGCAATATGGCTTTCAAAAAGTGTAATACCATTATTCCACGTTAATCAGTGACCACTCAGCGAGCGTTTAAAAGGGCTTAAACAAGGCGCATGATTGAATAGTGGTTCTCTTACTGAATTCTAAGAGGGCAATTATTTAATTAAATTGGTATTAAAACTCGCCTGTAAGGAATGCCTCAGTCGCTTTTGCTCTGGGTACTCTCTATTTGCAAGGGAGCAACCTTTTCGACATAGCGATGCCTCAATCAAAAACCGCTGGACGCATTCTGAGGGGGCACTGATTAATGCGGATTAATGGCACAACTTCCCTTGTACCAATTCCATAAAGTTTTCGCTGAGTGGTTAATCAATGATTGGTATTAGTACTAGATGGTGAGCAAAAGTCACTGATGACTAACCTAAGGGCAAAGAAGTCCTAACGCGGGTGTTACACGTTTACGAGCCAGACTCATCACAGTGACGGTGCCAAGCTCAAGTCACTGCTACCTTTTCCTTTTCTTTTCCTACTTATTTGGGTTGCAATTGCATAATTTTGTTGTGTGAATTTTTAAAATATACAAAGTTATTGAAAACGTTTTCATTTGCATTTAAGTTAGACATTATAAAAAACATTTAGCGTGGTTTCGTGTTTGCAAAGACCTTTGACTATCGCGCTGATAATGTTTGTTACTCGTCACATGCTTAGCTATGAGATTCGCCGGTTAAAATGGGTGACGAGAAGCCAAGCGATACTGGAAAAGGGATATCAACCATGCGCCAATACAATCAGCAGCTTGAACTCATGCAAGTAACCTATGAATAAGCTATCACTGTACGAAAAGGTGGGGTACGCCATGGGCGATGCTGCCGCTAATTTAGTTTGGCGCGGGGCATTAGCCTACCTTGCTGTTTTCTACACGGACACCTTCGGATTAGCCGCGTCAGCCGCCGCCATTTTATTTTTGGTCGTCCGCCTTACCGACGGTATGACTGATATCATTATGGGCATGATTGCGGATCGTACCCATACCTCTTGGGGGAAGTTTCGACCGTGGATTTTTTGCTCAACTCCCTTTCTAGGGTTGTTTATGGTGTTGTGTTTCACCACCCCAAATTTTAGCGACACGGGAAAGTTGCTGTATGCCTATTTAACGTATATCGGCTTAACGCTGGCGTATACCATTAACAACGTGCCTTATTCAGCCCTGATGGGGGTAATGACCGAAGATGATAAAGAGCGTACCAGCTTGTCGGGCTTTCGTTTTGCCGGTGCGTTTGTAGGTGGGTTGTTCGTGATGGGCTTTTTGCCTACATTGGTGGCGTGGTTTGGTGGTGGTAACGATGCCAAGGGGTATCAATACACCATGTATGTTTTCGCCGGATTATTGATGGCACTTATGGTTACCTCAGTGGCCACCACCAAAGAACGTGTTGTTCCCATAAAACAAACCCGCAATAGCCTACGTAGCGAGCTATGGGATCTCACTAAGCAATCTCCGTTTGTGCTGCTCCCGTTGCTTTCCATGACGCTATTCTTTTATTACCGCAACGTTATCAGTGGGCTTTTCTTTGTTTTGGTTTTCGCAATAGCGACTTGGCTAGTGCGCCGTATGTTAAACCGTCCTCAAAGCGATAAATCAGGTACCCAGCTAGACATGCTTGATTTGCTGACCAATAAACCTTGGTTAATTTTGTTAGGAATGGGATTTCTTACCATGATGTACAACGGCATTAAGTACAGTGTTATTGCCTATTACTTTAAGTACTTTGTGGGGGATTCATTACTCACAGGGCAATATTTCATTGCCTTGCTTGTGGTGTCGATATTCGGAGCACTATGTACTAGCTACTTAGCCCGCAAATTGGGACGACGCAATTTATTTATTGTTGCACTGCTACTCAGTAGTTTACTCACCTGTGGTTTTTATTGGCTACCAGGGGAAAGTGTTCGCTATATATTTGTGCTTGGTTGTACAGCGGAATTTTTTGCCGCCATGATGCCTACCCTTTTCTTTAGCATGCTAGGAGACGCTGCTGACTACTCAGAATGGCGCAATGGTCGCCGTGCTACAGGGCTCGTCTATTCCGCAGGCACCTTCGTACAAAAGACAGGTAATGGTTTCGCTGGCGCCTTAGTACTTGTCGTGCTGGCAGGGTACGGGTACGACGGAATGGATGCAACGACGATAGAAGCCTCGTTACCTGGTATGCAGCAACTCATGAGCTTTATACCTGCTGCTTTTGGGCTTGCAGGTGCATTACTGATGCTGTTTTACCCTTTGACTGAAAAGCGCCAACAGCAAATGAATGCCGAGCTAATAGCGCGTCGAAGCGCCATTCAATCCCATCATCAATAACGCTTTTATTCGCGAGCAGCGTATTTACCAAGAGAGAGTTTTATCCATGAGCGAGTCAACCATAGATGCACATACCACTGAATTTGGCTATTTTGATGATCAACAAAAGGAATATGTCATCACTACACCTTTTACCCCAACGCCGTGGATAAACTATTTAGGGAATGATGGCTTTTACGGCTTAATTTCAAATACGGCTGGGGGCTATAGCTTTTACCAAGATCCTAAATTCCGCCGGTTGACCCGTTATCGTTACAACAGCGTTCCGGTGGATACATCTGGCCGATATTTTTACTTAAAATGCGATGACCATATTTGGTCTGCGTCGGGACGGCCTGTACAGCAACAGCCAGAAAAATATGAATGTCGCCATGGTATGGGTTACAGCCGTTTCTTAGTGAGTCATCAAGAAATTGATTCTGAATTAACTTGCTTTGTCCCTTTGGGGGAAAAAGCTGAAGTTCACCGTTTAATCCTAAAAAATTCAGGCGAGCGACACAGGAAAATCAGTCTGTTTTCTTACATTGAATGGTGTTTGTGGAATGCTGAAGATGATGGCAGCAATTTTCAACGTAATTTGTCCACAGGTGAAGTAGAAGTTGAAGATGGTGTGATTTATCACAAAACAGAATTCAGAGAGCGTCGAAACCACTATGCGTTTTATTCAGTCAATCAACCCATCAGCGGTTTTGATACCGACAGAGAGTGTTTTTTAGGGCCTTACAGAGGAGTAGAAAATCCCGTGAGTGTCGAGCAGGGCAAGGCGACAAATTCTCATGCCCACGGTTGGTCACCCATTGCGTCCCATCATTTAGAAGTGGAACTCGCGCCAGGAGAGGAGCGTACATTAGTTTTTGTGTTGGGGTACTGTGAAGTGGCTAAAGAGAATAAATGGCAGTCGCCAGGTATCATTAATAAAGCCCCTGCGAGAGAAATGATAAATCGTTATAAAAGTCAGTATGATGTACAAAAAGCACTAACTGCATTGGCAACGCATTGGGATACTCTGCTCGGCAACTTTCGCCTCAATAGCCCTGATCCTAAGTTAAACCGTTCGCTTAATATTTGGAACCAATATCAGAACATGGTGACGTTTAATTTGTCACGCAGTGCGTCATTTTACGAGTCTGGTATTGGCCGTGGTATGGGGTTTAGGGATTCGAATCAAGATACCATTGGGTTCGCGCATATGGTGCCTGAAAAAGTCCGTGAGCGAATTTTGGACTTAAGCGCCACCCAAAAAAGCGATGGCTCGGCGTATCATCAATATCAGCCCTTGACCAAAAAAGGCAATGCAAATATTGGTGGCAACTTCAACGACGATCCTATGTGGATGGTGTTATCAACGGTCAATTACATAAAAGAGACTGGTGACTTTTCTATCTTAGATGAAAAAGTGGGGTTTGATGGAGATGTTTCAGAAGAGCCTAACCATTTTGAGCATTTAAGACGCGCTTTTGAGCACGTAGTCAATAATCTTGGTCCCCATGGTTTACCCTTGATAGGGCGAGCAGATTGGAACGATTGTCTAAATTTAAATTGCTTTTCTGAAGATCCAAATGAATCCTATCAAACGACTCAGCGCGGGAAGTCAGACGTGGCGGAGTCTTTGATGATCGCAGGGCAATTTGTGCTTTACGGGCAGGATTTTGTGCAATTATGCATTCAACTGGGCAAACGTGATTTAGCGCATAATGCGCAGCAACAAGTCGATAAAATGCGCGAAGCGGTGCTCGCTCATGGCTGGGACGGGCAGTGGTTTTTACGAGCGTATAACGCCAAGGGCGAAAAAATCGGTAGTCACGAGAACAAGGAAGGTAAAATATTTATTGAATCACAAGGTTTTTGCGTTATGGCGGGCATCGGAATTAAGGACGGCAAAGCGCGACAAGCGCTTGACTCAGTGGAGCAACGCTTAGCCACCCCACATGGGATCATGCTTAATCAGCCTGCATTTAGCACGTATGACAAACACCTAGGAGAAATCTCTTCTTACCCACCTGGTTACAAAGAAAATGCCGGAATATTTTGTCATAACAACCCGTGGATAATGGTCGCAGAGGCCATGCTTGGGCGCGGTGAGAAAGCACTGGAATACTTTGCCAGTATCTCACCAGCTTACTTGCAGCATATGCAACAGCAGCATAAAACAGAGCCCTATGTTTATAGTCAAATGATTGCCGGCAATGATGCGGCTACACCAGGGCAAGCTAAAAATTCATGGCTCACAGGCACCGCGGCTTGGTGTTACTACGCTGCAACTCAGTACATTTTAGGCATTAAACCTGATTATGCTGGATTGATCATTACGCCGAGTATTCCGGCTCATTGGCCAAGTTTTGTGGTTAGCCGCCGTTTTAGAAAAGCGCATTACTGTATTGAAGTAAACAACCCATATGGTTTGGGAGCAGGTAAGGTGCAATTAGAAATTGATGGTAAAGCAGTGGCGGGTAATTTAATAGATTATGCGCAGTTTAGCGGCGAACACCACATAACGGCGACAATCGTGCAAAGTTAGTTTGATAGCACTTGATACATGGACTTGACACGTTTCCTCAATCGCTCCCGCAAGGTTGTTTGCATGTGGGAGCGTTTTTCATAGGCGCCGCGCCTAAGAGCCAGTGTAGCTATTGTAAGCCTTGGTTCCCCACAGCGGAACGGTAGACAGGCTGTGTTTAAAACTTCCTGACGTCTCTTTGGTTGAATAAGACACGTACATTAGCGTTTGACTGCGAGGATCGAAAATACGGCGTATTTTCATGCTCTTAAAGAATACACTTTTAGATTTTTTAAACACAACGTCACCCGATGGCGATTTATCAATTTGAGCAATCATATCAGGGGTTATTTCACCCGTTTGACGACAGGCGATAGCGCTATCGGATGGGTCCGAGAAACTGAGATCTGCTTCGATACTGGCCACATGACATGTCACCCCACTGATAAGTGGATCCTGTAGGATATTTAATTTGATGTCTTTGGTGGTAAATAAACCTAAGCTTACGTCGCCAACTTCATTTGAATCACAGGCACTTAACAACAATAGACTGCCGAAAACCGATAGTACTTTTTTCATATTTTACTCACTAAAGGGATATTTCCTTTAGTGTAATGGATTCTGGCTGTGATAAATATCCTGTTATCAATCGACGGGCACTGGGCCAGTGCTTTGGCGTACGACAAGTGAAAATGGCAGCTCAACATATCTTGGCTTGTCCGTTTTACCGTGAAGTTGCTCTAATAACAGCTCAATACAGGCTTTCCCAATTTCCTCTAAAGGCTGATGAATAGTTGTCAGGGCGGGGGACATTAAGCGTGCGTAACGAATATCATCAAACCCCATGATGGAAATGTCTTGAGGTATACGAAAGCCGTTTTCTTGTAATGTACTCATCGCGCCAATAGCCATGTCGTCACTGAAGCAAAACACGGCAGTGGGTCTACGTCTTAATTTGAGTAATTGCTCCATGGCCCCCATACCTGAGTCTACGCCGTAGTCACCTCGAATAACTAATTGCTCGTCTACTTCAATACCAGCCTCGCTCAGAGCCATATGGTATCCAGCAAGTCGTTCAAGAGTGCTTGGTGTATCTCGTGGACCCATAACCGCAGCAATACGTTTGTGTCCAAGGCCGAGTAGATGTTCCACTGCAACTCGAGCGCCTGCGGTATTATCAATCATGACTTTGCTGATCCCATCGATAGGTATGGACTCACAGGAGTTCACAATGGGCGGAAGTTGTTTGGCTGCGGGCAGGTTTTTATTAAGATTAAAGGGCATGTGAAACGTAAATAATAGTACTCCATCGGCTTGCCCCGATTGAGCCATATTAGCATAGTGCTTTTCTCGCTCAGCTAAACCTTGTGTGTCACCAAGCAAAATAGAATAGCCCGCTTTTTGTGCTTCGCTTTCAATTGCTCGAATAATCCCCGCGTTTACTTGATTGGTGATATCCGGCATGACCACAATAATATTACCGCTTTTTTGGGTACGTAAATTGGCCCCAAAACGGCTGGGCGTATAACCCCCTTCTTCTACAGCTTTCATAACCTTTTTACGGGTTTCTTCACTCACGATATCTGGATTACGTAAAGTACGTGAAACAGTAGCGGGTGAGACACCGGATATAGCAGCAATGTCTTTTATGCCTAACTTTGCCAAAAAATTCTCTCTTACGGGAAATAGCATTAAGGGGTAGATTAACGTTAGCCAAGAAGACTGTAAACGTTTTCAATGCTGGTAAGAGCTGCTATTTATCGCTCGTTTTAAAAAATACTTTTATTTCAGATGGTTAGAAATAAATACAATGTTTATTGTTAACGAGATAAAGGTGAATGATCGCTTTTTCATTTGTATGATAAAACCGGAAGGGGCAGCATGGCCCTGAAACAATCTGGGCCATGCTGTGGGTAAATGCTTAGCAAACTTAAATGATGAGTTAACTAATATTTCCAAGCAGGTTGCTTTTCTTCAAACGCTTTTATTTTACTATCAAGTTCAAGCGTTTGGCCTATGGCATCGAGTCCCTTGATCAGGTTGTTCTTATGATGTACAGCGATATCAAAGGCAATGACCTGGTCATTAAAACGTACTTCTTGTTGAGGTAAATCGACGATGACCTGACAGGCCGGATCTTGCGCTACGGCCTCGAAAAGTGCATCTATTTCTGTGCTTTCGAGTTTAACGGGTAACAGGCTATTGTTGATGCAGTTACCGTAAAAAATATCAGCAAAGCTGGTGGCGATGACCACTTTGAAACCATAATCGTCAAGGGACCAAGGCGCATGTTCCCGGCTTGAGCCACAACCAAAGTTTTCACGGGTAAGTAAAATACTAGCACCTTGATGCTCAGGTTTGTTCAGCACAAAATCAGGGTTCGGTTCTTGTTCATGCAAATCTAAATAACGCCAATCATGAAATAGATGTTTTCCATAACCGCTTTTGGTTACCGACGTTAAAAATTGTTTAGGAATGATTTGATCGGTATCCACATTCGCTTGATTCAATGGCACCACATGGCCGGTATGAACGCTGATGCCAGTCGTTGCTGGGTTAGTTTGATTGCTCATGGTTATTCCTAATAATTAATCGTTGCCAACAAAGTCACGGGTGTCGGCGAAGTGACCAGCTAATGCTGCTGCAGCTGCCATTGCAGGGCTGACTAAGTGAGTACGAGCTCCGCGGCCTTGACGACCCTCAAAATTGCGGTTGCTGGTAGAAGCACAGCGATCGCCTTGACCTAAAATATCGTCATTCATACCCAAGCACATGGAACACCCAGGTAACCGCCACTCAAATCCTGCTTCAAGAAACACTTTATCTAGCTGCTCGGCTTCCGCTTGGGCTTTAACTGTCACTGAGCCAGGTACTACAATGGCAGTGACATGACTGGCAACTTTACCTTGCTTGGCAATTTCGGCTGCTGCGCGCATGTCCTCAATACGGCCATTAGTACATGAACCGATAAACACGTGATTGACGGTTAAGTCAGAGAGTTTTTGTCCGGCTTTTAGGTCCATGTATTTCAGTGCTTTTACTGCTGAATCACGGTCGATTGGGTCACTAAAGTTTTCTGGCGCTGGAATAGGTTGATTAACACCGATAACTTGGCCAGGGTTGGTCCCCCAAGTGACTTGTGGCGCGATGTCTTTGGCAGCAAGCTCAACAACTACATCAAAGTTAGCATCGGCATCAGACTTAAGGGTTTTCCAGTATGCCACTGCTGCATCCCAGTCAGCACCTTTAGGGGCGTACTCACGACCTTCAAGATATTCAAATGTCTTTTGGTCAGGGGCGATAAGCCCAGCCTTTGCACCAGCTTCGATGCTCATGTTGCACACCGTCATGCGCTCTTCCATGCTCAAGCCTTCGATGGTGTCGCCGCAATATTCAATCACGCAGCCGGTCGCGCCTGCATGACCAATTTTACCGATAATCGCCAAAATAATATCTTTAGCAGTCACGCCTAAGGGGCGGGCACCAGTGACTTCTACTTTCATGCATTTGGCTTTACTTTGCTTTAGGGTTTGAGTTGCAAATACATGCTCAACTTGCGACGTACCAATACCAAACGCTAACGCACCGAAAGCACCATGGGTTGCTGTGTGTGAATCACCGCACACAACCGTCATACCGGGTTTAATTAAACCTAGCTCAGGGCCCATCACATGGACGATACCTTGTTTTTGATGGCCTACTGGAAACAGTTCAATTCCGTTTGCTGCACAGTTATCCGCTAAGGTCTGTAGTTGTAGCTTATTTGCTGGGCCGCAAGCATCAATGGCTAACGAGCGGGTAGAAATGCTGTGATCCATAGTGGCAAATGTTAGGTCTGGGCGACGTACTTTACGTCCTTTTTGTACCAAACCGTCAAATGCTTGAGGGGAGGTGACTTCATGGATCAAGTGGCGATCGATATACAATAATGCATCGTCGCCGATTTCATCGACAATATGGGCCTGAAATATCTTGTCGTATAAGGTGGTACTCATCTGGTCTTTCCTTTATGCGTTTGCGCTGGCGATTATATTGGCTATGTAGTCGCCTACTTCACTGGTCGATTTGGCTTGGTCGCGGTTTTCCGGGCTTAGCAATTCACCGGTTAATACGCCGTCAGCTAACGTTTTTACCACTGCTGCGTCAATTGCGTCTGCGGCATCCGTTAGATTTAGGCTAAAACGCAGTAACATCGATGCTGATAAAATTTGCGCGATAGGGTTAGCGATCCCTTTACCTGCGATATCGGGTGCTGAACCGCCTGCGGGCTCATATAAACCGAAGTTGTCGCTGTTGATACTGGCAGATGGCAACAAGCCCATTGAGCCTGTGATCATGGCACACTCATCAGAGATTATATCGCCGAATAAGTTTGAACAGAGCATCACGTCAAAATCACCTGGGTAGCGCAATAACTGCATGGTCGCGTTATCAATGTAGATGTGTTCTAAGGTCACGTCTGGGTAGTCTTTAGCGACCTCTTCAGTCACTTCTCTCCATAAACGACTGCATACTAATACGTTGGCTTTATCTACCGAGGTAACCTTCTTGCCGCGTTTTTGTGCCGCTTCAAATGCACTAATGGCAATACGGCGAATTTCTTTTTTGCTGTAACGCATAGTGTCGTAGGCAAATTGTTCTTCGCCTTCCCCTTCTATGCCTTTAGGCTGGCCGAAGTAAATGCCACTGGTCAGTTCACGTACCACTAAAACATCAAAGCCGCTTGCTGCAATATCTGCACGCAGGGGAGAAAGCGACTCAAGGCCTGGGTAAATTTTCGCTGGACGTAAATTGCTGAACAAATCAAAGTGACCACGTAAAGCAAGCAGCGCTGCACGCTCTGGGCGTTCTTCTAGCGGAAGGCTATCCCATTTGGGGCCACCAATTGAGCCGAATAATATGGCTTGGGCGTCTTCACAGCCTTTTAAGGTTGCATCGGGCAGGGCTTTGCCGTGGTTATCAATGGCGATGCCGCCCACATCAAATTCGTTAAGGGTAAACGATACATTAAACTGCTGTTCGACCGCTGATAGTACTTTCTTTGCTTCTTGCATGACCTCTGGGCCAATTCCATCTCCCGCTAATACGGCAATGTTGTAATTCGACATGTGCTACTTAAACTCCGGCAGTTTGTGTTTGTTGCTTTTTCTGATGATCAATTTGATCGGCTAAATGGGTGTTGTTCAATACGTGTATCAATGCCTTAACACCTGATTCGACGATATCAGTGGCAAGACCAATACCGTTGAAGCGGCGGCCATTGTATTCAACAATGACGGACACCTGAGCCAGTGCATCTGCTCCTTCACCTTTTGAGTCCAGTTTGAAATCAACGATTTCAAGTTGTTCGTGGCCTAACACTTTGATGATGGCGTTGTATGCAGCGTCTACTGGACCGTTTCCTGTGCAAGACTCGATGATTTCTTCGTCGCCTACCTGTAATTTTACGGTTGCGCTAGGAATGATCTCTTTGCCTGAACTGGCTTGCAAATACAGTAACTTGTAGTGTTCGTCAGTAGGCTTTTGCTTATCAAAAAATAATAAAGCTTCCAAGTCGTAATCGAATACTTGGCCCTTCTTATCTGCTAATTTTACAAATGAAGCGTATAACGTATCCAAGTCATAGTCTTGGGCTTTATAACCAAGCTCTTCGAGTCGATGCTTGATCACATGACGGCCAGAGCGAGAAGTAAGGTTCAAGTTGTTTTTGTTTATTCCCACGCTTTCGGGGGTCATTATCTCATAGGTGTTCTGTGCTTTTAAGACACCATCTTGATGAATACCGGAAGAATGACTAAAAGCATTGGCTCCAACAATCGCTTTGTTTGATTGCACTGGCATATTACAAAGCTGGCTGACTAATTTTGACGTACGAGAAATCTCTTGGCTGCGGATATTGGTGTTCAAACCCAGCATGGCTTGACGGGTTTGCAAAATCATGGCGATTTCTTCTAATGAGCAGTTACCAGCACGTTCACCAATGCCATTGATGGTACATTCAATTTGGCGTGCTCCGTACTCCACAGCAACGAGTGAATTGGCAACGGCGAGTCCCAAGTCGTTGTGGCAATGTACCGATATGGTCGCTTTATCGATATTGGGTACGCGGTTGAACAAGTTTTGAATGATGCCGCCAAACTCAGTCGGCGTGGTATAGCCCACCGTATCGGGAATGTTTACGGTCGTTGCCCCAGCGCTAATTGCTGACTCGACCATACGGCATAGATAATCAATCGGCGTACGGCCAGCGTCTTCACAAGAAAACTCAATATCGTCAGTGTAACGCCCGGCATGTTTAATCGCTTTTACTGCCATGTTCACCACATCATCTTGTGACATGCGCAATTTATTGGCTACGTGAATATCTGAGGTGGCGATAAAGGTGTGGATCCGGAAATTTTCGGCAATATTTAATGCCTCACCGCAAGCATCTATGTCTTTTTCTAACGCGCGAGACAAGCCACAAACGGTAGCATTTTTGACTTCCCGGGCGATACTACGTACTGACTGAAAATCACCAGGGGATGAAACCGGAAAACCTGCTTCAATGATATCGACACCAAGTCGCTCTAACGCTAAGGCAATTTGTAGTTTTTCTTTCATACTCAAACTTGCAGCTAGCGCTTGTTCGCCATCACGTAATGTGGTGTCGAATATTTTGACTTGGTTGGACATGTGTTTTCCTCTTTGAATAATTCACGCTTGTTACAGCGCATAAACGAAAAAACCCGTGCTGCTAGGCACGGGTTTTTAGTTATTGTTTGCGTTTCGCTTACAACCTACCCGTGCAGTCTTGCTGCCAGCAGAAGTAGAGTTGATAGTAATAATGAAGTCATGTTATCTAAGCTCGAAACGTCAGTGCGGTATTTGTAACTCTTTGCGCCTTTTGCGTCAACCTTAGTTAACAAATTGGCATATAACAAATTAGCATATAAGTTTGATTTCTAACGGTTTAGCGGCTAGTCCGACCAGAGCCTGATGAAATCTGTAGACACAAAGGTAATTTATCGGAAGTTTTTCCAATTAATACTGCCCGACAACAGTAATTCACGCAGGGTCAACGTGCGTGGTTGGCCACGGCCCTTGTGGTTCCAAGTGTGGCCGCAGCACGCGGCGCTAAATACTGAGCGACTCGGACGTAACAATAGTTGCTGTGTGGCATTCGCAGGAACGAGATTGTGCATCGCTGCTTCTTGGGGCGCGCGGGTACCATCCATATTAAACCAGCCAAATTTGTTGCTATGAAGTAATTGCCTATCGATATCAATTCGATCGATGGAATCTAGCTCTAAATGTTCACCGTTCATGTTGTTGGTGTATACAGCAACGGGTAATCCGGAGCGTGCGTAGTGTGAAAACCACGTGCGCACCTTAGCGGGATCGTGTTTTTTAGCGATGCAAGTAGCACTTTGTTTGGTTTGCCAACTGGCGTTGTGCACATCGACTGTGAGCGGACCAGAGTGATGAATAAAATGATAAGCTGCGCGTTTGATGTGATGGCGTAAGCCACCGAGCTTGCGCTGTAATAAACTAATATTGCTAAATGGTTGCTGAGCTAGTGTCATTAATTCACGCTCATAAAGTGCATTGCAAATTTCGGCAAACTGAGTCTGCTGATGTGAGTCAGTGAATATATTTACTTGGGGCTGCGCAGGAGGCGTGACCATAAGAAATGAAGGGCAGCAAACGCTGCCCATATACATCAAAAGGCTTTAGTGTTTTGGCTAAAGCGCTTTCGATATAGGTCTTATTGACCTTTTATTTCTTTACGTCCGCCGTAGGTTGCTGCATCACCTAGTGCTTCTTCGATGCGCAATAGTTGATTGTACTTAGCAACACGGTCAGAACGACACAGTGAACCAGTTTTGATTTGGCCCGCTGCAGTACCCACTGCCAAATCAGCAATGGTTGCATCTTCTGTTTCGCCACTACGGTGAGAAATAACCGCTGTGAAACCAGCCTCTTGTGCCATGCGAATTGCTTCAAGAGTTTCAGTCAATGAACCGATTTGGTTGAACTTGATCAAAATCGAGTTGGCAACACCGTTGTCGATACCACGCTTAAGGATTTTAGTGTTAGTAACAAATAAGTCGTCTCCAACTAACTGTACTTTATCACCAATTTTCTTAGTTAAGCTCGCCCAGCCGTCCCAATCGCTTTCGTCTAGGCCGTCTTCAATTGAAATGATAGGGTACTTAGCAGAAAGATCCGCAAGGTAATCACCGAAAGTTTCTGAATCAAATACTTTACCTTCACCTTTAAGGTCATATTTACCATCTACATAGAACTCAGATGATGCACAATCAAGGGCTAAAGTAACGTCTTTATTCATTTCGTAGCCAGCATTTTCAACGGCTTGAATGATCACTTTAAGGGCTTCTTCGTTTGACGCAAGGTTAGGTGCAAAACCACCTTCGTCGCCTACTGCTGTGCTTAACCCTTTAGCAGATAACACTTTTTTCAAGCTATGGAATATTTCAGCACCCATGCGCAATGCTTCACGGAAGTTAGCTGCGCCTACTGGCTGCACCATGAATTCTTGAATATCAACGTTATTATCAGCGTGCTCGCCACCGTTGATGATGTTCATCATAGGTACTGGCATTGAGTATTTGCCCGCTGTGCCGTTAAGCTCAGAGATGTGCTGATACAAAGGAATTTGCTTATCAAGGGCTGCCGCTTTTGCTACAGCAAGAGAAACGGCCAAAATTGCGTTTGCACCGAATTTTTCTTTATTTTCAGTGCCATCTAAGTCGATCATAATTTGGTCAACTTTCTTTTGATCAAATGCACTGTTACCTATTAGAGCAGGCGCGATATCTTGATTTATTGCTGCGACTGCTTTTAATACACCTTTGCCTAAATAACGGCTTTTATCACCATCGCGTAATTCCAACGCTTCACGAGAACCAGTAGATGCCCCAGAAGGTGCAGTTGCTCTACCCATTACGCCTGATTCTAAATATACATCTGCCTCTACAGTGGGGTTACCACGAGAGTCCATGATTTCACGACCAATGATTTTACTGATATTTGACATAGTTGTTGCCTTGTTTAAAAAATTTAGCGTTTATCTGCGAGCAGATACTCTGAGTTTTCAATCGTTACTCTGCCTTGATTATGCGCGGGGCGTTATCCGCCCCCACGGTAACAGGCTCTAATTATTGTTTTTATAATATTCGCCCGCGGCTTTTACAAACCCTTCAAATAAAGGGTGACCGTCACGGGGTGTAGAGTTAAATTCTGGGTGGAATTGCCCAGCTACGAACCAAGGATGATCGCTTAGTTCGATGACTTCTACTAGACGTTTGTCAGTAGACAGACCAGTGACTTTCAATCCTGCGGTTTCTAACTTTTCGCGTAAGTTATTATTGACCTCATAACGATGGCGATGACGTTCGTATATTTCAGCTGAGCCATACAACTCGTAAACCTTGCTATCAGGAATTAGGTGACATAGTTGGCTGCCTAATCGCATAGTGCCACCTAAGTCTGATGCTTCAGAGCGCAGTGCTGTGCTGCCATCGGCATCTAACCATTCGGTGATCAAGCCTACTACAGGATAAGGAGTTTGTGGATCAAACTCTGAACTATTGGCATTTTCAAGGCCAGCTACGTTACGAGCAAACTCAATAATTGCCACTTGCATGCCCAAGCAAATACCTAAATAAGGTACTTTTTGCTCTCGCGCATATTTAGCGGCCGTTATTTTACCTTCAATGCCGCGCTCACCGAAACCGCCAGGCACTAAGATAGCATCTAAGCCGTTCAGGATTTGCTCACCTTTACTTTCAATATCTTGTGAGTCGACATAACGAATGTTGACGGTAAGACGATTCTTTAATCCCGCGTGTTTAAGCGCTTCATTAACTGATTTATAGGCATCAGGTAATTCAACGTACTTGCCAATCATACCTATGGTAACTTCGCCCACTGGGTTAGATTCTGCGTAAAGTACTTGCTCCCATTCGGTTAGGTCGGCTTCTGGGCACTCTAAACCAAAGCGTTGAACGACCAATTCGTCCATACCTTGGGCTTTAAGTGCGGCGGGTATTTTATAAATACTGTTCGCATCTTTTAACGAAATAACGGCTTTGTCGGCAACGTTAGTGAAAAGGGCGATTTTAGAGCGCTCATTTGATGGTAAGGCACTTTCTGAGCGGCAGACCAAAATATCAGGCTGAATACCAATTGAGCGCAACTCTTTCACAGAGTGTTGTGTCGGCTTGGTTTTTACTTCACCTGACACAGCAATGTAAGGCACCAATGTTAAGTGCATAAACATAGCGTGATCTCGACCGACTTCTGTACCGAGTTGACGAATGGCTTCTAAAAACGGTTGCGATTCGATATCACCCACCGTACCACCGATTTCAACAATGGCCACATCGACGCCTTCAGCGCCAGCAATGATACGACGCTTTATTTCATTGGTAATATGAGGAATAACCTGAATAGTTGCACCTAAATAATCACCACGACGTTCACGTTTAATCACCTCTTCATATACGCGACCTGTGGTGAAATTGTTACGTTTAGTCATACGGGTACGAATGAAGCGCTCGTAGTGACCTAAATCTAGGTCTGTTTCTGCGCCGTCGTCGGTGACAAACACTTCACCGTGCTGAATTGGGCTCATAGTGCCTGGGTCGACGTTAATGTATGGGTCGAGCTTGAGCATGGTCACATTGAGACCACGGGCTTCAAGAATAGCAGCGAGCGATGCAGCAGCAATGCCTTTACCAAGTGATGATACGACACCACCTGTGACGAAAATATAGTTTGTCATGAGTACCCTAAGGCGTTGGAGTTGAATGAGATTTTTTAATACTGAGGTTGCCTAGCTGCCTTAAAAAAGACGTGACATTATTCAGTACCGGACGGCGCAATAGTATACTTAATCCCTGCCGCTCAGACAATTGAAAACCGCCTTCGCTTTGCAAAAAATATACGGAAAATGAGATTTTAATGGTTTACACTGTTGACCAAATAGTCAAAGGATCAGCTTTATGGATAAAATGCGTCCCATTTTGGTTGTTGATGATGTTGAAGCCATCTGCACCTTTATTTGCACCGTATTACAAGGAAACGGATACGTGCATGTCGATATCGCCCATGACTCTGCAGAAGTCATGGCTCGGGTTTGTCGCAAAAAATATCAACTTATCCTAATGGATATCAAACTGCCTAAAGTGGATGGCTTGGAATTACTGAGCATTTTGCATGAAGAAATACCCGATGCAAAAATAGTCATGTGCTCTGCCGATACCTCAGAAGAAACCGTTAATCTTGCCTATGAAATAGGAGCGGTGGGTTTTTTAGAAAAGCCTGTCACCCCCATGAGTTTAATGAGTTTGATAGAGCGGCTGTAGGGAAAGTCTTTGTTTCCCCTACAAATACCTCGTGTTTTATCTCACCAGCTTTTTTAGTTGATAGAGATACTCAAGCGCCTGCTTAGGGCTTAGTTCATCTGGATCAATCGAATTCAGTAATTCTTCTGCTTCATTCGGTTGTGCCAACAGATCTAATTGAATTTCTTCTTTTTTATCGTGATCGCGCGTTTGCACAGTCGTAGTCGATATAGCGGGGGGCAGAGTTGTTTGAGTGCCGGTTTCAAGCTCATGTAACTTGCGTTTCGCTGCTTGCACCACTTGTTTGGGTACTCCAGCTAGCTGCGCGACCTGTAAGCCATAGCTTTTATTGGCCGCCCCATCTTGTACGGCATGCATAAAGCGAATGGTATCACCATGCTCGACTGCATCTAAATGCACATTGGCTAGCTCTGGAAGTGCCTCAGCTAAGCCGGTTAATTCAAAATAGTGTGTGGCGAAAAGGGTAAACGACTGTAATTTAGTGGCTAAGTATTCAGCACAAGCCCAAGCCAGTGACAGGCCGTCATAGGTACTGGTACCTCTGCCAATTTCATCCATCAACACCAAACTGTTGGCGGTTGCGTTATTCAGGATGTTTGCGGTTTCTGTCATTTCGACCATAAACGTTGAGCGGCCTGAGGCGAGATCATCCGATGCGCCGATGCGGGTGAATATGCGATCGATAGGGCCTATTTTTGCGTCTTGTGCAGGGATATAGCTGCCGATGTAAGCCATTAAAACAATGAGTGCTGTTTGGCGCATATAGGTTGATTTACCGCCCATGTTGGGACCGGTTATGACTAACATTCTGCGGCTCGGGTTAACCTCAATGGGGTTGGCAATAAAGGGGGCGTCTGAAACTTGTTCTACCACAGGATGACGGCCCTGACTAAAGTGAATACCAGTTTGAGGGCATAAATCAGGGCAGTGGTAATCTAAGCTTTCGGCACGTTCAGCTAAATTTGCTAGCACATCCAATTCTGCCAAGGCATCAGCACTTTGCATGAGCTCAGTTAATTGGGGTAAGAGTAAATCGAAAAGCTCATCGTATAGTTTTTTCTCAAGTGCCAATGAGCGGCTTTGGCTACTGAGCACATTGTCTTCGTGCTCTTTAAGCTCAGGAATAATATAGCGTTCATTATTTTTCAGCGTTTGGCGGCGAACATATTCCACCGGTACTAAATCCGATTGGCTGCGACTAACTTCAATAAAGTAGCCATGCACACGGTTGTAACCCACTTTGAGACTGGCGATGCCGGTGCGCTCTTTTTCCCTCTGCTCTAGTTCTTCTAAATAATCGGTGGCCCCTTTCGACAGGGCACGCAGATGATCTAGCTCTTCGTTATAGCCTTCTTTAATCACGCCGCCGTCACGGATCAACACGGGAGGAGTATCAATAATGGCTCGCTCTAACAGATCGGCAAAGTCTGGGTATTGGCTAATTTGTTGTGCTAACTGAAATAAGCCATTCTGCTGTGAGTTATCGCTAAGACCACTAACTTCATGTTCTAGATAGTGTTGAATATCAGGCAATAGTGCGAATGCTTGGCGCAAACGTGCAAAATCTCGGGGGCGCGCGCTACGCAGGGCTAAGCGCGCCAGTACACGCTGCATGTCACCGATTTTTTTCAGGGCGTCTTGTAATTGAGGATAGGGAGAGTCCATCAAGCCTTGAATATTACGCTGGCGTTTTTTAAGCACAGTCACGTCAGTTAGTGGCCTGTGGATCCAGCGCTGCAATAAACGACTGCCCATAGATGTCGAGGTTTTATCCAGTATACTTGCTAGGGTGTTTTCTGTGCCGCCAGATAGGTTCAGTGTAAGTTCGAGGTTTCGTCTGGTGGCCGCATCCATCACAACTGTGTCGTTATGAGCTTCGAGCACAATTCGGTCAATGTGGGGCAGGGCAGAGCGTTGAGTATCTTTAATATACTGCATCACGCAGCCTGCAGCGCATATACCTATTTGATGGTTCTGTACGCCGAAACCCGATAATTCATTGGTACCGAATTGGCTGGTAAGCTGGCTGGTGGCAGTTTGCAAATCGAATTCCCACTGAGGTCGGCGACGTAGCCCTTTGCGTTGTTCAATCAAGTGACCGTAAGCAAAGTCATCTGGGTATAAAAGCTCTACAGGATTCGTACGTTGAAGCTCAGCCGCTAGGGCTTCTTCACCGTTAAGTTCACATAAAGTGAAGCGTCCGCTGGTTACATCTAAAGTGGCAAAACCAAATACCAATGTTTGGTTGCTTTTTTGTACAGGGCAAAAGACAGCGGCTAAGATGTTGTCTTGTTTGTCATTAAGCAATGCTTCGTCTGATACCGTGCCGGGTGTAACAATACGTTGCACCTTGCGTTCTACAGGGCCTTTGCTGGTAGCAGGATCGCCAACTTGTTCAACAATGGCCACTGATTGGCCCATTTTAACCAAGCGGGCCAGATAGTTTTCAACCGCATGATAAGGTACGCCCGCCATGGGAATGGCGTTACCGCCGGATTTCCCTCTGGCGGTAAGAGAGATATCCAGTAATTCTGAGGCCTTTTTAGCATCGTCAAAAAAGAGTTCGTAAAAATCACCCATACGATAAAATAACAGGATATCAGGATGCTCAGCTTTAATTTTCAAATATTGCTGCATCATAGGAGTATGCTGCTGCAAAGATGAAGAGGTTGTCGATGCTGATGTGTTCGTTTTTGGCATGGAATACGGCACTCTTGTTTATCTGGTGGTTACTCAGGTGGTGTATCGAGAAGTAACGTTAACGCTTTGTTTAGCTTTTAATGTTTGGCATGCTTACGGGACTCGCTATGTCTTTGTTAGCGTGTCAGACAACCCGGTAATGGATGTAAAATATGACAAACAATTCAATTTTTTTAGCACAACAACTCGGTGAACAACTGCAGCAATTAGGCTGGAGTGTTACCTGTGCTGAGTCATGTACTGGAGGGGGCATAGGATACGCCATCACAAGTACATCTGGAAGCTCAAGCTGGTTCAAAAGTGGTTATATTACCTACTCGAATGAAGCAAAGCAGAGCATGCTAGGTGTGAGCGAGCAAACCTTAGCCAAATTTGGTGCGGTATCCCAAGCTGTGGTGGAGCAAATGGCATTGGGTGCGACTAATGCTGCAAAGGCTAATGTTGCTGTTTCCGTTAGCGGAATAGCGGGCCCTGACGGTGGAAGCGCCGAAAAACCTGTGGGGACGGTTTGGTTCGGGTTTGCAATAAATGGCGATGTATCTGCGGTTTGTCAGTGCTTTTCTGGCGACCGGCATGAGGTACGCTCAAAAGCGATTGAATATGCATTAAACCAGCTTAGCAGCCTATTGAAATCTTGATCGCAAGTACGCGGATATGACACTTGATCAAGATTATTTAGAAAGTGGCTACTGCCTTGTGAAACACTTTATACATGGGGCTGAATTGAGTGCGCTGCGAGAAATTGCATTGCGGTTTAAAGCTAGCTGGATAGATACCAATCGAGAGTTTTACTCAACGAGGGCGGTTAATGCCGCCTATTTAACCAATGGCGAGCATATTAATGAAGCGGATAGACTAAGCCTGTTTCAGTTAATTGCTTCTAAGAAGTTGCGGCTTCAACTTAAAAAGGTATTTCGCCAATCACCTGCTTTTATGAATACTCAGTTATTTTTTAACCCATATAACAAGAAACAGAAGAATTACTGGCATAGAGATCCTCAATATCATTTAAATATAGAGCAGCAAAAGCGAGCATTGCAGGGAGCTGATGTCGTGCATTTTAGAATTGCGCTTAAGGATGAGCCAGGCATTGAACTTGTACCAAAAAGTCATAAAAATTGGGACAGCGAAGAAGAACTCTCAGTACGAATGCAAACAAACGGAAGGGTGAACAGTGATGATCTTAGCTCTGGAAAGCTTATCCCGTTGCAGGCAGGGGACTTGCTGATCTTTTCAGCTAATATGATCCATCGAGGCGTATACGGCTTGAACAGATTGTCTTTAGATATTTTACTCTGCGACGCGGTCCCTAAGTTGTTAGAATTCGCTCAAGAGGACTGTTTACCTCAGCTACAGGTGTTGAAGTATCTAACTCACCCTGAGGTGTTTGAATTGACAAGAAAAATAAAGAGTAATCATTAAATTCATTGAATAACATGTGCGTCGTAATATACCGGACACATGAAGCGACTCACTTTTATTGAGGAATTAGTATGTTAGCAACAGGTACGTTTGAAGTGGATTTATCACCACAGGATGACAAAACTGCGCCAGCAGGGCGTATGTTGATAGATAAAGCCTATGTTGGAGATTTGGTTGGCACAGGGGCTGGGCAAATGATCAGCAAGCGTACTGAAAATGGTGTCGCTATTTACTTTGCCATAGAAGAAGTCACAGCAACCCTCGACGGAAAAGCGGGTCAGTTTACTTTGTTGCACAGAGGGAAAATGTCAGCTCAAGAACAGTCGTTGGACATAAGTATTTTAGAAAGCTCGGGTAGTGGCGAGTTAAGTTCAATTAGCGGTAGGATGCGTATTATTCAGCTAGACGGCAAGCACAGCTATGAATTGGATTATGCGTTTTAGTTCATTGCTATTTTGTTTATTTATCAGTTCCCTTGAAATGAAGAAATGTGTAGAGAGAAACTCATGAAAAAGATAACCGGTAGTTGTTTATGTGACACTGTGCGCTTTGAATGTGATGATTCAATCGAAAGCTTTCATTTGTGTCATTGTACTCAGTGCCAAAAAGTAACGGGGTCTGCTCATGCATCCAATTTATTTACCGCGGCGAGCAATATTCAGTGGTTAAAAGGCAGTGCCAGCATTAAGCGCTACAATGTGCCGGGCCGAACCATTTCAAACGCCTTTTGTGCTAAATGTGGCAGCGCCTTGCCTTATGTTTCACTGTCGGGGAAAGCGCTGGTGATTCCGGCTGGTTGTTTAGACGTAGCACCTGATATTCAACCCTCAAGCCACATATTTTACGCCGAACGAGCACCTTGGCTGGAATCCGCTTCAGATTGTTTGAAGTACGATTCAACCCCTAAGTAAAGTTGACTAAACGGGAAAACACCGTGGTGAGTCATCTCGGGGGTGAGTATTAAATGAAGTAAACATGTGATGTCATTCTCTTTTATAATCCTGTTATTTCACCAAGTCGCGCCTGTTACTTCACTAAGTCGCGCAACAACTCATTCTTAAAGCCTTTTATTTATAGAATGCAAAAATTTTCTGAAAGCGACTTGTAACTGTATGGTTGTACAGTATACTACGCCCATATAACTTCAATTATCTGTGTCGATTTAGACTTGAACCAAGTGTAAGTACACGGGCTGAACCATAGGACATACTGATGGACGATAACAAAAATCGCGCGCTTACTGCAGCGCTTGGTCAAATCGAAAAACAATTCGGTAAAGGCGCAATCATGCGCTTGGGGGATAACCAGGCGATGGATATTGAGGCTGTATCTACAGGTTCACTGACCATCGATATCGCATTAGGCATAGGTGGATTACCTTGTGGGCGTGTTGTTGAGATATACGGCCCTGAGTCATCGGGTAAAACCACCTTGACTCTACAAGCCATTGCTGAAGCGCAAAAAATGGGTAAAACCTGTGCATTCGTTGATGCTGAGCACGCACTTGACCCGGTTTATGCGGGTAAACTGGGGGTGAATATTGATGACTTACTTGTGTCACAGCCTGACACCGGTGAGCAAGCGCTAGAAATTTGCGATATGTTAGTTCGCTCTGGTGCGGTAGATGTGGTTGTCGTTGACTCTGTTGCAGCTCTAACACCTAAAGCAGAAATTGAAGGTGACATGGGGGATTCTCATGTTGGCTTGCAAGCTCGTTTGATGTCACAGGCTTTGCGTAAACTCACTGGTAATATCAAACGCTCGAATACCTTGGTTATTTTCATCAACCAAATTCGCATGAAAATCGGTGTTATGTTTGGCTCACCAGAAACCACTACGGGTGGCAACGCGCTTAAGTTCTACGCATCCGTTCGTTTAGATATCCGTCGTATCGGTGCGATTAAAGACGGTGACGAAGTGGTCGGTAATGAAACCAGAGTTAAAGTGGTTAAGAACAAGGTGGCTCCTCCTTTCAAGCAAGCTGAATTCCAGATAATGTATGGTCAAGGTATCTGTAAAGAAGCTGAGTTGATTGATTTGGGTGTTAAGCAAAAGCTGGTAGAAAAAGCCGGCGCTTGGTACAGCTATAATGGTGAGCGTATCGGTCAAGGTAAAGCTAATGTAGTGAAATATCTAAAAGAGCATACAGATATGGCTAACGATATTGAACAGAAACTGCGGGCAGAGCTGTTATTGAAAAAAACAGTTAAAGCTGATGAGCCGGTCAAAGTTGACGAAGAATAAAGCTGACGAAGAATAAAGTTGAAGAAGAATAAAGCTGCATTCAAATGATTAGCTGACAATTTTTAGCAAATATATAAAACCGCCGAATGGCGGTTTTTTGTTAGTACTGTGAACGATTAAGGCGCTAATACCATCCACGTTAATAAATGATCACTCAGCGAGCGTTTAAAAGAACTCACACTCGCATGCAAGGAATGCCTCAGCGGCTTTTGCTCTGTGTTCTCACTATTTGAAAGGGAACAGCCAGTACTATATAGCTACATAGCGACGCCTTTATAAAAAACGCTGGATGCATTCTGAGGGGCAATTATTAATGGGGATTGGTATAACACAAGGCGTGCTATAAGTATGTCCCACATTTATTATTTACAGCGCACTAAAGAGAAAGTCTGAGCCTAACCCTAGAGTTTTGTTGTTCGGCGTTTTATCAACTCCAGTGGAGAGCGTTGGTTTTGTGGCATGAGAGGAAGCGTAGTTACATACACAATAACTCTGTGCTGACACTTAGCGCGCTAGAACTGAACAAGTGAGTTTCGCTACGCACTGTTACTCAAAAGAGGCGGACTATGGTAAGCGCGCAGTGACGGGCTTTAGGGTAGTCGCTAGCAGTATATAAAATGGCCTAATATAAAGCGCGTTTAATATGCCCCTTTTATTAACCGGACCGAATGCACCTTTTGAGTGATTAAAAATTGATAAATTTGTTGTCAGCATAATTTACAAGATCACTTATTAAGAATAAGCTGAATTTTATTACCCTATGATTTATATGTATTTTTTAATATTGGCACGCTAAGTGCTTTTATCTAGCCAAGCAGGTAGTGTGATAAGTCGCGAGCAGTATTATTTGCAATATCAATTTCGCTGGTACATTAATTCGTTTAGAGGGATATACATTATGAAAAACTTTTTTAGTTCAAAAAAATTCGTTTCTACAGCTGCGCTACTTGCAATCGTAGCAAGCTCACAAGTAAGCGCTGCATCTATTAGTTTTGGTGGCGTAGCTGCAGGCGATGACTCAGGTCTTACAAGTGAGTTCTTGGCAGACCCATCACATGCAATGAACGATGGGGCAAATGGCTTCTTCGTTGAAACGTTCGACGTAGCCACAGCCGTTGACGGTGCAGGCCCTGGTGATACACAATATAACGCTGCAGGCGCAGCGGGCGCTGGTTGTGCAGTTAATGGTACAGGTAGTGGCATTGTTATTACCTCAAGCACAAACGGTTTTGGTGTACGTAACGATGACGTAAACAATGGCGCTGCGGCACCTGCGAACGACAACACATGTTACGGTCATACTCCTGCTATCGGTGGTGATCTTCCAGCTTGGGTTGAAATTGATTACTCTGCATTCTTAGCATCTCAAGGCGACTTCGGTATTACTTACCTTGGTTTCTACTGGGGTTCTATTGATGAATACAACACATTTAGTTTCTTCTCTGGTGATGATTTAGTTACTGAGATTGATGGTGAAACATTAACAAATGCTGCTAACGCGGGTAACCAAACAGACCCTGCTACTAACCGTTATGTAAACATTGATTTCTCATTCGCTGACGCGTTCGATAGAGTACGTATCTCTACAACTGGTATCGCCGGTGAATTCGATAACATCGTTATCGGTTTAGCTAGTCGTCCGGTTCCAGCTCCAGCTGGTTTAGCTTTCCTAGGTTTAGGTTTGCTAGGTCTTAGCTTCAGCAGAAAATTCAAAAAATAAGTTAGTCTTAACTTAATGTAAAAAAAGCCGACATGTTCGGCTTTTTTTGTGTTCAAAGGAAAATAAATAAATATTTTATAATGCCTTCAGCTTTGCTCAGTAATGATTGTTAAGCCCATAAGCCCATAAGCCCATAAGCCCATAAGCCCATAAGCCCATAAGCCCAGAAGCCCATAAGCCCATAAGCCCATAAGCCCATAAGCCCATAAGCCAAATCAGTTTCTTATCCGTTAGCTTGTAATAAGCCGCATATTATCTACGACCTAATGTGAATAGACTTTGATCAGGAAGGTGTTAAAGTTATCAATAAGATAATTGCTCACGACTTTCCTGTCGAAGGTGCTAGGTAATGAAATTAGAAATT
Source organism: Paraglaciecola mesophila (assembly GCF_009906955.1). Taxonomy (GTDB): domain Bacteria; phylum Pseudomonadota; class Gammaproteobacteria; order Enterobacterales; family Alteromonadaceae; genus Paraglaciecola; species Paraglaciecola mesophila_A. The sequence continues at coordinate 4,285,157 of NZ_CP047656.1, forward strand.
GAAAAAAGAAATATTGACGGCTTGAGCTATGAAGAATTCGTCAACTCATATTTGCTCCCCGAGAAACCGATAGTTATCCGCGGCGTTAATACTTTTGATTCTGCAATGCTTACTCCTGAATATGTTGTTGAAAATTTCAGTGATGAAAATAAAAGAGAAGCAGGGTGGTTCGACTCCGATTTAGTAGATGATGGACCGATCCGCATTCCTGATTTAGTCAAATCCTTGTTAGCTAGAGAAGATATGTCTGTGCGAAAGTCTCCCATGCGTTTGTTTATGCAACCAGGGGGGCATGTGACATTACCTCACTACGATGGCAATAGTTTGCATGGACTTAATCAGCAAGTCATTGGCAAAAAGCGCTGGATACTGACTTCCCCTAATACACCTCTGCCTAATATTCCTTTCATGTTCGCCGGTTCTGTTGGTAAAGACTTTACTTACGACCCTGACAAATATGATTTTTATGATTTTCATACTGAAAGTGGGGATTTACTATTTTTACCACGTTACTGGTATCACGAAGTACACTCGATTGCTCAGGTAAATTTGAATTTAAATTGGGTGATGACCCCAAGAACACCGAATGAATCTAGTATATTAGGGCGTAGAGAAGTAGAAATTGTTAAACTAAGAAATTCTATGCCTATGATAAACAAGGCTTTCTTTCCTGATGAGTTTTCTAGTTACGGCGGTCAGGGCAAAGAACTGATAGACACTTATAGTAAAAATGTAGGCACATCTAGAATGTTAGGCCGGTTATTAAAAGAGCTGTGTGGTTACCCGCGATTACTCTTTCTAGCGACTCAGATAAAAAGTAGAGCAGACGACTTTTCTAAAAATAATTTTAAAGTTAAATAGAATTGTTTAGTGGCTAGGTTAGTAGATCATATAACTGTGTGTAAAGCATGTTAGAAAAAGTAAATTCTTAGTGTATTTACACCTTTTTCGACACCTTGTTATAGTCTTTTGCCCAGCTTTCGGGGAATTTTCCTTGTAGCACATATGAAAAGCTGATGAGTTCTGCGATAACATGGTAAAGCTCTTCAGGGATTTCTTGGCCTAAGTCGAGGCTTGCTAGAAATTCGCTTAAATAGGGGTCTTCATGAATCAATACGCCGCTTTGTTTTGCTAGCGCGATAATCTCATCTGCCAATTCACCAAAGCCTTTCGCAACCACTTGCGGGGCATTTTTTTTATCACCTTCGTGATGTTTTAAGGCAACTGCACTTTTCGCCTTTTGAGCGTCTTTGTTATTATCTGTCACATTAATCCTTTTAAAATGGTTTCAAACTAAAGGCTATACTTGGGTTTGTAATAACTGATAAGGCCGTTGGCGAAGCGTGTCAGGAATTTTCCCTAACTGGCATTGGCTTTTTGTTATTTCTATACCTAATGCCGTTAATCGTTTATTAAACAGAGGTAAGTAATTCATCACTTGATGTTTGGTTTGCTCATTTGACGTGTAAAAGTCTAGCTCTAGCGTACCTTGGCGCAACTTGGCTTTGGTCAATAACTCGCCTAACTCTCCAGCAGTTAGCTTCATAGTGAGGTGCCAAATTTTGTTGCTTGCACCTCCCTCATTCTGCTCATCCTTTCTCGAGTCATTTTCACGTTTAACCAATAATTCGATGTCTTGCAATTTATTGCCAAAAGCGGAGGGCAGGGTGTAATAGAAGCTGTCTTGCCCTTGCAGAAGTTGTTCAGCGTTACTGATTTTGCTGCTTTGGTGCCCCGCAAAAAAACGACTGATTTCGCGCAAAATTTGATGCTTTTGTTCTAACTGTGCAAATTCATTCAACCCTTTAGGGCTGACTGAGGCACTGGAATGTGGTTTACCAGCAGAGCTGAGTGGGTCGGAGCTTAGCAGAGCATTAAGCCCTTGAGACAACTTTTCACCTTGTTGAGGTTGATTACGCGCGAAGCGAGAAGCCAGTGATATTTGAATCAAGGTTACTAAACCGCTTAGCATTCCTTGCCCTGGCACAGGGCTAATAATTTGGGTAGCACTTAAGCTTAATGCTTGGTTGGTCAACAACTGACGTATTTGGCCGGCGTCTTGTTCTTTGCCTTGCGGTACGTTTTGTTTTATTTGCTCTAACACTTGCTCTTTAATATTTTTAATGGCTGGCTCTTCAATAAATTGGGTATCATTAAGGGCGCTTGCCAATCTGTTTAATGACTCACTAGGCTGCTCTGCTCTGGCTTGTACAACCCGCAATAACGTGTGTAACACCTCTATGGCTTGAGATTTTACTTTTGCTGTCATTTCGGGAGCAGCGATATTGACTGTGTCTCGACGATCTAATTTATCTAGCTGTGATGTCTTTACAGGGTCAGCTTGATCAACTGAGGTACCCACCTTAGCGTTTTGATTTGACGATAGATTTAGCGATGAATTCGGTCCATCAGCTTTTACTGACACCTCAGGTGTGCTCCCTCTATTTGCCATTACATTTGTGCTTTTTACATCTGAAGCTCTCTCACCACCAAGCGCATGAATGATTTTACTTATACCTTGGCGCACCGTGGCAACTGCGGAAACGCCGTTTTTCGGTACTAAATCTTTAGGTGTGGGTGTATCAATTACCTGATTACTCACGTGATTTTCTTTCGCTAAGGCATTGTTTGCCGAGTTTGTCATACTCATCAATGCTTTTAGCATTTTGGGATCAACAGTAATATTTAAGGTTTTAATAAGCGCTAATACATTACTGATATTCTGCTGCGTTACTTTTAATTGCACTGGCGGGAATGACGTTGTTAGCGCATCCATATTTTGTATGTTTGCACTGCCGTCTTTATTGATCGTTAAAGACATTTTAGTTGGCGGGAGGTTCTGTAAGGTTTCAAGCAATCCAGTATTATTTGAAGCTTTTTGTGGCGAATGTGGCTGAGTTGACGCAATGCTAGGGGCGCGAGTGGCTGTGTCGAAATCGGGGGCAGTTTTAAGCGCCTGACTTAATACCTTACTATCTATCCTTATGTTGGTAGCAGGCGAAGTCAGCGCAGTCTGAGTTGAGGCGCGCTGGTTAAGCGATACTGAGGAACTCGACGCACCATTTATCAGCAATTGTTTTAAAACAGGGGCAATGTGCTCGTTTGTCGCCTTGCCTACGATATTTTGAGGGTGAATATACTGATGACTCAGTAACACCTGCCAGCGGCCTCCTATAGGCTTTAATTGCACAGTAACAGTATCGTGACTTTTAAACCTTGTGGGGGTACTTGAAGAAACGGCTACGCTGAGATTTTGCTGATTTTTTAGAACGCTAAAATCTAACGTTAGCGTTTGGCCCGACTGAGCGACAACCTGTGCCTGAGTCGTTAGGAGTGACGGCGGTATACGTGCTGCTTGAAATTGACTCGGCGGTAAGCGCAAAAGCCTATCTAATTGCTGACTTGTTATTGTTCGATTGAGTTCGCTAATGTCGTTGTTTGCAGGTTGAGCCTTAGTAAACTCCAGAACAGGTGTGATTGATAACTGATTTTGATTAATCTGAGATTTATGAGCCTGAAATTGGGAATGGTTGTTGGTCGTGCTATTCGACGCTAGCACATGACTCCCGACCGCTATGCGCGGCTCAGCCGCACTTTGCGTTGGGCTTAATTTTGAAGTTTGTGTCGTCGGGGTTGGCGACTGAGATTGCAATGCTGTTATTGCTTGCGTCAGTTGGTCATTTGTCTTTACGGTATTCGCAGCGTTATTTGTACTATTCTGGATTAGGCTCTGAGATTGTATCGACGTTGACCCAGATGCAGGCGTTGAACTCGATGACGCGTTTGCTTTCGTGGCAGACGAAGTCGCAGTTGAATTTGATGTCGGAGCAGATTGTGTCGCTGCGGTGGTAGAGGCGGTGACACTCGGGGCTGCGCTTAACGTTACCTGTGCACGAGCATTGGCGTTACCCGTGCTCGCGCCCCCAGAACCACTCGTCACTGTGACGTTATAGCGCTGTTTAGGGTCTATTTGTCCGTTAATGTCTGGCGATGCTAGGGTAACCGATTGCCCTTGATTTGGACTGTGAACAATGACCTGCGTCGGAGAAACCTGCTTAATTATCACATCGGGCGCCGATTGCTTAGCATTTTTAACTGCATCAGTTTGCTGCACTTGTGGCGCAACGTGGGCAGATTGTTTTGAGGGTATAGCAGGGCTGTCAGACATATCTTTGTTATCGGCCACGAGCGAATAATATTAATTTAAATGTAGCATGCAAGTAAGCTAAGACGGAAATCATTCAGGCCTGAATAACTGACTGCCACCATGCGTAACCGTGGAAAATATCAAGGCGTTTAGCTTAATTGAATCAAGTTAGATAATAATTTTATTCACGTCATTCTTTAGGCCTAGGTAAATGCATCTTTAGTACATGAATTGATACGACTTATTTGTTTTTCTGAGTATTCCAGATTGCCGTGCTGTGATATTATCGCCGCGTTTTTTTGTCAACTCAGAGAGCATTTTGCCGTTACTTTGTGCCCATCAATTATCCGTTTCCAAGCGCGATAGACTGCTATTTAATGAGATCAGTTTCTCTGTGGCGGCAGGTGAGTTGATGTATGTAAAAGGCCCAAATGGTGCAGGTAAAACAAGTTTACTCAGAGTGCTCACAGGGCTCGTCAGTCCTGATGAGGGAGCCGTATTGTTTGAAGAGCAAAATATAGTAAATTGCCGAGAGCAATATCACCAACAATTGCTTTATTTTGGTCATGCACTAGGTGTGAATCGCAGCCTTAACGCCTTAGAAAATTTGCGTTATTGGTGTGCTCAGCACGGCGTCCAGCATACTGATGCAGAAATTTATGAGGTTTTAGGTTTGCTCGGGTTGGTTGGCCTTGAAGACGTAACCGTAAGTCATCTTTCAGCTGGCCAACAAAGACGGGTTGCCCTTGCTCGATTTTGGTTACAAACCTCAGCGAGCGTGTGGATTTTAGATGAACCCTTTACCGCATTGGACGTACAAGGAATAGCATTGCTTAACAACCGAATTGTTGCCCATTTGCAGCAAGGTGGTTGTGTGGTGATGACATCACATCAGGCACTGGACGTAGATTATCCGACCCAAGAGCTGCAGTTGGAGTATCGCATATGAGCATGGCTTTAAAAGCGGTTTTCAAACGGGATTTGGCTTTGGCTTATCGTCAACGCTCAGAGCTGATGCAACCAATGATGTTTTTTATTTTGGTGATCAGTTTATTTCCATTAGCAATTGGGCCAAATCCAGACACTTTGCAAAAAGTCGGTCCTGGTGTGATTTGGGTAGCGGCTATTTTATCATCTTTACTCGGCATGGAGCGCTTGTTTAAAGACGACTACAACGATGGCTCTTTGGAGCAGATAATGCTGTCAGCTACGCCTCTTCCGCTAGTTGTGTTGGTAAAGGTGTTGGCCCACTGGTTGACGAGTATAGTGCCTTTATTGTTGCTGTCCCCGCTGCTAGCACTTTTTCTGAATTTAACCGAACCCATGTATTGGGCACT